>CAMCCX010000005.1 GCA_945873305.1 Akkermansia muciniphila
ATCCGCATCGCCGCGCTGCTGCGGGAGAAGTCCTATCAGTCCAAAATGCTGCTCCAGGTGCATGACGAACTCGTCTTCGACCTCGCGCTCGACGAACGGGAAGAACTCGTCCCGCAAATCCTCACCGCCATGAAAACCGCGCTGCCGCTGCCTCACGGCGTGCCCGTCGAGGTCAGCTCCGGCACCGGGCCTAACTGGCTCGCGGCGCATTGAGCCGCGTCACATCCTGAAATCCTCGCCCAGGTAATGCTTGCGGGCGATGGGGTCGTTGACGAGCTCGTCGGACGCGCCTTCGAGGATGACGCGGCCGTCGTGGATGAGGAAGGCGCGGTCGGTGATGCTGAGGGTTTCGCGCACCGAGTGGTCGGTGATGAGAATGGCGAGCCCGTCGCGGTCGCGCAGCTCGCGGACGATGCGCTGGATGTCCTCCACGGCGATGGGGTCGATGCCGGCGAAGGGCTCGTCGAGCATCAGCAGCGTCGGGTCCGAGCACAGCGAGCGGGCGATGGCGAGGCGGCGTTTCTCCCCGCCGGATAGAGTGATGGCGAGCGACTTGACGAGCTTGCTGATGCCGAAGCGCTCCAACAAATCATGGGCGCGTTCATGGCGCTCGGCGCGGTTGAGATTCGGCCGGGTTTCGAGAATGGCGAGCAGGTTGTCCAGCACCGAGAGTTTGCGGAAAACCGACTCCTCCTGCGGCAGATAGCCGAGCCCGAGGCGGGCGCGGCGGTGCATCGGCATGTGCGACATGTCGTGGCCGTTGAAGCAAACCGAACCGGCGTCCGCGGGGATCAGGCCGGCGATCATGTAGAACGAGGTGGTCTTGCCCGCCCCGTTAGGACCGAGCAGTCCGACGATTTCCCGGGGCTGGACGGTGATGGAAACCCCGTCCACCACGGCGCGGCCGTTGTAAGTTTTACGAAGTCCGTTAGCGAAGAGGACGGCGGATTCCGTGTGGGAGCAGGTGGAGCCGGGATGGTGCATCGGTGGGATAGTGGCGGAATTGGGCTTGGCGGTCACGGATGGGAAACGCCTACTTTTTTTTGGATTCCAGACTTCCGCCCATGTCCCAAATTCCTTCAGTGACAAAGCTGCCGGTTTTAGGCGATATCCGGATGGTGAGGTTCGGCTCTCTCGCCCGCATGAAGGTCGTGCCCTGGGTGTACCACGGGTAACCGCCGCTGAGGATGATCTGGTCGGCTGTGACGTTGTAGGTGAAAATGGCGCCGCTGGCGTGGATGGGCTCCTTGCCGGGAGCCGGTTTCTGTTCGATCAGCACGGCGCCCGTGGCGACGATGCGCTCGACCTCGCCGAAGCCCGCGCCGGGGCTGCCTTCCGCGGCGGTGGATTTCGACGCGTCCTTCGAGTCCTCTTTCGAGTCGTCTTTTGCGGCTTTGGCCGGCTTTTTCTCGAAGAAAATCTTCAGTTCGTTAGCTCCGGAAAGATTGAAGCGCGGATCTTTGACGGTGACGTTTTTGAGGTAAACCATGACGCCCTCGTCCGCATCGTAATACATGCCGCCCTCGCAGTGGATCAAAGTGTCGTTAGGTCCGCTCTGGATTTCGAGCGGTTTCGCGGGAGCCGGCACGGGGTCGGAATTGGCGGCGGGCAGATCGGCTTGAGCGAGGAAGGTGGAGACGTCCTTGGAGACGGTGGCGGCCGCCGCCGCATCGGTTTGCAGATTCTGGCGGGCGAGGGTTTGGGCGGCGCTGGCGGCTTCAGCTTTGGACGCGGCGTCCGCCTGGATGGCGGCGGCTTCAGCAGCGGTTAGCGGCTTGGGCGGCGCGGCGACTAGCGACTGGGAGAGAAGCGAGACGCCGAGAAGAGCGGTGGCGCGAAGCGGTGATTTGGGAGCGTGCATGGTCGTCTCGGTGGGAGGAGCTTGGAGGTGGGTGGTGACGGGGCCGAGCATAAAACCCTTTCCCTCCGCCAGTGAGTAATAAAGACCGCTGCCGCGGGTGCTCAGCCGGTCGGAATGCATGTGAACGGGATCGCGGGTGGTGAGCAGGCCTTTTTGCTGGTTGAAGACCATCTTGGCGAAATCGACGCGCCCGCGCTGGGTTTGATCGGAGTTGTAAAACAAGACGGCAACTGTGTCACCGGCGATTTCCCCGGCACCGACGATGGTCATCGCGTTGGCTTTCACGACGCTGAGCAAGCGGCGGTTTTCATCGTAGCGCGGCAGAATCACGCTCTTGAGCTCGCTGCCGTCGGGAAGCAGCCCGAAGGCGGGAATTTCCTTCACCGGCGGCGGAGTCGCGGGCACCTCTCCCGCCAAGGTGGCGGCGGGCACGACAAGCGCGAGAGCTGTGAGAATACGGCGCAAGAACGGGGTCGATTGGGTTTGGACTCGCTCAGTGCGAGGCGTGGTGAATCGCGATCAGTTTGACCAGCAGGTCCTCGATGAATTCGAGCGGGATTTGGTTAGGCCCGTCCGACACGGCGTTGGCGGGGTCCGAGTGGACTTCCATGAAAAGGCCGTCGAGGCCGGTGGCGACCGCGGCGCGGGCGAGGACCGGAGCGAGTTCGCCATCGCCGCCGGTGGCGCCGCCGAGTCCGCCGGGGCGCTGGACGGAGTGGGTGGCGTCGAAAATAACAGGCAGGCCTTCCTTGCGCATCCAGTAGAGCGAGCGCATGTCCACGACGAGGTTGTTATAACCGAAAGTGGTGCCGCGCTCGGTGATGAGGAAGCGCTCGCAGCCGAACGCGCGCATTTTCCCGGCGATGTTGACGGTGTCGAGCGGGGCGAGGAACTGGCCTTTTTTGACGTTCACGGCGCGGCCGGTTTTGGCGGCGGCTTCGAGCAAGTCGGTCTGGCGGCAGAGGAAGGCGGGGATTTGCAGCAGATCGACGTGCTCGGCGGCGATGGCGGCCTGCTCGGCGGTGTGGATGTCGGTGGTGACGGGGACGCCGAGCTCCTTGCCGATTTCACCGAGGATGCGGCAGCCTTCCTTGACGCCGGGGCCGCGGAAGGCGTCCACCGAGGTACGGTTCGCCTTGTCGAAGGAGGCCTTGAAAATGAAATGGATGCCGGTGCGGTCGGCGATTTCCTTGAGCGAGCGGGCCATTTCCCAGGCGAACGCCTCAGATTCGAGAGAGCACGGGCCGAGGATGAAAAACGGAACCGGTCCGCCGACGGGGACCTTGCCGATGTTGAAGGGGTCGAAATTCATGGAAGTTGGAGCGGTTAAGAATCGGTGGAAGCCAGGGCGGTTTGGAACAGCGGGCGGAGGTTATCGAGCGCGGTGGTGAGGAGCTTCTGCTCGGAAGCTGTGAGATTTCCGTTGGTTTTGGAAGCGAGCATTTCCAGTGAATCAATCACGGATTTGGCGGCGCGCAGGTTGATTTGTTTCTCCCCGCTGTGGGGATTCGGAATTTGGCCGAGAAACAGCCCGGCGTTCTGGGCTTGGAGGATGATGAATTCGTTGAACCGGGGATCGGCTTCAGGCGCGGCGGGCATGGCGGGAGCGTCCGGGCTATGCGTAAAATATACAAGGGGGAAGACTCGGATCGGGGCGGTTTCAGTCCGCCGGGGGGCCGTTTCAGGGGTGATTCGCACGACGAATCGCGAGCGGCCAACCGCCGTCGGCGGTTCGTCTTTTGCCTTGCAGGGCCGGGCACGGCGGCTAATCTCGCGGCTCAATGGCATGCGTTTCATGCCACCGCCCAAACAAAAACCACCTCATTGAAATCATGAAACTCGCCTTTCTCGCCGCTGCCGCCGCGCTCTTCGCCGCCTCCTGCTGCCCAAGCACTCCCGCTCCCAGCCAGCCGGCATACGTGGCTCCGTCCAAGTGATTTCCCTCTCCGGCGTTTTCATCGCTGGAAAACCCTTCTTAAAATATCCTGATTTCATTCCCATGATCCGCATTCTCTCCACACTCGTCGCTTCGGTTTTCGCACTCTTGGCCGCATCCTGCTGCTGCACCGGTGAGCAAAAAGCACCCGGCCTGCGCGCGCTGCCCCAGTTCCAGGAAATCCAATCGGCTCCTGCTCCTGAAGTGCATTACTCCAAGTAATTCACGCTTTCCGGCATCGTTCATTCCACCCAATCAAGTGTCCCCCCGGCCTCCGGCGGGACTCTTTTTTGTGAAAAAGTTCTTATTCCAAGCGAAAAACTGTCATCTGCTAGCGTCTCATGAAACACAGTCCCTCCCCTGACGAACATTCCAAGTTCAACGGGAACTTGCGTCATTACCACCGCTCTAGTGCCCAGCGGCAAAGAACCTGGGATGAATGGGTCGAAGGCCCTTCCTCCAAAGTCCGGACTCCCAGAAATTGGTTGAAAATCATCGGGATCACCGTCGGCGTGCTCGCTCTTGCGGGAATCATCGCCGGCTTGGTCATCGAGCTCGGTTGAGGTCTCCGGTTTCTTTCCACCGGATTTGCATGCGGCTTTGACATTCTGAAACTCCATGGGCAGTTTTCCCGCCCGCCGCGAACCACGGCGGACCACTTACACCATGGGAAAAAGCCTCTTCCAAAAAGTCTGGGACGCACACACCGTCGGCACCATCGCCGATGGACGCACACAACTCTTCATCGGCACGCACCTCATCCACGAGGTCACCTCGCCCCAAGCCTTCGGCATGCTCCGCGATCTCGGGCTTGGCGTGAAATTTCCACAGCGCACGTTCGCTACCATCGACCACATCGTCCCGACGATCAATCAGGACCAGCCCGCCGACCCGCTCGCGGCCGAGATGATCGATGCGATCCGCAAAAACTGCGATGACTTCGGCGTCACCTATTTCGACCTCGCCTCCGGCAAACAAGGCATCGTCCACGTCGTCGGCCCCGAGCAAGGCATCACCCAGCCCGGCACCACCATTGCCTGCGGCGACTCGCACACCGCCACCCACGGCGCGTTCGGCGCGATCGCATTCGGCATCGGCACCAGCCAGGTCCGCGACGTGCTCGCCACCCAGACCATCGCCCTGCAGGAAATGAAAGTCCGCCGCATCGAAGTGAACGGCGACCTCGCTCCCGGCGTTTATGCCAAGGACGTCATCCTTCATATCATCCGCCTGCTCGGCGCGAACGGCGGCATCGGATATGCCTACGAATACGCCGGCGATGTCTTCGACCGCATGTCGATGGAAGAGCGCATGACCGTCTGCAACATGTCCATCGAAGGCGGCGCCCGCTGCGGCTACGTCAATCCGGACGCCAAGACCGTGGCCTATCTGAACGGTCGTCCCTACGTGGACATGACCGATTTCAGCGCCACCGCCGCCCGCTGGCTGTCCTTCGCCTCCGATGCCGACGCAGTGTTCGACGACATCGTCAAAATCAACGCCGCCGACATCCCGCCGACGGTCACCTGGGGCATCTCCCCGGACCAAGGCATTTCCATTTCCGAAAACATCCCCGACCCCGCCACGGCCAAGACTCCGTTGGAAAAGGCCTCCATCGAGGAAGCGCTCGCCTACATGAAGCTCGACGCCGGCACCCCGATCAAGGGCGTGAAAATCGACGTCGCCTTCATCGGCTCCTGCACCAACGGCCGCATTTCCGACTTCCGCGAAGTCGCGAAATTCATCCAAGGCCACAAGGTCGCGCCCGGTGTGCAGGCGCTCGTTGTCCCCGGCTCCCAGATCGTTGCCATCCAGTGCGAACAGGAAGGCCTGCCGGAAATCTTCCGCGCCGCCGGCTTCGAATGGCGCGGTGCAGGATGCTCGATGTGCCTCGCGATGAACCCCGACAAGCTCATCGGCGACCAACTTTGCGCATCGTCCTCTAACCGTAACTTCAAAGGCCGCCAAGGCTCCTCCACCGGCCGCACCATCCTGATGTCGCCCGTGATGGTCGCCGCCGCCGCGATCCGGGGTTCCGTCGCCGACGCGCGCGAGGTTTTCGAACTCGATCCCGCCGCCGCGGTCGCTTGATTTCAGCATCTCAGTTTTTCAGCATTTCAGAATCTACCTTACCATGGCACTCGACCCCGTTCCTTCCGTCACCGGCCGCGCTGTTTTCATCCCCGGCGCCGACATCGATACCGACCGCATCATCCCGGCTCGTTTCATGAAATGCGTCACCTTTGACGGTCTCGGTGAATTCGCGTTTTACGACGTCCGCTTCGACGAGCACGGCGTGAAAACCCAGCACCCGCTCAACGACCCGCGTTTCGCCAAGGCGTCCATCCTCGTCGCCGGCGTGAACTTCGGCTGCGGTTCATCCCGCGAGCACGCCCCGCAATCGCTGCGCAAATACGGCTTCAACGGCGTCATCGCCGAGTCGTTCGCGGAAATCTTCTACGGCAACTCCACCACGCTCGCCATGCCCTGCGTGATGGCCAGCCCGGCCGACATCGTCGCCATCCGCGACGCCGTGGAAGCCGATCCGGAGACGGAAGTCACCATCGACGTGCAAGTGCTCCGCGTCCGCACCTCCTGCGGCCTCGACATCCCGGTGACCATGCCCGACTCCGCCCGCGAAGCCCTGCTTTCCGGCCGCTGGGACCCGATCCAGGAACTGCTCGACAACGACAGCGCCATCGACGCGAAAGCGGTCGAGCTGCACTACGTCTGACGGCAACTCATGGCCGGGTAACTTGAATCCGGATGAAACACGTGCTGCCGGAACTCAACGGGAGTTTCGCTTCGCGGGTTTCTAACGTGCCGACCGTCGAAACCACGGTATCCGTAAATCCGGCCGGCGCGCCGTCTTGACCGGGAGCCTTCCAGTTTCCAAGCACGGGGCAGGTTTGCGGGGTGAATGTGAGACTCGTTAGAGTGACATCCCTCTGATAACGCACGACGAAGTGAGTCGCGGTCAAGGAGTTCACCGGCATCCGCGGCGTCGGCTCGTTGCCCACCACCGGCGAGGTCCCGAAGGCATATTCGATGAGATTGCTCCTGCCGTCCCGGTCCGCGTCACCGCCGGGATTTGAAATCGTCCCCGCGGGCAAACCGTTGGCGGATTCGAGAATCAAGGCCCAGCTGGTGTAAGGATCGTTCACGGTGACGAGCGCCGCATTCGAGTCCGCCGTACCCGCGGCGTTGGTGGCGCGGACCCAATAGCTTTTACTGGCGGTGAGGGCCGGCGTGGTGAATGACGCCGAAACCGCTCCCGCCACCGGGCTGGTCGTGACGCCCGAAACTCCCGCATACCACTGGAAAGCGGGTGAAGTCCCGGAAGCCGCTGCTGTGAGAGTGGCGGTTGCGCCGCTGTTGATGGTAACCGGGGCGGGTTGCGTGGTGATGACCGGAGGCGTGACCGCGGCCGCAGTCACGGTTTTCATGCTGCCGTAGCCGAACCAACGGCAGCCCACATTCGGACGGATGCGCAGGTTGTAGCTGGTGCCTGCAATCAGACTGGTGCCGGCGGTGGTGCTGTTCAGCGTGAATGACGTGGCGTTTCCCGGCAGGGCGGTGGTGGTCGGTGTCGCCAGTTGGGTGGCATTGGTCACGGTGACGTCATCGATGAAAAATCCATAATCTGAATCAACCCCTTGATAAACGACTCCTCCGTTACGTTTCATGATGAAACGCAGATTAACGATCTGTCCCGCGTATGCCGCGAGGCTCACGTTCCTGCTGATCCAATTGGCGTCCCATTCTGTGCTGTATCCGGTGACGCTGACTCCGTTCCGGCTGGTGATGTTGGACCAGGTGGAGCCGCCATTCGTGGAGATCTGAGTTTCCAGAGTCGTCGTGGTGGCGCTCCAGCGGGCGCGGTCATAATACTGCAGCTGGCTTGACGCGCCTGGGATGATGTTACGGGTGATGGCGAAGGATTGATCAGCCGAAACCCCGGCTGGATAGGTGAGCTGGAAGGCCTTTGAACCCATGCGTTTGAGCCCCGTCTGGCGGAGGCTGTAGCCTGCGGAAATCGATGCCGTGATTTGGGGTGTCGGCGAGTCTTCCGCGCCTTCGGTCCACGCCGCCGCGCTGGTGGATGTGACTTCGAGCTGATAGGAATCCGCCTGTTCGATGCTGTTGAAAGCGTAATCCTGACTCGTGGTTGGCGGAGTGGCGGTGCCGGTGATGGTCACCGCGTCTCCCAGAATGTTGGGATTGAAGAGCGTCGTCGTGTAAGTCTTGCTCGTCGGGATTCCGCTGCCGCTGATGCCGGTGACAGTGACCACGTAAGGCAGGTCAGTGGTGACCGAGCCGGGCAGCCCGCTGGGTTGCCAAACGATGGTGTTGTCGCCATAACCGTTGTCGGTTCTCGAAATCACGGACAGCGGCACGTTGTTGCCATTTTGGGTCATCGTGACCGTCGCGCTGCCGAAGCCGGCGCCCGGATAGGACAAGGACCACCTCGCCGGGACGAGCGAATCCGGTACGTAACCCTCGTTCGGCCATGCGACGAATCTGGGTGTCGGCGCGGCTTTGAAATTACCAATCACCCAAATCGTATTGGCGGAATTGTAGGAGCCATTGGCTGGAATATCCCCGGTGCCCATTTCTTGGGCTTGGCTATAGAGAAGCCAGCGACGGTGGCCAACGATCACGTTATTGCCGCCATCATCGCGCACATAGGCATTCACCGATCCGGGGCCATAGGTCCCCAAGGCGATGTTTGAATTGCCGGCCGCCTCATAGCCGTCCGCCGTGTAATACGTCCATTGGTGGGCGGGGTGTGGCTCAGCGCGTTATTCGCCGACATGATCAGGGCGGCCTTCTGGCATTTGGCGGACTTGGTCGCATTGAACACGATATCCGCAGGCTGCCCGACCATGGCGCGGTAAAAATTGATCCGCCGCCGGACATCGTCCTTGAAGGTGGCGGTGGTGGTGCCAGCGGAGCCGGTTGCAACGTTGCCGGTCCAGCCCATGTTCGCGGCGTAGTTCTCCGAAGCTTGGTAAACACAGTTATAGAACGACAGCACATCCCGGCGGCTTGCCGTATTGACGGAAAACCCGTCCACAGCGGCAGGACTTCCGGTTCCCGGCTGCCACGCCCGGACACTCTGAGCACCTACAAAAACGAGCAGGAAGCTCGCGAGCGCAAAAAATCGACGGCTGGAACGGGCGCGCATGGTGGTTTTTTGAAATACCCCCTCCGTTTAGGCTGATTTTTTTAAAAGTCAACTCAGGGAGATAGTTTAGATGACTTATTCATCTAAACTTTTACTCCCTGACGACAACCCGCACGAATTCACTCGACCGGCAGCGCGCGCGGGATGGCGCGGGGGACTTCCGGCAACGGCTGGAATTCCTCGACGGGATTCGCCCGCAACGGCGGCGGCGCGGGCACTTCTTCCACGGGCAGCGCGCGCTTCGGTTTCACGAGAATCGCCTTGGGCGCCGGGGCCGGAGTCTCCTCGATGACGGCGGCTTTCTGCGGAACGACTTTCATCTGGTCCTTGGTTGGCGGGGTGTTCCGCATCCGGATTTCCACCCGGCGGTTGGCGGATTGCTCCTCGGTGGTGCCGGTGATGGTGATCGGTTCGTAACGCCCGAAACCGCGGGTGATGATCTTGGACGGGTCCATCCGCAGGGAGGTGACGAGGTAGTTTTTGACCGCCTCGGCGCGCTTGATCGAGAGGTTGAGGTTGAATTCGTCGCCGCCGACGAGGTCGGTGTGGCCCTCGATCCAGCAGAAAAGGCCGGGGTTCCGGTCCATCAGCAGGCCGAGTTTCATCAGACCGACTTTGGCGCTCTCGCGGAGCTCGGAGCTGTTGAATTCGAAAAGCAGGTCGCTAGGCAGCATGGTTTTCTTGCTGAGCAGGATGTTCGCGGGAAGATCGAGCAGGCTGTCGAGCGAGATCACGCCGTCGAGAGTGCCGTTCTCGACTTTGCCGTTGGCGCCTCGCTTGATGAGATCATCGGTGAATTTCCCGATCTCATGGTCGTCCGCGAGGACGGCTCCGGGGTCCACGGTCATCTGGCCGATTTCCGCAGGCTTGATGTTGACCGGCTCCCGGCCGAGTTCGGGGAGATCGGCGTCCACTTCCAGGCCGGCGGAAATTTCCAGCGCGGCGGCCTCGGGATTTCCCTCCTTGGCCGGGTTTTTCATCTGCAGCGCATACTCGGCCTCGACGATTGCGGGCTTGATGTCGATTTCCTGGTCCTTCGGCAAAATGTCCAGCAACTCGACCTCGTCGAGCAAGGCCGCGCTGTCCTTGGGCGGCTGGATGACCTCTTCCGGCGGCAGCGATTTTTCCAACTCCATCGGCCGCACTTGCATCTGGCTGACATCGATCGGGCGGGTGCTGAGTTCGCGGGCTTGCTCGAATTTGAAGGCGATCTTCATTTCATCGAGCGCGAAGAAAACGACGACGTGAAGAAGGATGGACACCAACATCGCCACCGCCGCCCACCAGCCCAGACGATCCGGGCCGGGCAAGCGATAAGCTCTCCCGCCGCGCGATGCACTCCATGTATAGGCGTTTGCCACGGCGGGACTATACCCGGATCGAAAGGGCTGGCAATCACCAGAAAGCCTGTTTATTTTTGGTTTGGCACCTTGTGTGCTGTTTTTACAAACGACCTCCCCAATTTATGGCTGCCAAGAAAACTGCGAAAACGACGCCCGAATCCGCTCCGAAAAAAGCCGAAGCGACTCCCAAGCCAGCGGCGAAAAAAGCCGCCAAAAAGGCCGCTGTCAAAAAGGCCGCTCCGGCCCCCGCCGCGGTGAAGCCCGCCGCCGCGAAGAAGACTCCCGCCAAAAAAGCCGCCGCGAAGCCCTCGCTCGACGCCGTCGCCCGCGCCGCTTATCTCAACTACCGCAACCGCGTGGAAAACGGCCTGCCCGGCGATTCCCACGGCGACTGGCTGGAAGCCGAGCGCCAACACACCGAGCGGGGCTGATCGCCGGTTTTTTCCATCTCTTCCGGCTTGGACAAGCGGGGAAAACGCGATCACAGTCGGCCGCGTGAACCCCTCCTGCTCATCTCTCGGCATCGGCCTGGCCGGCTTCGGAACCGTCGGTTCCGGCGTCTGGAACACTCTTCAGCGCAACGGCGAACTCATCACCGGCCGCACCGGCGGAGGCGTGGCCCTGCACATCGCCAAAATCCTCGTCCGCGACCTCGCGAAAGTCCGCGCAACCACCGGAGAAGTGGCCTCGGAGATGTTCACCACCGACTGGCGCGCCCTCGTCGCGGACCCGGCCGTGGACATCGTCGTCGAGCTCATCGGCGGCACGACCGACGCGTTTGAAATCGTCGCCGCCGCCCTGCGCGCCAAAAAACCAGTGGTCACGGGCAACAAAGCCCTCCTCGCCGAGCGCGGAGTCGAGCTGTTCGCCATTTCCCGGGAAATGGACACGCCGATCCACTTCGAAGCAGCCGTCGCCGGCGGCATTCCGATCATCCGCACCGTGCAGGACTCGTTCATCGGCAACCGCATCCATTCGTTTTCCGGAATCATCAACGGCACTTCAAACTACATCCTCGGCCGCATGACCGATGCCGGGCTCACCTTCGAAGCCGCGCTCGGCGAGGCCCAGGCGCTTGGCTACGCCGAGGCCGATCCGGCGCTCGACGTCAACGGCTGGGACGCCGCCCACAAGGCGATTCTCCTCGCCACCCTGGCCTACGGATTCCCGATCAATCCCGCATCGATCCACGTCTCAGGCATCGAGCAAGTCCGCCCGGCCGACATCAATTTCGCCAAAAACCTCGGCTACGTCGTCAAGCTGCTCGCAGTCATCCGGGAGCACGCCGACGGCTCCGTCGAGCTCCGCATCCAGCCGTCTTTCCTCGCCCAAACCAACATCCTCGCCTCCGTCCACGGCGTCTTCAACGCCGTCGCCGTGCATGGCGACGCCGCCGGCGAGTCGCTTTTCTACGGTCGCGGCGCTGGCCAGGATCCCACCGCTTCTTCAGTCGTGGCGGATCTCGTGGAAGCGGCGCGCTCGCTGAAGCAGGTTTCCGGCCACCGCGGTTTCCTGCCCTATCGCGAAAGCGGCCGGATTCTGCCAGTCGGGGAAACTTCCACTGCGTATTACGTCCGTTTCGACGTCACCGACCGCCCCGGCGTGGTCGCGGAAATCGCGCGCGTTCTGGCGGACCACCGCATCGGCATTTCCGGCACCCATTCACCCGTCAATCCTGCCAATCCGGACGCCGCCTTCGTGGACATGGTTTTCCTGCTTCACACCTGCCCGTTCGGGAAACTTCAAGCCGCGCTCACTGAAATCGAGGCGCTCGACTGCATCAACAGCACGCCGGTCGTCTTCCGCATCGAGAATCTCGGCTGATCCCGGCCGGGAAATTTCACTGCGCCCCGTCAGCCGGAAAGCGGAAATGGCGCTGGATGCTGTAGTCGAAAAGGATGTTCTCCCATTTCACGCCGGCACCGATGTTGTGGACGACCCACATTTCATTCGCACGGTCGCCAGGCCCCGGAACGATGATCCCGATGTGCGGCTCCGCGTTGCCGAGCGACCAAACGACGATGTCTCCCGGAAGATAGTCGGCCGCATTTCGCGACGGAGTCAGGGTTTGTCCCTTGTGCTCGAAAAAGCGCTGGAGGTTCGGAATCCGGCGATGGTCGATGTTCGCATCGGGAGCCGCCGCATTCCAAAGCTGCGGATAGGTGCGGAAATTCTCGGCCATGTCCTCATGCACCAACACTTGCAAATCCGTGCCCATCGCGCGGTAGCAGCGGACCAGCACATCCGCGGCGACGCCTTTATTTGCTGGCACGTCACCGTTAGGATAGGCTATTTTGTAATAGGACGGGTCGAAGGTGACAACATCCCCGGAATGGGAAAGCGCGGCGGCGGCGAGGCCGTCGCCGAAGCTCTTGGAACTCTCCAGCGAGGAAATCAACAGGGCCGCCTGATCCATCGATGCGCCCACCTGGGCCGCCTTGAGAAAGGGAATCAACGGTCGGCCAAACCAGAAGCCCATGCCCAAGGCGATCGCGATGATCACCCAGCCGCCGAAGAAGTTGCGGCGCTTCGGCTTTTGAGGGCGCGGGCCAATATACTCAATGGTGCTGTAAAATCCGGATTTCGAACGGGCCATGAATAAATTTGTTAAGGGGCTTGAATCAAATGCCCGGCCAAAAAGCCACCAAATTTCCGTTTTTTTTTGCGATGCCGGAAATCGGAACTCATTTCGTGCCTCGACATCAAATCCCGGCCGCGCCCAGATTCCCGGCGTGATGGTTTTTCGCAGCGCCCGGCCCTTGGTTTGGGGCGAATTGGATGTGCCCTTGTTCGGCTTGGAAAAAGATCTGCACGGCACCCCTCTGCAGGTTGCCGCGGCTTTTTCCATCGTCACCGACGAGCGGTATTTGTGGTTCATCGCCAATCACCGACAGCCCGCGCTCCTCCACCCGAAAGCCCGGCCCGGCGCTTTCCAAGCGCAACTCTGGCGCTACGACGTCGCCGAGCTGTTTCTCGCCGACCCGGTCAGCGGACGCTACTTCGAGTTCAACCTCGCGCCTAACGGAGCTTGGTGGACCTGTGAGTTCACCGCCCCGCGGGTGCGGGCGGAAGAGGTGGAAATCGCGATGCCCGAGGTCGCGACATTCTCCGAAATGTCCGCCGACGGCTCCTGGCTCGCCGCCATGGCCATCCCTCTCGACCTGCTGCGCGCACGGCTGGATTTCGGGCCGGAGACGCGGCTCAACGTGGCGATGATCCTCGAGTCCCCGGATCAAAAGTTCGTCAGCGCCAACGATCTGGGAGCCGGCGAGCCGGATTTCCATCAGCCGCAGCGGTTCTCGAAAATCCAGTTCGCGCCCTTGCCGGCTTCAGCCTGACGGATGGCGAGCCGGTGGAATTCCGGTTTGACATCGCCTTCATTGGTGTAGCATCCGCCGCAATGAGCGCTTCCATCATCCGCCGCTTGTCGGGCGATTTCATCCGCCTGACCGGAGGCGCTCTGATCCGCTGGATCTATCGGGTCCAAGTGGTCCATCCCGAGCGCCTCCCGGCGACGGGCGGGGCGCTGTTACTGCCTAACCACATCACCTTCGCGGACGGCTTTTTCATCGCCGCCGCCTGCCGCAAGCCGGTCCGCTTCGTGATGGACGAGGCCTACGTGGCCAGGCGCTCGGTGCGCCTTTTCACCAGCATTTTCCAAACGGTGACGATCCGGGTGAACCAACCGCGCGAGGCCATCCGCATCACCATCGAGGCGCTGCAAAGCGGCGATCTCGTCTGCCTGTTTCCCGAGGGACAACTCACCCGCACCGGCACGCTCAACGAACTCAAGCGCGGCTGCGAACTCATCGCGAGAAAGGCCGGCCATCCGCTCATCCCGCTGTGGTGCGACGGCGCGTGGGGATCGGTTTTTTCTTACGAGCGCGGCAGGTTTTTCGGCAAGCGGCCTTACCTGAAACGGCCCGGAATCATCGTGGCGCTGGGGCATCAAATCAGCCCGGATGAGGTGGATCTGGAAATCGTCCGGCAGGAAATGTTAGCCGCGTCCGCGGAGGCGGTTTCCAAACGCTTCGAGTCGCCCCGCTGGGGCGCGCGGCTGCCCCGGGGAAATGGCGACGCGCTCAAAAAGCTTCGCAAGGCCGGCGAAGCCGCGATCCGCCGGGCGTGGGTCAACGGCCACCAGATCAGCCAGGTCAGCACCCTGCAATGGCGGCAACCGTTTTCGATTTTGAAGGACGACCCGGTGCCCTCGAGCCTGCCCGGCTTGCGGCTGGCGTTTCCCGAAATGGTCCGTGCGGAAGTCAAAACCCACGACTTCGTTCCTGGCGAACAATCCGCCACCTGGGTCGGCGGAGACCGCCTGCGACAGGTGCTCGGCCACACCCAGCTATCAGCCGCGATTGTGTTTTACGACTTCGGCGAGCACGCTTTGGACCCGGTCTATCGGGCAGGGCTGCTGCACTGCCCCTGCCTCGCCGTCGGTGGAATGGTCATCGCGATGTCGATGCCCGATCCAACGAAACCGTGGGCGGATAGCGAGCCCCAGCCGGGCCACAAACCCGGCACGTGGGGCAAGCTCCTGCCAGGCTGGTGTCTTCTCCCATCCGAAAGCGGCGGCTTGCGGGCGCACGGCCCCGCGGCTCCGGAAAACGGACTCGAGCTACCGGCGGGATCCTTCCTCGACGCGGAAGGTTTCCTCACGCGGCCCGCTCCGAAAAACCGTCGTTAAGCCTACTCTGGCAGGACGGTGACAATGGTCGGCGCGACCGAGAAAACGCGGGCGGCGGTTTCGCGGACTTGGGCGGAAGTTAGAGCGTTGTAGGCCGCGGGCAGGCGCCGGTATTCGTCGGCGGGGTGGCCGAACAACAGGTCGAGCGCGACGTGGCGGGCGATGGCGGACGGCGATTGCTGTTGGATGGCGAGACCGCTGAGAACGGTGGAACGGACGCGATCAAACGCTTCGTCCGGGATGCCCTGGCTGGCGATTTTTTCGATTTCGATGAGAATTTCCCGCCGCGCGAGCTCGACCTGCGCGGGCGAGGTGGCGACGTAGAAGGTGAAGAGCCCGGCGTCGTAGCCGAGAAACTGGGTGGCTCCGACCTGATAGGCGAGGCCGAGTTCCTCGCGGATGCGGGTGAACAGCGGACCCGCCATGTCGCTGGCGTATTCCTGGATCATCGCCAGCGCGTGGCGGTCCGCGCCGCTGACGGTGGTGCCGGGGAAGCCGATGGTTAGGACAGCCTGCTTCTTCGGCAGGTGGCGGATGAGGTGCGCGCCCGGGGCGGACTGGCTGGCCGGTGCCGACCAGCGCTCGCCTTGCGGAAGCGCGGAAAATTTCCCGGCGATGAGTTCAAGCGTCGCCGCCGGATCGAAATCCCCGGCGATGGCGAGCGTGACGTTGGACGCGTTGAAATGGCGTGAGTGGTGGGCGCTGAGCGCGAGGCGGTCCAGCGCGGTGAGGCTTTCCATCGAGCCGAGCGAATCGAGGCCGTAGCCGACACCGCCGAACGCCGCCTCGCGCAGGGCGCGAAATCCGGTGTGCAGCGGGTCTTGCAGGGCTTCTTCCAAGGCGGCGAGCTGGCTGGCTTTTTCCCGGCCGATCGCGTCATCCGGAAGCGAAGGCGAAAGGATGACCTCGGCGAAAACATCGGCGATGGTCGCGAGATCCGGCGCGAGTCCGGCGGCTTGGACAAGCAGCGCGTTGTTGCCGGCCGTCGCGCCGATCGACGCGCCGAGTGACTCCAAGGTGACGGCGATTTCCTGGGCAGTGCGGGTGAGCGTGCCTTTGGAAAGCGTCGAGGCGAGCAGCTGGTTGAGGCCGTTGGTTTCCGGGGTTTCGGACGGAAGCCCGCCGCGCACGGCGACTTGAAAATGGACGAGTGGGACGCGGTGGTCCGGGATGAGCGCGAGGGTGAGACCGTTGTCCAAAACGTGGGCCTGGAGTGCCTCGCGGACGCGGGCGGTTTTTGCGGTGCGGGCCGGGGCAGGGGCGTCTAGCGGATCGAGGATGGTGAGGCTGAGGCGGCTTTCCGTGAGCGTGGCGGCGGCGCGGCGGATGTCGGCCGCGGTGACCGCCTGGATGGCGGCGAGGTAGCGGCGGGTGAAATCGAGGTCGCGGGCTTCATGCCAGTTTGAAGCGAGGTCCGACGCGCGGCCGGAGGCGGTGGTCAGGCTGCGGAACTGGCTGGCGGCGATCTGGCGTTTCGCCTTGGCGAGATCGTCGTCCAGCTCGGCGGCGCCGATGGCGGCGACTTCGGATAGAATCGCCTCGATCAGGGCGTCGCGCTTGGCGGGCTCGGCATCGGCGGAAGCGCCTAGCAGTCCTTCGCGGCCGGGGCCGGTCCACGAGAACGCGGAAATTTCCAGCGCCAGCTCTCGCTCCTCGCGCAGGCTGCGGTGAAGGCGCGACGAGCGGCCGCGGCCGAGGATGGTGGCAAGCACGTCGAACGCGGGCGCGTCCGGATGGTCGAGCGCGGGGGCCTTCCACGAGAGGGAAATCCGGCTGGTGGGGACGGCGAAGGTTTCGCGCGCGCGGCGCGGCCCGATCTGCGGCGCGTCACGGGCGACGAGCGGATCGCGACCGCCACCGGGAAGGCAGCCGGCGGTGAGCTCGGCGGCCATTTTCCTCGCCTCTTCCGGATCGAAATCCCCGGAAATCACCGCGAAGCAACGATCCGGCGTGTAACGGGCGCGGTGGTATTCGGTGAGGTCCTGATGACGGATGGCATCGAACAAATGACGGTGGCCGATGACCGGATGGCGGCGCGGATCGTGGGCGAAGACCGTGGAGAATAACAGGCGCGAGGCGGCGTTGTCCGGATCATCGAGGCCCATGTCGATTTCCCGGCGGATGACGTCCTTTTCCTTCTCAAACTCGGATTCCGGCAGGATGGGGAAGAAGACGAGATTGGTCAGGGTTTTGAGGAAAACAGGCAGCGAGGCGGCCGGCCCGTCGATGTAATAGACGGTGCGGTCGAAGCTGGTGTAGGCGTTCCAATGTCCGCCGGCGGCCTGCACGGTGTCTGCCAGAGTGTCGGCGTCGAAGTCGCGGGTGCCTTTGAAAACCATGTGCTCGAGGAAATGGGAGATCCCGCCGCCGAGGTGGGCGTCCTCGTGCATGCTGCCGGTGGCCACCCAGATTTGGGCGCTAACAACCGGCGCGGCGGGGTCCGGATCCAGGATCAGGGTGAGGCCGTTGGGAAGCGTCTCGACGGTGGCGGCGGTAGCGGGGTATTCCATGAAGTTCTGGCTTGGATGAAGGGGTGAATGACGTATAAGCGTCACCAATGCAACGGTGGATCGTGATGGGTGTGGTGGCAATGATGTTGATGCTCGGCGGCGGTGTGTTTGCCTACTCGACTTACAAACAGAACCGCCCGCATCCGATGTGGGTTCCGCTGCCGCTCAATCCCGCATTGCCCGGCGAGAAGAGGCAGGAAATCCTCAAGGAACTGACGGCGAAACTCAAAGACGAGGCGCTTTTGCTCCAAGTGAGCAAGGACCTGGAATTGCCGCGGAAGTTGCACCTACGCTCCGATGAGGAAGCCGCCCGCGAGGTCTCGAAGCGCCTTTTCGTGAGACTCGGCGACGTCGTCACGCCGATGGGCGGCACCGCTCCGTCGCTCAACGTCGGGGTTTCCGGGAAAGCCAAGGACGCAGGGATTTCCGGAGAAATCGCCATGCGCCTGATGCAGGATGTTTGGAAAATCCTCGGCATCAAACCGCCGCCGAGGAAGGACACATTTTAGAGATGGCTGATGACCCGTGAGCGGTCAAAGCGGGCCTTCGGCATCTCCGCATACTTGTCGTCCGCCGCGCGGTAGCCCAGGGCGCAGGCCACGACGGTCGCGTAGCCGCTGCCTTCGAGGCCGAGCACGTGATCGTAGCCCGTCGCGCTGATGCCTTCCATCGGGCAGGCGTCGATTCCTAGCAGCGCAGCGGACGTCATCAACTGGCCGAGGGCGATGTAAGCCTGGCGGATGTTCCAGGCGTGGCGCGCCTCATGGCTCATCGCCTGGGCGAAGCCGCGGATCATGCCGTCGAGCGGCGCGACCGCTTCCGGGGTACTGCCTTGCACTTCGCACATCCGCTTCATCCACGCGTCGATGTCGGTGGAATCCAAGTCCGTGCGCGCCGTCAGGACGACGTAGTGCGACGCCTCGGTGACCTGCGGCTGCTTCCACGATTCCGGTGATAGATTCGCGCGGACGCCGGGGTCCTGGATGACGATGAATTTCCACGGCTGGAGACCGAAGGAAGACGGCGTGAGGACGAGCGATTCCTCGATGGCATCCCAAGTCGCGGCGGGAATCTTGCGGGCCGCGTCGAATTTCTTGGTGGCGTAGCGCCAGCGGAGCGAGGCGAGAAGTTGGTCAGGTGAAACGGTCATTGCGGCGCTACTCTTGCCCATCAATTCCGAAAGGCAAGGCGACGGACGAAAATCCCTTTAAAGCCAGGCTGAAAACAAAGCCGTATTCGGTTTGAATTCGGTTATCCACCACCGTCACGCCGAGCCCGGCGACCCAGCTTCCCAAGTCACGGTTGAGGGTGTATTGCTGATAGGTGAGAGTCCCGTCGTCCAGCTCGTAGAGATGATTCGTGCCAAGGCCCCAGCGGGAGTTGAGGGAGGTGTAAGATTCCAGCGTCACCTGGTTGGAATCAGTTAGCATGGGGTGCGAGTTCAGCTGCCGATAGCCAAGGGAAAACTTGAAAATCGGCGAGGGCATGAAGCGCAGGCTGGAGCTGAATTCATTGAATCCCGACCCCCCGACGACGATCGGAAACTGGGTGGTCACGTTGACGCCCATCCACGGCACCGGCTGCCAGGTGAGATCGTTGTAGAGGTTGGAGAAATCCCGCTGCTCCTCGGGATCGTTGATGAACCCGTCGATGTAAGTGTCCAAAAACAGCCACTCGAAGGCCTGGTTGTCGCGCTTGGTTAGGAGCCGGTTGCGCGCGCCCATGCGGACCACATTCCAGCTCTGCATGTCGTCAATCGCCGAGAATCGCACTGGATCCAGAGGCCGCGGGCGGGTGGTCGGGGTGAGCCGGTCCACGTTGGGGTTGTTGAGGTCGAAATCATCCGTGGAAACGAGCGACCATGCGGCATACGGCTGGAGGACGTGCTTGAGGCCGTTCAGCCCGAGCCGGCTGTTCTGATAGTCTCCCAGCTCCTTGGAGAATTTCACCGAGGTTTCCGCGCCCAGGTGGAAGGTCGTCCGGTCCAAGTCGTCGAGCTCCCAGTTCGCCGCGGCGTAACGCGTGTAACCCAGGCCGGCCTGGGGAGTGACGTTCAGGAAATTCCCGAAAGTCATCGGCATCGAGAGTTCCTGATAGGTGTTGAAGCGGGCGTAGCTCGAGTCGATCAACTGGGCGCGGATGTCGTCCCGTCCCGGATCGCCGACTGGCAGGGCGAGGAGTTTTTCCGCGAGCTGCCGCTCGTAGCCGCTGAGCTGGCTGAGCAGCGCCTGGGCCGCGGGATCGCCGGCGGTCAGTTCCATCAACGGATTGACGATGGTGCCGCTGGTCACGTCAGCCGCCTTCTCGCCGACGTAGCCGAGCGAGGTCTTGCCCTCGTGCAGCAGCGGCAGCCCGAAACGCGGCGCCCGCACCTGGTCGAAGGAAATCTCCGGCAGACGGCTGTCCGCCCGATAGAAATCATTGAGCTGATAGCGCGTGAACAGCGAGAGCAACGAGTTTTCGTCCCGCCGGTAAAGTCCGAGCGTGTTGTCCGGCGCGTAGTCGGTCCGGTATTGATAGAGGTCGAAGTCCTCGAGGTAATATTGGTCGCTCAGGAGCGAAATGTTGGAGTCGATCCGCCAATCCGCGTCATCGGGCAGATCCAGTTCGTGGCGATACTTCAACTCGACGCTGTAGCGGTCGCTGCTCACCTCGCCGCGCGGCAGTCCGGTGGTGCTGGTTTCAGGCGCCACGTCGTTGAGATAGTAGAAACTCAGCCCGCTGATTTCCTCTTGGTCCGGCACCCGGATGTCGACCAGATCGACACCCGCCGCCACACCGCGTTTGCCGCGGAGGTCGAGATGCCAGCGGGAAAGCAGCCAGGCGTCCTCGTTTTCCCCGGTTTTCTCATTGTACTTTCCGCCCAGCATCATGCCGTAAGTGTTGAGCAGGAAAGGTCCCCAGCTGGAGCGCGAGCCCGGGACGAAATGGTAGCCGAGCTCGGCGTTGAGCGGCTGGCTCAGATAGGGCAGCCAGAAGACCGGCAGGTCGCCCGCGTACAGCCGCAGGTTTTTGAGAACGATTTTGTCCTCCGGATAGATCGTGATTTTCTTGGCGCGCACCCAGAAACCCGGGTCCTCCGCGTCGTCCGTGGTGATCCCCGCATCCTCGCCCACGTACACCTTCTTGCCGTCCCGGTCCTCGGCGGTGAATTTCCCCGCTTCCAACAGAATCGGGTCCAGCCCGGCCCGCAGCCCGCTGGTGTCCATGAATTTCTTCTCGTAATAATACACCGCCCGGTCGCCCCGCTGGAGGATGCTTCCTTGATAGATCTTGACGTTGCCTAGCAGCGTCGCGGACTTGGCCTTGAGGTCCACCACCGCGCTGTCCGCGAAGGCCTCCATCCCGTTATCGCCGGTGATCTTGATTCCCGGGCCTTTGTAAACCAATCCGGCGTCCTTGGATCCCTCGATGGGCCCGCCGCCGTAGTTGCTGATTTGCAGGTTCTCCGGCATCACGAACGCATCCGCTCCCGGCGCGCCAAACGGGATTTCCGGCTCGGGCACCGGCGTGATCAAGTCCACCGCCGGAGCGCTGAAAGCCCCCTCCGGAAGGACTTGCTGCTCTTGAGCGCAAAGCGGCACCAACAACAGCGGGGAAATGAGCCATGCGCCAAGTTTCAGCATCGGCGTGATAAGAGAACTCCCGGCCCGTGAAGTAAAGGGCGAAAGCCCGCCCGCGCGATGCCATAAAATCCCCTTTCGCCACTTGGATTTCGCGGCAATATTCGGCCATGCAAGCCATCCAACGTGCCGCCATCATCGGAGTAACCGGATTCGTCGGCCACGGCCTGCCCGCCCTGCTCGCGGAAAAAGGCGTCGCCACCACCGGCGTCAGCCGCTCGGGGAAGGGCGCGGTTCCCGGCATCGACCGCTGGCAAACTCCGGAAGCCCTCGATTTTTCCGGCCACCAAGCCGTCATCAACCTGGCCGGCGAACCCATCGACCGGCGATGGAACGAGAAAAACCGCCGCCTGTTCCGCGAGAGCCGCGTCGGCCTGACCAGCCGCATCGTCGCCGCCATCGCCAAGCTCCCCGCCGACGAGCGCCCCCAAGTCCTCATCAATGCCTCCGCCGTCGGCATCTACGGCGACCGCGGCGATGAAATCCTCACCGAAACCTCCCGCCGCGGCACCGGCTATCTCGCGGATCTTTGCCACGACTGGGAGCACGCCGCGCAGGACGCCGAGTCGCTCGGCGTGCGCGTCATCCGCCTGCGCACCGGCATCGTCCTCGGGCAAAACGGCGCGGCCTTTGAGAAACTCCTCTCCGTTTTCAAACTCGGCATCGGCGGCCGGCTCGGCTCCGGCGAGCAATGGATGCCCTGGATCCACCTTGCCGACCACCGCGCCGCCATCGTCCACGCCCTCCTCTCGGAAACCCTCGCCGGCCCGCTCAACCTCACCGCGCCCCACCCCGAGCGAAACGGCGATTTCACCCGCAAGCTCGCCGCCGCCTTGCACCGCCCCGCCATTCTCCCGTCGCCCGCCTTCGCCCTCAGACTCGTGCTCGGCGAGTTCGCCAGCGTCCTGCTCGCCAGCCAGCGCGCCCTGCCCGCCGCCCTCGAAAGCGACGGTTTCCAATTCCGCTTTCCCACTCTGGAACTGGCGCTGGCCGATCTCATCTGACTGCCGAAATCACCCCTGCTTCACCGTGTGGAGCTTGAGATGAAGCTGGATCAAATCATTGACCGCGTGCTTGCCCGGGAAGGCGAAAAACTTCCCCGAGCCGCAGCGACTGCCGAAAAGCGTCCGATCCAGCGAAAGGTGCGCTTGCGCCGTGATGTGTTCCGCATCCGCCGCCGCGATCACGGCGGTGAACGACAGCTCCCGCGTCACCCCGCGCTGCGTCAGGCGGAGGGGTTGCGCTCACCCGCGTTTGCAGGCCGGTGAGACGTTATTGCGGCGCGGTGCGGGGGGCTTGCAGAGCCGTGCGCGGGAGTTGCAGGGCGGGGATGCGGGAAGCGGATCAGCCGGTGGGAAAGCTCTGAGATGCCGGAGCAGTCCGCAGCCGGGACGCCGCGCAGGCGGCTCTCACGGCGGCCATGTGGGCGGCCACGCGCTGGGCGAGGGCGGCGTGGCTGGGGGTCTCGAAGGTGAAGGAGATGGGGCAGCCCATTTTCGCCAGATAGATCGCTTCCGGCCAGCCTTCCGGCAGGTCGGGCTCGGCGGCGTGATAGATCCAGCCGGCCGCGCGCGGGAGGTGGCCGTCGATTTCCGGTCCGGTTTCCGGCGGGAACCACGGGCTAACGGCTTCCAGGATCAGCCGCGCGCGCTCGGGGTCGTCGTCTCCCAGATTGATCTCATAAAAGTAGAAGCCCGTGCTTTCCCAATCCTCGTGCAGGGAAATGAACAGGTCCGGTGCGGGCCGCGCGTCGAGCCAGAGCGCGTGGGCGACGACTTCCAAGGTGGCGCGCTGCCAGTAGTCGCGGTTGAGGTCCACGCCGCCGGCGTTCTCGCGGGTGACGGCGGCGAGGCCGGAGGGATTGAGCGCGGGGCAGAGCGACCAATGGACCGCCGGGGTGAAAAACCCCTCGCGCATCAGTTCCAACAGCGCGAGCGGACCGGCCGGTTCGTCGCCGTGAATCCCGGCGGATAGATAGACGCGCGGCCCGCCGCCGGGGCGCTCCCACGCCACTAACGGCCCGCTCTCCAGATCCGCCAGCAGCGTCGGCGTGAAGCCCGCCGCTGCCGCCGCCTCGCGGAACGCGGCCTGATAGTGCGCCCAATCGAACCTCTCGCTCATCGCCGGAAAGATGCTGGCAGGAATCTCATTTGAAAAGCCCGGTGAAGAACGACTGCATCGCCGCCTGGACGCCGGCGAGGAGGAGGGGTTTTGGAAATTTCATGGCTGACGAACAAAGCCTTGGAATCCGGTGCGGTCAAACCGGGAAATGACTCACTCCGGGTCGAAGACGACGCGGAATCCGAGGTCGGGCCGGCGCAGCGACCGGTCCGCGGTCCACTCGCGGGAGAGCGCGTTGCTGCCGGGTTTCAGATAGGAACCGCCGATGACGACCCAGAGTTTTTCGCCGAGCGGGTTGGCTGGGTTGATCGCGGGCTTGGCGGTCCATTCGCTCACCGAGCCGGCCATGCCGAGAAGTCCGGCGGGGGTGCGGTCGGAAGTCTGCGCGGTGACGGGCGCCCACCCGCCGGGCGGGACCGCGGCGGGCGTTTTCACCTCCAGATGGAGCGCGGCGAACCATTCTTCCTGCGTCGGCAGGCGGGCTTTTTTCCACTCGGCATACGCGGCGGCGTCCCACCAATCCACTCCGGTGACCGGGCAATCGAGCGTGACCGGTTGGTTCCGCCAGACTCCGTTAGCCTTGGCGGCGGCGAGCTGGGCGGGCCAGTCGGCCGGCTCGTGGGAGGTTTTTCCGGCCGCTTGGCCGGCGGGATCGAAGGTGCGCTCGCGGCCGTCCTTGGCCAGGATGGCGAGGATTTCGAGAAACCCGGCGTATTCGCCGATGGTGATTTCGTGAGCGGAAATGCGGAAGCCGCGGTGGCTCTCCGCGCTGCCATCCGGCGTGGGATAATCGCCTGCGACGACGTTGACGGCATCCGGCAAACTGACGCGGGGCGGCGCTGACGGGGCCGGCGGCCTCATCCGGCTGGCAAGAACGACGATGCCGAGGCCCACCACGGCGGTGGCCACGGCGATCAGCACCACGGGCTGCTTTTTTCTGGCAGAAATACCGGCGCGGGTGGCTGTCAGTGACGAGGTGGCATCAGCGAGCTGGTGCTCGATCTGCATGCAGAAATCGCGAACTTGATCCCAAGCGAGCGGGGCATCGATGCCCTCGCCGCGCATCCAGGCGCAGACGGTGAGCATGCGGGTGGCGCCGGGTTGTTCGGCGGCGATGAGCGGGACGAGGGCGCTTCCGAGATGGACGATGTCACGCACCGATTGCTCCGGCGCGCGCGGTCCGGCGATGGCGAGGTTTTCCAGACGGACGACGCCGTGCTCGTCCTGCCGCACCGCTTCGAGGCCTAACGGAGAGGTCGCCTGCCCCAGCGTCTCATGCTGGAGGTGGGCCTCCGAAACACGGCGTAACAGATAGGCGAGGCGGGCGGGGGCCAAGCGCTGCTTGGTCGCTTCCCGCATGGCGAGGGTGACGCCGGGCAGGAGTTCGTGGGCGTAATAACAGGGCCCGGGTCCGGCGACGGCTTCGTAAACGGAGCCTATCAGCGGGTGGTCCACCGCGGCCTTGGCGCGGATGTTTGCCAGGAACGCTTCCTTTTGGCCGGACTGGTCGGCCCGCAGCTCATCGACCAGGACGAGGCGGGAAACCGAAGTCTGTTCGGCGAGCCAAGTCGTGGAGACGGTGTTTTCCGCGACGAGTTCCTTGAGTCGGTATTCACCTAGCAGGCGTTCTTCGGGAGCGGGGTTCATCAGGGGTTTTTGGAGAAATCACTTGATCGGGAGAGGCGGCAGCAGCGGCAGGTTCGGGTCGAAGCCCGGTGGCAGCGAGTCCTGGAATTCCGGCAGCAGCGGATCTCCGGAAGCCGCGGCGGGCGAGCGCGGGAGCTTGGCCGCGAGGTCGCGCGGCCAGGCCTGGACGTCGAGAATCTCTCCTTTATAAAGCAGCGAGACGACTTGGCCGTAGTAGCTGCGGCCGCCGAACAGATGCTCGGTCTGGCCGTCCTGCGGCGGAATCGCGTAGGTCATCCGCAGGCTTTCCTCGTCGCCGACCCAGTCGAAGGGCAGGGTGACCCATTGCTCGGTCACCCAGGATTTGTCCTCGAGCTGGACGATCTCGCCTTTGGAGGTACGGTTGAAAAAGGTGACGGAAACCGCGATTTCCGCGACGTCGATTTCCTGGCCGGGAGCCTTCTGAACGGGGATCGTTAGAACCACCCGTTCACCGGCTTCGTTTTTCGTGTCTTTGAAAATCCGGACCCGGTTCAGCGAGAGTTTGCCGAGCATCGCGTCCGGCTGCTCGAAGCCGTCGCGGAGTTTGCCGGCGGCGAGCGCGTAGAGCGAACCGGCTCCCGAGACGCCCATTTGGAAGACTTTCTCGAAGTGCGAGGCGGCGGTGTCGAACACGCCCATCTGCTCGTGGACGAGGCCGAGTTCGTAATGCACGCTCGGGTCGTCCGGGGATTGGGAAAGCGCTTCTTCGAGTTTCACGATGGCGAGCCCCATGTCGCCGGCGACCCGCGCCTGGCGGGCTTCACGCACCATCCGCTCCGACCGCGGATCGCCGACTTGTGGCACGGTGACGGGCGTCGGCGGTGGCAGCGAGGCGACCGGCGGCTCTAACGGCGGATGGGAGACGACGGGCGACGACCGGCTTTGCTCGGCCACCGCGGCGGGAACCCGCACGGCGACGAGCTTGGGCACTTCCTTGATCACGGTGCGGACTTCGCGGGATTCCTCGAATTTTGTCGCCAGCGCGAGGCCCGCCACTAACAATTGCGAGAACGCCATCAGCGCCAGCGCCCAGCAGCAAATCGCGAAAACCGGCGGGCGTCCCGCAAGCGGCGAGTTGGGCTTCTCGGATACCATGCGCGGGAAGATGCTGTGCACGCATGCCCTTGTCAATCCGCCGGGCGGAAGCAACGGGCGTCGAGCCGGCTTATGGGAAAACGATCTCTTCGTTCTTCTCCTTGGCGCGGCCGAAGCTGTCGCCGATGTCCTTGCTGGTCACGAAAAGCATCAGCGAAATGAGAGCGAGGGCACAGAGCGTCTGGAGAATTTCCAGCGGCTTGGCCTTGACCGGGCGACCGAAGATTTTCTCCAAAACGGCGAGCGTGATGTGGCCGCCGTCGAGCACGGGGAAGGGCATCATGTTGAGGACCGCGAGGTTGACGTTGAAGAGCACCATGAAGGCGAGGATACGCCGCCAGCCGTCGTCCATTTGGAGGAGTTGGTATTGCAGTTTCGCGATTCCGACCGGCCCGCTGAGGTGTCCGACGCCGATGCTGGAATCCGAAGCCATGACGCTGGTGATCGTGGTCCACATCATTTTCAAACTGTCGGTGACCTGGCGAATCGGGCCGGGATGGACGATCCGGGTGTCCACTTCACCGCCGGCGCCCCACTGGATGCCGACCATGGGATCAAAGCCGCTGGGCTTGAGCGGGCGTTCCGGGGTGACTTCCACGTCGCGGGTTCCACCGGCAGCGGTTTGGAGGCCGAGCCGGACGGTTTTCCATTTCTGATCGCGGAGATATTGGGAAAACTGTTGGAGGCTGTAGAGCTTGAAGCCGTCCACCGAGAGGATTTTGTCGCCCGCGGTGATGCCCGCGTCGGCGGCCGGGCTGTTCGGGCTGACCTTGCCGACGATGGCATTTCCGGCCGGCATGATCCCGACTTGGCGAAGGCCGCCGCGCTGGAACCACTGGGTTTTCTCGGTTTCAAATCCCGAGCGCAGCGTGATGGGTTCGGAAGCCCCCTCGCGCTCGACGGTGTAGCTGATTTCCTTGCCGCGGCTGAGCACGATGTTTTCCGTGACCGAATCGAGGGATCCGGCAAAGCCAGTGACTTTGACGCCGTTGATGGCGATGATTTTATCGCCGATGAGAAGGCCCGCTTTCTGGGCGGGGCTGTCCGGGATCAAAAAGCCGACCTGAGTGGTGGCGATGAAATCGGCGGGTTTGCCGATTTGCCAAACGAACACGGCGGAAACCAAGGCGAGCAGCATGGAAAACAACGGCCCGGCGAAGGCGACGATGATTTTGTCGAGCGGCGTGATGGGCGGCAGCGGCTTGTCGTCCTTGCTGCCGCCTTCGAGCGCTTCCATCGGCGCCATTTGCGGCAGTGCGACGAAGCCACCGGCCGGAATCCAGCCGAGCCCGTATTGCACGCCGTTGATTTCCTTTTTCCAAATCGGCGTGCCGAACCAGATCTGGAAACGGTCGATCCGCAAGCCGCGCCACTTGGCGGCCAGGAAATGGCCGAGCTCGTGGACGAAAATGATGAGGTTGAAACTCATCACCACGGCGAAGATGAGCAAAATCACTTGGAGGACGGAGGGAATAGTGGACATGAGTAACAAAAGAACTTCGGAA
Source organism: Akkermansia muciniphila (assembly GCA_945873305.1). Classification (GTDB taxonomy): domain Bacteria; phylum Verrucomicrobiota; class Verrucomicrobiia; order Verrucomicrobiales; family Akkermansiaceae; genus Luteolibacter; species Luteolibacter muciniphilus_D. The sequence continues at coordinate 27,541 of CAMCCX010000005.1, forward strand.
AGCTAGCGAAGCCGAACCTTCCGGCAAGTTCATTAAATTTTGATAAAAACTTCTCCGCGAGCGTTTGGCCACGACGTTTGGCCACGAACTTCCTCCGGTCTCAAATTCGATAGGATGATGACCTCTGTTTGGAAATCCATCCGGCCAGAATGCCATGTCCCTTCAATATCGATCGGATTCCCCGCTTCCTGCAAATTTCAAACCCAACGCCTCGATGAACCCGAACCGCCAGAAGTTTCCACCACGCCCCAAGACCCGCAAGTCGCCCCGCCGTCGCCGGACAACCCTAACATCCGCCACTCAACGAAGGCCGACGGGAGGGTCGAGGATTTCACGCATGACAAAGGCACGGCGCACTTCCGCGGGATTCCGCAGGCGCGCGCGGACGCTGGACGGAACTTGCACCGAGGATTTTGCAACGCCTTTGGCGGCGACACGGGCGCGGGTCGCCGCGGCGCCGCCGGTGGTGGTCGCTTTGGTCTCGCGAATCTGCCGCAGCCGCTCGGCAAGATCCTGCTGGTGCTTGAGGGCTCGGGCGGTTTCTGAGGCCGCTTCCATTTCATATCCCGCCTGCCGCAAGGGCGGCGGTACGGATGGCATCGGCCGCCGCTGCGGCTCGCCGTACTCTTCATCCGGCGCGAAGACATCCTCGGGATTGTAAGTTTCCTCACGCTCCCGGGCTGCCTTGGCCTTGGATTCGAGCAAGCTCTTCACCAACGAGCCCACGCCTAGCAGGACGAGGACGACGATTTGGAGGTTGTCAAAAATCCAGTTCATGGCGGTGAATCAGGCGCCTTCGGGTTTTGAGATGTTCGTGCGCATCTGGGTGTCGGCTTTGACGTTTTCCATTTTGTAATAATCCATCACGCCAAGACGGCCGCTGCGAAACGCCTCGGCGATGGCGAGCGGCACCTGGGCCTCCGCCTCGACGACCTTGGCTTTCATTTCCGCGACGCGGGCGACCATTTCCTGCTCGAGCGCGACGGCGGCGGCGCGGCGGATTTCCGCCTGGGCTTGGGCCATGTTTTTGTTCGCCTCGGCTTGCGCTTCCTGGAGCTGGGCGCCGACGTTTTCGCCGACATCCACGTCCGCGATGTCGATGGAGAGGATTTCGAACGCAGTGCCCACATCGAGGCCGCGGTGCAGGACGACTTTGGAAATCGAGTCCGGGGATTCGAGCACGGTCTTGTAAGATTCCGCGGAACCGATGGTGGTGACGATGCCCTCGCCGACGCGGGCGATGATGGTTTCCTCCTTCGCGCCGCCGACGAAGCGGTCGAGATTGGTGCGGACGGTGACGCGGGCGCGGACTTTCACCTGGATGCCGTCCTTGGCCACGCCGTCGATGGTGGTCCGGCCGGACGCGGGATTGGGGCAATCGATGACTTTCGGATCGACCGAAGTGCGGACGGCTTCGACGACGCTTTTTCCCGAACCCTTGGTCGCGAGATCAATCGCGCAAGTGCGGTTCCAATCCAACGCGATGCCGGCTTTCTGCGCGGCGATGAGCGCCTGGATGGACGGGATCACGTTTCCTCCGGCGAGGAAGTGGGCTTCGATGTCGTTGATCGGAATCTCGATGCCGGCCTTCTTCGCGGTGATCCGCGCATCGACCACCATCCCGTATGGAACCTGGCGGAGTCGCATGGCGACGAGCTCGGTGAATCCAACATAAGCGCCCGCAAGCCAGGCGCGCAGCCAGACGCTGAAAAAGGAAAGAACGATGCCGACGAGCAGAATTCCTGCGATGGCGATGATGACGAGGATGATGGTGGGGAGCATGGTGGTAGTGTTCAGTTAGTTTTAGTGAGAGCGACGATGAGACGGAAATTATCCGCGCCGATGATTTCGAGCGCGGAACCTGCGGGCACTTGGCCGGACTGGCAGAAAGCTTCGTAGCGACGGCCGTCAACACGGATATAGCCGCTGGGTGAGAGCATGGTGAGCGCTTCGGCGGATTTCCCGACGAGCTCAAGCGCTTCCTTGCCGAAGGCGGCGCTCACCGCGGTGATTTCATGGGTGAGGAAGGCGCGTTTGCCTAACTTGGTCTTCGGCAGAATGCGGAATTCCAGAAAGATCGCGAGGCCGCCGATCACCAAGGCCGCGATGAAAGCGAGGATTCCGCCAGCGGTGCCGTATTCCAAGAATGCCATCACGCAGCCGCCGAACATGGTCAGCGCTCCCATCGAGCCGAGAATTCCGCCGGGCACGATCACCTCCACGGCAATGAGCAAAATCCCGATGACAAACAGCAGAATGATCAACGTCATGACAAAACCTCCACGATCAGGCCGAATTCCGCAAGCCCGGTGACCACCACCGGCGTGCCCGCCTCGGCGAAACCCATCCCCAACCGCGCCTCGTAGCGCCTGCCATCCACGTCCACCTGCCCGCTAGGAAACAACGCGGTGGCCGCAATACCGGTCTTGCCGAGCAGATCCGCGGCACTCGCCCCGCCATTTCCGATCAACGGGCGCGCCGGCGCCGGCACGCCAGCCACTGCGGCATCCAAGACCATTCTGTTCCACAATCCACCTTTGGGAAGAAACTTTAACAGGACGATGAACAACAACACCGCCAAAGCCACGCCGGACAATACGTTGACCAGCGGCATCACGAACACGCCGCCCGAAGTCGGAATCGGCTCCCTTGGCCAGAGATCGGTCATCGCCCAAACCAATGAGCCTAACATCAACGCGGCTCCTGACACGGCAAGCAGCATCACGCCCGGGAAGAAGAACAACTCCGCGGCGAGGAGTCCCAATCCAAGCAGGAAAAACACCACTGGCTCATGTCCTGACAGCCCGGCGATGAACTGCCCGAAGAAGACCAGACCCAGCAGGGTGATCCCGGAAATCCCGAACACCCCGAATCCCGGAGTTTTGAATTCGATGAACAGGCAAACCAGTCCAAGCCCCAGCAGCAGCGGAGTGATTCGGGTGAGATATTGCGCCACTCTCTCCGACCAAGTGACTTCGAGATTTTTAACGGAATAATTTCCAGCCCCGTGGAGCCGGTCCAACAAGACTCCGAGATTTTCCGCGATTCCGGCGCCGAGCAGCGGTTGCGGCGGATCGCCGTAAGTCTTCACCGCTTCCTGTGCGGTTAGGGAAAGCAATTCGCCTTTCTGTTTGATCACTTCGTCCCCGATTTTCAGTTCGGACTCCATGTCGATCATCGCCGAAATGACTTCCCCGCGATGGCCTTTGCCTTCCGACATCGAGCGGACCCTGGCCTTGAGGTAGCTGACGATTTTCCCGCGCATGGTGGCTTCGATTTCCATTCCGGTGGCCAGCACGGGAGCGGCCGCGCCGATGATCCCATCCGGCGCGAAATAGATTTCATCGGTTCCCGCGGAAATGAGCGCGCCTGCGGAAATCGCTTCACGGTTGATGTAAGTCACCGTTTTTCCCGGGAATTTTCCGAGCGCCTTGAGCATCTCGAAGGTGACTTCAAGCGAGCCGCCGGGCGTTTCCATGTCGAGAACGATGGTGTCCACCTTGTCCTCGATGGCTTCCTTCAAGCCGCGGCGAAGGATGTAGAGCTCGGGCTTTGCGATTTGCCCGCGGATCGGAATGACAACGACTTTGGCGGAAGTGGCCTTGAAAACAGGCTGATCAGCGGACGATAGTCCGGTCGACAGAAGCCCGAGCGCTCCGATGACTATACTGAAGAATCCACGTCTCACCCCTAAATTTATGCCGGGATGCCGGCGCGCATGCAAGCTCGCCGTTATTGGAAGATGGGGTAAAATTTCCATTCCATCGGACTAATCCACCAATGCCCCGGATAGCCGGGGACAACGGTGGATCAGTCCGACCCGGGATTTCGAGATCAAGCCGGCTTGTTAGCTCCGGCGTTGCGGATCTGTTCGAAGGTGCCTTCGATGAGTTGCTTGCCTTGCTCGCCGATGTTGTGATAGATGGTGGACATCGTCTGGATCGTGCTGGCGGCGGGACCGGCGAAGGTGAACTCGCAATTGGTGACTTCGCATTGATTGAGGGCGAAGGGGCCGTAGCCGAGGACGACAAAGCGGCAGTTGGTGAATTCGCAGCCTTCGTATTCGTGGAAATCGAGGACCACTTCTTCGTTGGCGAATTTGTTCTTGGTGATTTTCATCTGGTTTTTCAGGGGTTGTGTTTGGGGTTTTCGGGTTCATGGAATTCCAAGAACGAACGAGCGCGGAGATTCAAGACGTTGGCCGTGATTTGTCTAATCCTTTGAATTTTATTCAATCACGGAATCCGGCTGTCGAGTTGGAAAACCTGGCCGGAGGTGTGAGGGAGATCCTCGTGGAGGTGACGGATGAATTTGGCAACCGCTGCGGTGGTGTTGAAGCGGCCCAAAACGTGGTCTGCGAGAATTTCGGTTTTCCGCGGGTCGGACACGGTTTGGGTCATTCGCGTTTCCATGAATCCCGGTAGAATGGCGTTAAACCGGATATTCGACGGCCCATGTCTGGCGGCCAGACCGGCGACCAACCCGAGCAAGGCCGCTTTCGACGCGGCATAAGCGGCTTGGCCGGCCGCCGGATGAAGCGCGGAATAACTGGAAATGAAAACGACGTGACCATGTCCCTGCCGGATCATCCCTGGCAGAGCCGCGGCCGCGCAATCAGCCGCTCCTTGGTAGTTCACCGCGAAAACATCATCCCATTGATTTTCCTCCATCCGCATCAAAGGAACATCGCACGTGATTCCCGCGTTACAAACCAGCAAGTCAACTGGCCGTGTGTCGAAATAGTTTCGGATCGCATCGGGGTTGGTCACATCCAGTTCGCTGTGACCCGGTGCCTGGACATTCCAATCGGGATCGGAAAATGCCGCTGCAACCGTTTGTCCCAAACCACCGCGTCCTCCTGTGATCAGCAAATATTCCACGTGCCAGGATACTGTGCCGGTTCAACGGATTCAGGCAAGCGCGGCTATTTCCAAGAACCCGGGAAAAGCCTGGGAATAACATCGGAACGAGTGGGCGAAACGATCTTCGATTTCAAAAAGCAAGGGATCATGCCGATGTCATGCAGCTTCGTGCCCAACTTGTTCTCGCCGTGGAACCCGCATGGTTAAGCTGGGGAACAGCCTGTTTACGGGTTTGTTCACACTATGAAGAAGAAGATCTTATAAGGTCAAAAATGAAGAAATCATCAACAAGAGAAGGGAGCGAGTGATCTCAATAAAGTGATGCCAAAGAAGCCTTGCGAAGGAACGACTCTTAACGAAAGAAGCCTCCCTGCGCTTTGCTGGGAGGCTTCGAACGACAGGATGGGTGTCGGAGTCCGTGCAAGGCACTCCGGTCGCTCAGAGCAGCATCAGGGCGGGTTGTTCGATGAGCTTCTTGACCTCGGATAGAAACTGGGCGGCGACCGCGCCGTCAACGACGCGGTGATCGCAGGAGAGTCCCAGATTCATGCGGAGGCCGGGGACGATCTGGCCGTTTTTGACGACGGGTTTCTCGATGGCGGCACCGACGGACAGGATGGCGGCTTGCGGTGGGTTGACGATCGCGTCGAAGGATTCGATGCCCCATGCGCCGAGATTGGAAACGGTGATGGTGCCGCCGTCGAATTCATCCGGCTTGAGTTTCTTGTCCTTGGCGCGGACGGCGAAGTCTTTGACGGCGCGGGAAATGGCGAGAAGTGATTTGGATTCCGCCTGTTTGATGACTGGTGTGACGAGGCCGTCCTCGACCGCGATGGCGACGGACAGGCCGACGTGTTTGTATTTCACGATGTGATCTCCGGCGAACGAAGCGTTGACGGCGGGCACGGTTTCGGTGGCGTTGATGACGGCTTTGAGAATGAAGTCATTGACGGAATATTTGTTGCCGTGGGTTTTCTCGGCCTGTGCATTCACTTGCGCTCGGAGCGCCATGAGCGGCGCGGCGTCCACCTCGACGTGCAGATAGAAATGAGGGATGGTGGTCTTGGAAGTAAGGAGTCGCGAAGCGATGATCTTGCGCATCGAGCTGAGCTGGATGATTTCGTCTTCTTCCTTGGCTTTGGGAACAATGGCCTGGGATGCGGGAGCCGCGACTGGTGCGGGTGCGGCGGCTTTGGATTTGATAGACGCTGAGAGCGCTGCCGCGGCGGACGCTTCGGATGAGGGAAGAGCGGCGGATTTAACAGGTGAAGCGGCGGCGGCCTGGATGTCTTCTTTGACGATGCGACCGGCCGGGCCTGAGCCGGTGATGGTGGAAAGGTTTACTCCAAGCTCGGCAGCGACTTTTCGAGCAAGTGGCGATGCCTTGACGCGGTCTCCGCTAGCGGGAAGCGACGGGGCGTGAGCGGCAGGCGTCGATGCGGGAATCGCGACGGCGGGAGTGGCAAGGGCAGCTTGCGGAGCCGGTGTGTGGATGGCTTCAGAATCTCCGTTGAGGACGGCGAGAATTCCACCGATCGGAGCTTTTTCTCCCTCTTGGATCAGGATCTCAGTGATGACGCCGTCATCGAAAGCCTCCATTTCCATGGTCGCTTTGTCGGTTTCGATTTCAGCGAGGATGTCACCAATTTCGACGGAGTCGCCGACTTGTTTGTGCCACTTGATGAGGGTGCCCTCGGTCATGGTATCCGAGAGTTTTGGCATTTCGATGTTCACAGACATGATATTGATAGGTGGTGGAGTCGGGGTGAGAATGAGAAAATGTCAGGGCATTTCCAGTCTTTTTACGGAAACAAAAAGCGCGGGGAGTTTTGAACTCCTCCGCGCTTTGAAAGACAATCAAATTACCTGGTCAAGGTTTGACGGCGACCGGGCCGAGTGGCAGCGGCTTCATGGTTGGAATGAGGCCGAGGTTCGGGCTGCCGACGGAGCCTTGGACGCTGGCCATCCGCATGGTGGATTCCGAAGTGGTGCCGCAGCAGTCCTTTTTCGGGCAGTAGAAACGGGCGCATTGTCCGCAAGGGATACGGACTTTTTTGGTGACGGTTTTATAACGGGGAACACGTTCCTCGATGGTTTGGACTGATCCGCCAAGTCCGCTTTTCGCGTCACCGGGTGTCACTACTTGTTTGGTGACGATGTCGTAGCCGCAGGTTTTCACTTGGCGGGTCTCAGTGCGATAGCCGGCGTTTTGGCTGCTGCCAGTGCCGAACATCGAGCAGCAGGAGGAGAAGCCGAGGGAAACGGCGGCGAGGGAAACGAGTAGGAGCAGGTTTTTCATGATGACTGATGGATTGAGGAAATTAGGGAAATTTACAGACAGCAGCACGAGGTCAGGCTGAGAGCCAGGACGGCGGCGGTGATGATGATGGTAAAACGGGTGAACATATCGGTTATGCTAGAATTGAGAGTGGGCTTGGCAATCAAAAAGACCGGCAGGAGCTGATGATGTTTTGAATTTGGATTTCCAGGGATCAGGCCAAGGTCAGGACTTTGTCCACGATTCTTTGAGGATTCGGAAGTTGTTCATGCTCAATGTGTGGCGAATAAATCGCTGGGGCATCGATCGAGCAGACCCGCTTGATGGGAGCGTCGAGATAATCGAAGGCGTGTTCCTGGATTAGCATGGCGACCATTGCCGAAACTCCGCCGAAGGGTTTGGACTCATCAACAAGAACGACGCGGTTGGTTTTCATCACCGATTTGAGAATTGCGTCCTGGTCGAGCGGGCGGATCGAGCGGAGATCGAGGACCTCGGCGTTGATGCCGTGTTCGCTTTGGAGGATTTCGGCGGCGGCCAGGGAGTGAATGACAGAACGACCGTGGGCGATGAGTGAGACATCGGAGCCCTCGCGTTTGATGTCGGCGAGACCGAGCGGGATGACGAAATCTCCATCAGCCGGATCAGGAACCTCGCCGGTGGTTCCGTAGAGCAGGGTGTTTTCCATGACATAGACCGGATCGTTGTCACGGATGGCGGCTTTGATCAGGCCCTTGACGTCGGCCGGGGTGGCGGGGGCGCAGACTTTCAATCCTGGGAATGCGGCGAACAATCCTTCCGGGATGTGCGAATGGGTTGCGCCGACACCGGTGCCGCCGTTGGCAGGACCGCGGACGACGATCGGGCAATTGCACAAGCCGCCGGACATGTAGCGGACGCAGGCGGCGTTGCTGACGAGTTGGTCGAAAGCGACGGAATGGAAGGACCAGAACATGAGTTCCATCACCGGCCGAACGCCGAGCATCGAGGCGCCGATGCCCATGCCGATGAAGCCTGCTTCGGAGATCGGGGTATCGACGACGCGCTTGTCGCCCCATTTTTTCCAAAGGCCTTCGGTGACTTTGTAGGCGCCGTTGTATTGGGCGACTTCCTCGCCCATCAGGACGACGTTGGGATCGCGGGCGAGTTCCTCATCGAGGCCTTCACGGAGGGCTTCACGGTAGGTGAGAATGCGGGACATGGAAAATTGCGGAATGTAGATTGGTGAAAATGAATGATCAATGAGCCTCAGTCATTGAAGAAGTGGCGGCCGATTTGGGACGCCGGCGTGTTGTGGTCGGTTTCCCAGTAAACATCGGTGCTGATGTCCGCGATGGTCGGGGCGGGGGATTCTTCGGCGAATTTCACGGAAGCGGCGGCCTCGTCGGCAGCGGCTTTGTTGATGGCGGTGGCGCTTTCCTCGGTCAAAACGCCTTCTTCGATGAGACGGCGGCGGAAGACGGCGATGGGATCGTGGTTCTGTTTGTAGTTCTCGATCTCCTCGGGCGTCCGATATTTCTTGTGGTTCGCGTCCGCGATGCTGTGGCCGTAGTAGCGGTAGGTGTCGATTTCCAGGACCGTCGGCTTGTGCTGTTTGCGGGCGCGTTCCATGGCGATGTGGGTTTTGGCGCGGACTTCGTAGATATCCGATCCGTCGATCACGTCCCATTCGATGGCGTAGGCTTCGGCACGCTGGGCGAGGCAGCCGCTGTAGGCGGAGGAGCGTTTTTGGGAGGTTCCCATCGAGTAGCCGTTGTTTTCGATGACGTAAACGACGGGGATTCCGAACAGGGCGGCGATGTTCAGCGATTCATGGAAAGCGCCTTGGTTGACCGCGCCGTCGCCGAGGTAGCAAAGGCAGCAGCCCTCCTTGCCGAGGTATTTCAGGCCGTAGGCGAGGCCGAGGCCGAGGGGAGTCTGGCCGGCGACAATTCCGTGGCCGCCCCAGAAATTCTTGTCCGGAGCGAAGAAATGCATCGAACCGCCTTTGCCTTTCGAGCAGCCGGTTTGCTTGCCGTACATCTCCGCCATGCATTCGTTCATGCCCATGCCGACGGCGAGCGCGTGACCGTGGTCGCGGTAGGCGGTGATGAAATGGTCGTCCGCCCCACCGAGGGAAATCGTCCCGACGGCGACTGCTTCCTGGCCGATGTAGAGATGGAGGAAACCGCCGATTTTTCCGGCTTGGTAGTATTTCAGGCCTGCCTGTTCGAATCTGCGGATCCGAACCATTTGCGAGAAGAGCTCGATTTTCCGCTCGGTCGTGAGCGCTTGGTTGATGGGCGAATTGGCGAAATCGAGTTTGGTGGAACTGGCGCTGGTCATGGTGGCGTTGAGAAATGGGAAACAGGCTGATCGCTTACTTGGTGGCAAGAACGTCGTGCACCGGAAGGGAGAATTTTGGAAGCCGGACTTGGGCGATTGCAAAGATGGCGGTGAAAAGCACGTTAGCCGCAGTCAGATTCCGAAGGAAAACCCAGGAGGGGATTTGGCTGCCGAGCGGGCCGGCCCAGACGGATTGGTAGAGGCCTTCGAGGTTCTTGGCGTAGAGCGGATCGGTGATCCAAGCGGCACCACAAGTGATGAGGTGGAAGGTGAGGGCTGAGGCGGTGGAACCGAGAAGGAGGGTGGGTAGGTTGCGGTTGGCGAGGGCCTTGCCGATGAAGAAAATGGCGAGCAGGGCGAGGCTGGTGCTCACGAAATCCAGCGGGTTGGCGGTGTGGCCGACGCCGAGGGGGAAAGTCACCGCCCAGACGCCGAGCGGAATGGCAAATCCGCGCCAGCCGGGGGCGAGCAGGGCACCGCAGAAAAACAACGCGGCGAGAGGTTGAAAATTCGGTTGGGACTCGGGAAGCACGCTTCCCAATACACGAAACGCGATGATGAGTCCGACGATGAAGCAGAGTGGGAGATAGCGGTGCATGACGGTCGAAGAATTGTGGATTTTTCGGAGCGCGGCTAGATCAAAATCTTGGTTTCGATGAGGTTTTTTCATTCCCGGGCGGCTGAGTGCCACATAGGTTTTCGAGATGGATTGGGATAAATTGGTGGAAGCGGCGTGGCGCGCCCGTGAGTCGGCCTACGCGCCGTATTCGAAATTCCCGGTGGGAGCCGCCCTGCTCGCCGTGGACGGGAGGATTTTCTCAGGCTGCAACGTTGAGAATCTCTCCTACGGACTCACCAACTGCGCCGAGCGCGTCGCCATCGGCGCGGCGGTGGCTGTCGGAGTCCGGCAATTTTTGGCCGTGGCGGTGGTGGCGGATACCGCCGTTCCAATTGCGCCTTGCGGTGCCTGCCGTCAGGTTCTGGCGGAATTTGGGGTGCCGCTGGTCATCCTCGCAAACCGGAGCGAACGGGTGGAGTTTCTCTTGGAGGAGCTCCTGCCGCGCGCTTCCGCAGGAATTCTCGACCGTCCGGAGTGAAATTGTTCCACGTGGAACGCTGTTGTTTCCGAGCTTGAGCCTCGGCAGGGAAGCCCTATGTTGCGCGTCCTGCGATGTTTCGATACCCCAAGTGCTACGATGTGATTGTGATTGGTGCCGGCCATGCCGGTGTCGAAGCGGCGATGGCCGCCGCCCGACTGGGCGCGGAAGTGGCCGTGCTCACCCAGAATCTGGACACCATCGGCCAGATGTCCTGCAACCCGGCGATCGGCGGGCTGGCGAAGGGTCACATGGTTCGTGAGATCGACGCGCTCGGTGGAATCATGGGATTGAACACCGACGCCACCGGCATTCAGTGGCGGATGTTGAATGCCTCGAAAGGCCCCTCCGTCCGCGCGCCCCGCGCCCAATGCGACAAGAAGGCTTACCAATTCCGGATGAAGCGCGAGCTCGAGGCGATGCCTGGCGTGGAGATCCACCAAGGCAACGTGGCGGACCTGCTGGTGGAAAATGACCGGATCACCGGAGTAGCGACTTCGCTGGGCATGCAAATTTCGGGCAAATCCGTCATTCTCAGCGCCGGAACCTTCATGGGCGGGCTGATGCATGTCGGCCTGAAAAATGAAAAGGGCGGCCGGATGGGGGACGCGACCTCCAATGTCTCCGAGGCCCTTAAGCGTCTTGGCTTTGAAGTCGAGCGCTTCAAGACCGGCACCCCGTGCCGTCTCAACGGCCGTTCCATTGACTTTTCCCGCTGCGAACGCCAGGAAGGCGACACGCCCGTGCCTAAGTTCAGTTTCATGGCGGACACCTTGCACAAGCGCAAAGACGACATTTTCACTCTCAATCCATGGGGAGACCCGCTGTTCCACGTGGAACAAATGCCGTGCTGGATCACTTACACCAACCCCACCACCCACGCGGTGATCGCCGCGAATCTCCATCAGTCGCCGATGTATTGCGGGGTGATCGAGGGCGTGGGTCCGCGCTATTGCCCGTCGATCGAGGACAAAGTCGTGCGCTTCGCCGAAAAGGAGCGCCACCAGGTGTTTCTCGAACCGGAAGGCCGTCACACGCTGGAATACTACATGAACGGCGTTTCCACCTCGCTGCCTTACGACGTGCAGTTGGAATTCCTTCGTTCCATCGTGGGCTTGGAGAAATGCGAAATTCTCCGCCCCGGTTATGCGGTCGAGTATGATTATTGCCCGCCCACGCAGCTGCGCCCGACTTTGGAAACGAAGCGGGTCGAGGGTCTTTATTTCGCCGGCCAGATCAACGGCACGTCCGGTTACGAGGAAGCGGCAGGGCAGGGGCTCATCGCCGGAGCGAACGCCGCGCTCAAAGCGCTTGGAAAACCCGAGTTCATTCTTGGCCGCGACGAAGCGTATCTCGGCGTGATGGTGGATGATCTGGTCACGCGCGGCTGCACCGAGCCTTACCGGATGTTCACCAGCCGGGCGGAATATCGTCTGTTGCTGCGTCAGGACAACGCCGACATCCGGCTCACCCCGAAGGCGGCCGCGGTCGGCCTCGCGAGCGGAGAAAGAGTCCGCCGGGTTCAGGATAAACTCGTTGGGCTCGAGAAAGCGGAGTCGTTCATGCGCCAAGCGGTGCATGAAGGCGTGAAGCTCGATCAATGGTTCCGCCGCAGCGAGAATTCATGGGAAGCCCTGCCCGAATCGTTGCTCGTGGAGTTCCAGACGGACCTTTGGCCGTTGATCGAGACCAATTTCAAATACGAAGGTCACCTCGGCCGTCAGCAAACCCAGATTGACCGGATGTCACGGCAGGAAGGGAAGCGCCTGCCTGAGGATCTCGATTATTCGACGATCCATGGCTTGAAAAAGGAAGCTCAAGTTCGGTTCACCGAGATCCGCCCCGCCACGCTCGGACAGGCCGGTCGCATTCCCGGGATCACGCCTGCGGATTTGGCGATGCTGCTTGTCTGGCTCGAAAAAATCGGCCGGGAAGAAGCGCCGTAACTGATTGAAAACGCATTAGTTAAAATTGATAGCGTCCTTTGCGCACGGTGACATCCGGCGGGATTTGGTTTTTCTCGAAGTGGTCGTAGCCCTCGGCGAGGTTTTGCCAGAAGGCGTGGTTCGGGTTTCCCGCGGTTTCTTCCAAGCGCGCCGAGGTCATGCGAAAGGGGAAAAGATGGACGCGGAAATAGGCCTGGCCGCCTTGGTGGGCGGCGGCGCAGAGCGTGTAGATTTCCTCTATTTTCGCGTCGGTCATGGCGAGGCAGCCGATGGAAACGTTGTTGCCATGGACCATGATCGCGCTGCCGGTGCGCTGGTGGGCGCGGTCGAATTCGTTCGGATAGCCGATGTTGAACGCGAGGTGATAGCGGCTGGTGGGATTCATCGCGGCCGGTGGGACGTGATAGAAACCCTCCGGCACCTGGCCGTCGCCTTCCACGAGTTTCGGGCCGGCGACGCCGGACGCGGCGGCGATCGGATAGATGCGGAACAGCTCGAATTTTCCGCTCGCGCGGTTGCGGACGAATAATTCGAGCTGCTTCTCCTCCTTGAATGCGCGGATGAAAACGGGATCGCCGAAGTGCAGGCCGGCGGCGGTTAGGTCGCGCTCCAGGTCGGCGCGCACGTTGGCGGCAGCGGCCGTGGCGCGGGCGTCGCCGAGCGCGGATTTCTCCCGGTCCTGGCAGGATGCGAGCGAGGCGATGCCGAGCAGGCAGGTGACGACGATAGGTTTCACGGTGCGAAGCTCGTTGATTCACCGAGATTGGCAAGTCTTTGGAAACGTGCGAGGGTGCGGCCATGACGCTCAAAGCTCTCGGTGATTCCGCATGGCTGGTGGAGTTTCCCGGTGTTTCCGGCGAGGCGGCGCTGGCGCGGGTGATGGGTTTGGTGGCGGCTTTGCAGAACGACCGGCCGGCCGGGGTGCTGGACGTGGTGCCTTCGTTCGCTTCGGTGGCGGTGCATTTCGACGAGGTGGACGGGTTGGAGATTTTGGATTGGATCGGTTCGGTTGAAATAACAGATCGATCGATCGCCGGTGAGGAGCATGAAATCCCGGTCTGTTATGGCGGCGGGTACGGGCCGGATTTGGAAGAGCTTGCGGAGCGGACTGGCTTGGCGGTGGCGGAGGTGATCGCGCGGCACAGCGGGGCGGCTTACACGGTGGCGGCGGTGGGGTTCTCGCCGGGATTTCCCTATCTGCTCGGCTTGCCGGAATGCCTGAACGTGCCGCGGCGGGAAACCCCGCGGCTGGCGGTGCCCGCGGGATCGGTTGCGGTGGCGGGCGGGCAGGCGGGGATCTATCCGTTCGCTTCGCCCGGCGGCTGGCATGTACTGGGGCGGACGGGCGTGGGCTTGTTCGATCCGCAGGCGGCGCGGCCGGCTTTGTTGCGGGCCGGCGACCGGGTGCGCTTCGTGCCGGTGGAGGCGCTTGAGGAGGTGGCGGAAATTCCGTCCACGGATGAAATAACAGGTGAGTGCTGGATCGAGGTGATCGAGCCGGGCGCGATGACGACGGTGCAGGATTTGGGGCGGCCGGGTCACGAATCGTCCGGCGTTTCTCCCGGTGGGGCGGTGGACCGGCACGTCTTGCGGGTGGCGAATCTGATGGTGGGAAACGAGGAGGGCGCGGCGGCGTTGGAAATCTGCATGAGCGGGCCGGTCTTGAAATTCCACGCGGAAACGACGGTGGCGTGGGTCGGCGCGACGGGGAAATCCCGGCGCGTGGCGGCGGGCGAGACGGTGGATTTCTCGAAACTAACGGGCGGAGTCCGCGCCTGCCTCGCGGTGGCCGGCGGAGTGCGGGTGCCGGAGGTGCTGGGAAGCGCGGCGACGGATTTGCGGGCGGGATTCGGGGGATTTCACGGCCGTGCGCTGAGGGCGGGGGACCGGTTGATTTTCGGCGAGGCGGGAGAGGTCCCGCGCTGCGGCGACTGGCATGTCGGGCGGTCAGATAGAATTTCGGAGATCGAACTCCGGTTTCTGCCAGGCGTGCAGCAACATTGGTTTCCGGAGGCGGCTCGGCGGCGGTTTCGCTCGGAAATCTACCAGCTCACGCCGCGGTCGGACCGGATGGGCGCGCGTCTGGCAGGTGCGGAACTGGAACTCGCCGAGCCCCGCGATATGGTTTCTCAGCCGGTGGCGTGCGGCTCGGTGCAGGTGCCGCCGGATGGGCAGCCTATCATTTTGCTCGCGGAGCGGCAGACCATCGGCGGCTATCCGCAGATCGGCCATGTGATTTCCGTGGACTTGCCGAAGCTGGCGCGGGCGTGGCCGGGGGCTGCCGTGAGATTTCGGGAGGTGACTTGGGATGAGGCGCGGGAACTGCTGAGGCGGGAGGAGCGGGATTTCGCGAGCTTGCGGACGGGACTGAAACTGTTGTAATAACGGCAATGCGATTCATCGATCTGAATGCCGATCTCGGCGAGGGCGGGAGCGCGGACGAGGTGATTCTCGGCCTGGTGAGTTCCGCGAACGTCGCTTGTGGCGGGCATGCAGGAGACGATCTAACGATGAAGCGGGCGGTGGAATTGGCGATGGCGGCAGGCGTGGCGATCGGCGCGCATCCGGGCTACGAGGACCGCGAGCATTTCGGCCGGCGGGCTTTGGTGCTGCCGCTGGATGAAGTCACCAGTCTGGTGCGGCGGCAGGTCGGGAAACTTTCCGCGTTAGCCGCGGAGGCGGGGACCCGGCTCAATCACGTGAAGCCGCATGGCTCGCTCTACAATCAGGCGGACCGCGATGCGGCGCTGGCAGCGGCGGTGGTGGAAGGGATTGTTAGCGTTTCGCCGGAGCTCACTCTTTACGCGCCGCCGGCGGGCCAACTCGCTGCCGCCGGCCGGGCGGCGGGGCTGGCGGTCTGCGCGGAAGGGTTCGCGGACCGCCGCTATCTGGAAAACGGCTCGCTGATGCCGCGGGCCGAGCCGGGCGCGGTGATCGCCAACGTGGACGACGCGGTGGCCCAGGCGATGGCGATTGTGGCGAACGGCAAGGTCGATTCCCTCTGCGTCCACGGCGACGGGCCGACGGCGGTGGCGATCCTCCAAGCCTTGCGCGCCGCGCTGGAAACGGGCGGGCTAACAATTCGCAGCCAGCCGCGGGATTGAGGCGAGCAGGCGCTTGGTGTAGTCGGCCTGCGGTTCGTGGAAAACTTTTCCCGCCGGGCCGGACTCGACGATTTTTCCCTGATACATCACGGCGATGCGGTCGGCGATGTAGTGGACGACGCCGAGGTCGTGGGAGATGAAAATCATCGTCAGTCCGAGGTCTTTCTGGAGCGAGGTGATGAGGTTGAGGATTTGCGACTGGATGGAAACGTCGAGCGCCGAGACCGGCTCGTCGGCGATGATGAGCTTGGGTTCCGGGGCGAGCGCGCGGGCGATGGCGATGCGTTGCCGCTGGCCGCCGGAGAATTCGTGCGGGTATTTGCGCATGACTTTCGCGTCGAGGCCGACGGTGGCCATGAGCGTTTCCACGCGGTGGAAGAGGGCGTCGCCTTTGAGCTTCGGGTGGCGCTGGCGGACGGCTTCGGCGAGGGTGGAGAAGATCGTCATCCGCGGATTGAGCGAGGCGTAGGGATCTTGGAAAACCATTTGGAAATCCAGCCGCCGTTTGCGGACTTCCGCGTGGGAGAGCGCGGAAAGGTCCTCGCCGTCGAGAACCACCGAGCCGGAAGTCGCGGGGATCAGCTGCATGATCGTGCGCGAAAACGTCGATTTCCCGCAGCCGGACTCGCCGACCAAGCCGAGGATTTCGCCTTTTTCGAGACTCAGGCTGACTCCGTTCACGGCGCGGACGATGTGCTTGGCGGGCGAAAAAACCGAGCCGGTCCGCTGGCTGAAATGGGTGTGGAGGTTTTTGATTTCCAAGTACGACACGGCCGGAACGATGCAGGAAAGAGCCCGAACCGCACGCGAAATCCCGCTCCGTCGCAGGCTATTTGTGCAATTTCGAGAGACAAGGTTGCGGCCGGGCGGCTTTTGAGCGACAAGAAGTCGCCACTCATGACCCAGCTTTTGATCGATCCTGCCCGTCGCACCGGTTGCGAGGACATTCCCGCGCTTACCGAAGTTCTCCGAGGCGCGGCCCAACGCCAACGCTCGCCCATCGATGACGTGCTCGACGCCGGCGTGGTCGATGAGGAGCGCTACATGCGCGAGCTCGCCCACGACCTCGGCATCGAGTGGCTCGACAGCATTCCGTTGGCGGAAGTACCGCTGCCATTGCGCGAGGCATGCGGTCCGCGGCTGGCGTTGCGTCATCGCTTGCTGCCCGTCGCGATCACCGGCGATGGCGACCACAAGCGGCTGAAACTCTGCACGTTCGATCCCTTCAACCTGATCGCCCGCCAAGCCGCCGCGCAGGAACTCGCGCTGCCCATCGACTGGTGCATGGCCTCCCGCAAGCGGCTTTATGAAGCACTGCGTCGCCTTTACGGAGTTGGCGCGGACACGTTCGAGCAGATCCTCGAAGGCCGCGATTTCGACTACGACCATCTCGACGCCGGCGAGGACGAGGCGAACGTCATCGACCAGGACGACGACGAGGAGGCTTCCGTCGTCAAGTTCGTCAACCAGATCATCCGCGAAGCGCTCGACCAGCGCGCGACCGACATCCACGTCGAGCCGCTCAGCACCAACCTCCGCATCCGCTACCGGATTGACGGCCGTCTGATCGAGATCGCCGTGCCGGAAAACATCAAGGCGCTGCAAAGCTCGGTCATCGCCCGTTTGAAAATCATGGCCCGCCTCGACATCGCCGAGCGCCGCGTGCCGCAGGACGGCCGGATCAACCTCCAGTTCGAAGGCGCGACCATCGACGTCCGCGTCGCTACCGTGCCGACCGTCGAGGGCGAAAGCGTTTCCCTGCGTCTCCTCAACCAGGAGAAATTCAACATCGCCAAGCTCGGCATGGAGCCGTTCGTGCTCAAGAAAATCGAGTCGCTGCTCCACCTGCCCAACGGCATCATCCTCATCACCGGCCCGACCGGATCGGGTAAATCCACCAGCCTTTACTCGTTCCTCACCGAGGTGAACCACCCCGAGCGGCGCATCGTCACCGTCGAGGACCCGGTGGAAAACAAGCTCACCGGCGTCATGCAGATCGCCGTGAAAAATGAGATCGGCCTGACTTTCGCCACTGCCCTGCGCTCCATTCTCCGGGCCGACCCGAACATCGTCATGATCGGGGAAATCCGGGACCTTGAGACTGCGGAAATCGCCATCCGCGCCTCGCTCACCGGTCACTTGGTGTTCTCCACCCTCCACACCAACGACGCCATGGGCGGGATCAGCCGGCTCATCGACATGGGCGTGGAACCGTTTCTCGTCTCAGCCGCCGTGCGGGCCTTCCTCGCCCAGCGCCTCGTCCGGAAACTTTGCCCGCATTGCAAGACGCCGCGCGACGTTTCGGAACAGGACAAACGCGACCTCGGCATCCCGCTGCACATTCCCGGCCAGGTCTATTCGCCGAAAGGTTGCGACCGTTGCCGCATGACTGGCTTCTCCGGCCGGCTCGCGATTTACGAAATCATCCTGCTCACCCAGCCGATGCAGGAACTCGTCGCCCACCGCGCCCAAGCCGTCGAGCTCCGCGCCCAAGCCGTGCGCGACGGCTACATCCCGATGCGCGAATACGGCTGGCACAAGGTCATGAAAGGCGAGACCACCATCGAGGAAGTCATCTCCGTCACCTCCTCCGACATCGGCGGGGATTGATCCAATTTCAGCTTTTCAGCTTTTCAGCATTTCAGTTTCTACCCGCAGATGCCTATCTTCGCCTACAAAGCCCTCGCCTCCAACGGCTCCGTCACCACTGGCGAACTCGACGCGGTGGACCGCCCGGAAGCCCTGCGCGTTCTCGATAGAAAAGGCCTCCAGCCGGTTAATCTCCGGGAAACCGCCGCCGCCGCCAAAAAGCCCAGCGGAAGCGCCAAGGCGAAAAACGCGGAACCCGACCGCGCCAAGGCCAAGTCCGACGCCAAAGAGGACGTGATCCCCGAAGGCCCGATCAAGCTCAAGCGCCAGGAAGTCGTGCTCTTCACCGAGGAGCTATCCGACATGCTCAGCGCCGGCCTCCAGTTAGAGCCGGCCCTCAAGTCGATGGAAAACCGCCAGGAGCTCGGCAACCTCAAGGCGGTCTCCTTCAAGATCCGCCAGATCGTGCGCGACGGCGTGAATTTCTCCGTCGCCCTGAAAAAAGTCAGTCCCAGCTTCGGCCCGCTGTATTGCTCGCTCGCCGCCGCCGGCGAGGCGTCCGGCGCGCTCGACGACATTCTCAAACGCCAGGCCCATTACCTGAAAACCCTCGCCGAGCTCCAGGCCCGCCTCATCCTCGCGATGATCTATCCGGCGTTCCTGATTCTGGCAGGCATCGGGGTTTCCATCATTTTCATCACCGTCCTCATCCCGCAGCTCACCGCGCTCATCCAGACCAGCGGCGGGAAAATGCCGCTTGGCGCGGCCATCCTCATCGGCGCGTCCGCCTTCATCAAGCAGTGGTGGATCGTCATGCTTCTCACCATCATCGCCTCGCTCATTTTCTTCAAGGCCTGGAAAGACAACGATGCTAACAAACCTGCCTGGGACCGGATGAAACTCCGCCTTCCGCTCGTCGGTCCGGTCATCACCAGCCGCTTCTACGTCCAGTTCCTCGAAACCATGGCGAACCTCGTCGGCAACGGCCTGCCGCTGCTCCGCGCCCTCGAACTCTCCCGCGACGCCACCCAGAACCGCGGCCTCCGCGGCGAGCTGGACAAGGTCATCGCCCAAGTCGGCGATGGCCGCTCGTTTTCCAAAGCGCTCATCCGCAACGGAGCATTCCCGCCGCTGCTCATCGACATGATTTCCGTCGGCGAGCAAACCGGCAAAATCGACCTCTCCCTGCGCCGCGCCGCCGAGCGCTACGACAAGGAGCTCGACAAGAGCCTGCAACGGATCATGGCGCTCGTCATGCCCACGGTGCTCATCATCATGGCCGGCCTCATCGGCACCATGGCCTATCTGATGATCACCGCGATCTTCCAGACCATCTCGAATCTGCACTGACAAGCAGTCCGTGCCTCCAGTCCGCCCTTGCGGATTCTATCAAAATCCGAAGCGCTGGCGGAAGGCGATCGACTGGCGCCTGGAAAACTCGATCGACCCGTGGCCGTCGAGTTCGGCCACGAAATGGCCGGCTCCCGTGCGCCGGCGGATTTCTTTCAAGCAGAGCAACTGGACGACCCGGTAGCGGTTCACCCGCACGAATTGGCTCTCGTTGAGCAGCTCCTCGATTTCCTTCAAGCTGCGGGGGATGGGGATCGGTTCGCGGTTTTTCAGATGGAGGAGGGCGTTCTTGCCCTCGGATTCCACCATCACGATTTCATCCTGACGCAGCGGCCAGCAGCTGCTTTGGTCGCCCAGCATGATGAGCGGGTCTGCGGGATCGCGGCCGCCGAGTTTGCGAATGCGCGTCAAGGCTCTTGCCAAGCGGCTCTGCTCGACGGGCTTTAACAGATAGTCCACTGCATCTCCGTCAAAGGCGTCCACGGCATATCTCTTATGCGCGGTGACGACCACCACGGGGATGCCCATCGCCCGGATTTCTGGCAGCAAGGCCATGCCGCTGCCCCCCGGCATTTCCAGGTCGAGGAAGACGCCGTCCACCCGCTGCCGCATCAGCAGCTCGCGGGCCTGGCGGACATTCGCCGCCTCGATGCCGACAAACGACGGTAACAGCTCGCTGATCTGGCGGCACAGGACGGTGCGGGCGAGGTCCTGGTCATCGACGATGAGAAATGTGAGGAACTGGTTTTTGCGATTCATAGCTGGTAGGTGGGGGAAAGGGGTAGATCGACGTCGGCGGAAACGGTTTTCTCGTCCATTTGTGACAAGGAGAATTTCGCCCTGCCGCCGAAGAGCATTTCCAGCCGCTGCAGCGCGTCCTGGGTGCCGTTGCCGCGGGTGGCATTTCCATCGAGCGTTCCCGAGTTGCGGATGGAGATGTGAACCTGGTCACGAGTGGCCCGGGCGCTGATCGTGATCATCCCGCCAAGCTCCAAACTGCCGATCCCGTGGGTGATCGCGTTTTCCACCAGATTGAACAACAGCATCGGCGGAACAAGGGTTTCCAGCAACTGATCCGGCACATGGATGTGCGTTTGCAAGCGGTCGTGATAGCGCAGACGGGCCAGCCGGAGCAGCACCTCGATTCGTTCGAGCTCTTCGCCGAGATTGATCAAGCTAACCCCCGAGGTCCGCAGGCTGCGCCGCAAAAGGCTGGCTAACGAAGTGATGGCCTGGTCCGCCTTCGCGGGATCGGCATACACCAGGGCGCGGATGACGTTGAGCGTGTTGAAGAGAAAATGAGGGCTTAAGTTCGCCTGCAGGTTGTGGAGCTTCGCCTCCTGATAGCCGCGGGCCATCGTGATGGCCTCCGCTTTCCGGAGGCCGGACGATTCGACGGCAACCAGATAGATGACGGCGACCATCACGATGTTATAAACGCCGAGTTCCGCGAAATCCATCCCGGTCGCATCAATCGCAAACGGGCCCATTCCGGCGTAGGCCAGCGCGGTCACCGACACGCACCAAAGCGCCGCCAGCAGAGACGCGGGTGCCGGCGAGAGCTGGAAAGCGGCGATCACCAGCAGCGGCAATGGCAGCAGAGCCGCGGAACCGGCTGCGAGAAATCCGTTGGAAAACCCTTGAAAGGCCAGGCCCGCCGCCGCCAGCGCCGCGATTCCGGCCAGCGCTCCGTTCCGCTCGTGCTTGAGTTTTGCCAGGCTGAAATCGCGCCGCAGCAGATGAAGCGTTAGGCCGCCGAATGCGACGAGCCCCTGCGCGTGGGAAAGCGCGATGAGAAGCGCCGCGCTTCCGGATGAATCCGCGGCGATCCCGCCAGAGAAAGTTAGAACAGCCGTCGCGAGCAGAGCGCCAGGCACCGCGCAGAGCATCGCGACCGCGAGACAGCGCCAGCCGGCCGTCATCCGGCGATTTCGATAGCCCGCGACGCTCGCCAGCCAGCCCTCCGCCGCGAAGATCGCCGCCAACCCGAAGGTCGCCCACATTTGCCTGTCGGGAGCGGTGAGCCACCCGAGCGCCAGATGGCCGCTGACCACCGCCGACGCCGCCCGCCATCCATAACAGACGAAAAACGCCATTGAAACCCCGGCGGTGATCCAGAGCGGGCTGACCGTCCGTCCGCCCGCCTGAAGACCGCCGGATGCCAGAAATCCCGACAGCCCGGTCCCCACGGCGACAAGAAGCCACTGGGAAAGGGTGAATGGCGATTTCAATGAGTCAGGCTCGGTCGTTGGTCCCATACTGCGTGGGAGGAGCTTAACCAGATGGTGTGATAGATGTCGAAGGATGAATTTGAAAAGACTAACAAAGTAGCATGAACCACTTAATGCGCCATGGCGACCATTTAATTGATTATTTAACCGACTAAGAACCGAATGGCGTACTTCCGAAGGTTTCAACCTTCAATATTTTCTGTGGAAGCAACATTTCAGCAGACTTGCCAATCAACATTGGCTGCTGGAATTACGGCTGAGGCGAGGCCGCACGGTGCCACGAAGCTGCCGCTCAGCGGGGAATCTGACCGCTGGGGATTCCCTGATTGCATTGGGGATCCGCTTTGGCTCAGGTTCATACTCCGCCAAATCTCCGCGACTCGCCCCGAAAACCAGCCGCTGTAACAGATTCAGTGACGAAGAACATCTTTCCCCGCTCCCAGCCTTACCTCATAGCAAATTCCGGACATGCACTGCCTCCCTAATCAAACCGTCGTGAAGCGCTTCCGAGCGACAGCATTTCTGATCATATTGAAATGGCTGCTCGTCCCGGGGTCGCTCGCGCTGTTTGCTTATGCGCTGCTGCTCAGCCGGCGGGATTTGGGGAACCTCTCAATCGGCCTGTTCGGATTCGCGGGCTTCGTCTCTATCAGCCATCTGATGATGGGTGCGCGCGCCCGCTGCCCGCTGTGCTTGGTATCGTCGTTCTCCCACATCCAGGTGTCCAAAAGCACGAGAGCGAAGCACTTCCTGGGCAGCTATCGCCTCTTCGTCGCCCTCGGCGTGATCTTCAAAAGGTGCTTTCACTGCCCTTATTGCGGGAAGGATGTCGCCATCAAGACTCACCGCAGGAACAACC
The DNA here is from genome assembly GCA_945873305.1 of Akkermansia muciniphila. Classification (GTDB taxonomy): domain Bacteria; phylum Verrucomicrobiota; class Verrucomicrobiia; order Verrucomicrobiales; family Akkermansiaceae; genus Luteolibacter; species Luteolibacter muciniphilus_D. The sequence continues at coordinate 50,182 of CAMCCX010000005.1, forward strand.
GCGATTAGTTAGCCAGGCAGTGGTCGGATCCAATTCTCAAAGCCATTTCCCCCTACGTTTATCCCCCATGATCCGTCCGAAAATAACAGAAGCCGACGGCGATTTCGAGGTCCGTCTTCAGGCCGATATTTTCCTAAAGCTGGAAACACTCGCCTGCTCGTGGGGAATCTCCATCCATGAAGCGATCCGGCAACTCATCGATGCGGGCACCCGCCATCTCGAACAGCAAGACGCGCAACTCCAGACACTTTCCCCGAAACAAACGGAAGTGCTGAAGTGCCTGAAAGCGGGGCTCAGCGTGAAGGAGATCGCGAGCCAATTGGGCGTGAAAGAGGAGACCGTCCGCACCCACATCCATCGCGTGCGCGGCATCCTCGATTGCTCCGATCTCCTGTCCCTGCGTTTCAGTGGCGTGAATGGCGACACACCCGCTCAACGCAATCATCGTGCTCCGAAGTTTCCGCCATCTTGAATAACAGGTGAGAGCCGCGGGTTGATTAGGCATGGATTCCTTGGCTTGGAACCTGCTACTCAGGGCTTCTCTCTAATTTAGCCAACACGCCATGAGTCTATTTCCCCAAGACCCTGCAACCGAGCCAAGCGCTTCCTTTGCTAGACAAGATGTCGCAGGTATCGATCCGTCGCTTGTGCGCTGGATCGCGGGAGTTCGTTATCCCGGCGGCACGGAAATCTGGTGCGCGGAGCGTGCGGGCGAGGCGGCTTGGACCACGGATCGCAAACTCGCCACGACTTTTCCGTCCGCACCGAATGCGGCCATGGCGGCTCACTTGCTTGCCGACGATGGCGCCGTGGCGTTCTGGACGAGTGCCGAGGGTTGAGCGGAACTTGCAATTTCCGGGGCGCAAAACAAAGTCCTGCGAGTGAACGACCTCCGCGCCTGCGCCGCCGCCCTTGGCATCGAAAAAACCGAGCGCCACCTCTTCCTTTGCGCGGATCAAACCGAGCCGAAGTGCTGCGCCAAGGAAGCCGGGCTGGAATCTTGGGAATACCTCAAGCGGCGGCTCAAGGAGCTCGGGCTCACGCCGAGGATTTTCCGGACCAAGGCGAACTGCCTGCGCGTCTGCATCCGCGGGCCGGTCGCCGTGGTCTATCCGGAGGGCGTTTGGTATCACTCGTGCACGCCGGAGGTGCTGGAGCGCATCATCCAGCAACATCTAATCGGCGGGGAAATCGTCGCGGAGTTTGCGTTCGCGGAGAACCCGCTCAACGGCTGAGGCGCCAGGCTTCCATCAGCGTGCGGTATTTCACGAGCGTGTTAGGCACTTCCCACGCGGGGACTTTCTCGCCCTGGACGTAGCCGAGGAAGAGCTCCGTGACTTTTCCGAAATGCGCTTCGTGGCCGAGTTTGTATGGCTCGGGCACGACCATTTCCCAGCGCGCGCCGTTTTCCCTAACCGCGAGGCCGGGCCAGCGCGCGGCGAGTTTTCCAACAGCGGCTGCCAGCGCGCCGCGCCAGGCTTCGTCCGCCCGCGCCGGCGGGGGCCTCGAACGCCCACTTCACCGAGACCTTGGCGTGCACGCCGCGCAGGGTGTAGGTGGATTCTCCGTTCGCCGGAGTTTGTAAAACGCCGCCGGCATCGATGAGCGGTTTCAGATAGTCCGGCCATCCGTCGAGCTTGGTGGTCTTGGTGAATTGCGCGAGGGTGACCGGCGTTTTCCAGTTTCTGGCAGATAACACCTTCAGGTCGGCGGGCGCGATGACTTGGTCCGGGAAACACTCCCACTGCACCAGATCGGCTAGATGGGTGGTGACGTCCACGATGGCCTCGCCCTGCTGCGCGGGGTCGAAAAACCACGGCGGCCGTTGGAGCGGGAGGCCGTTCACGAGCTTGGAAAAATGGTGCACGCTTTCCTTCGTCACGGCGGGATTTTCCGGGGTGCCCTTGTCGAGCTCGCCGAAGACCTCGGGAAACCGGGAGAGCTCTTTTTGCAGCGTGGTGGTGATCTCGTGGCGCTCGGTCATGATGTCCAACAGCACGAGTTTTTTCTCGCCGGCCACGCGGTAGGCTTCCTCGATGAGCGCGAAGTCCGCGGGCGTGATGGCTATCGGTTTGTCGGCGAGCACGTTGAGGCCGGCCTTGACGCATTCGAGGATGTAGCGGGATTTTTTCGCGTTGTTGCCGGAGATGACCACCACGTTGCCGGGGCGCTCGCGCAGCATTTGCCCGAGGAAATCCGGGCCGCTGTGGACTTTTCCTGCCAGCGGGCGGGCTTGTCGGCGCGGGTGTTGAAGCCGTCGATCAGCGCGAGATGGCGGTCGAGTTCCGGGCCGGACGGGGCATAGACATGGACCACGGGATCGACGCCATCGAGCATGGTTTTCTGGACCAGCGCGGCGTGGAAATGGCCGGGATCGAGGGTGATCAGCTTGACCGGGGCGGCACAGACTGCGGCGGCCGCGAGGACGGCGGTGATCAGGGTGAGGACTCTGGTTTTCATGATGGAGTGGGTTGGAAGGGATTCCTGGCGAAAAGATTCACGGCGGGGCGGCGTAATGCAAGGATGACGACAAGCATACGAAGGCACGGGTGGATGGCGGTGGTTCTATCAAGCACGGTTCTGGCGGCGGAGCCGGACGGGAGGATCGAGGCGAAGCTGGGAGAGCACGGGCTGCTTGCCTGGCAGGCCAAGCCGCTGGCGAATCCAACAGGCGGCGCGAAATTCGCGGGCAGCGCCCTTTTTGAATCCGCTGCGCACTCCGGCCGGATTTGAGTGGACGACCATCCAACCCGCCGACCACTTGCACCACTTCGGGCTGTGGTGGCCGTGGAAATACATCGAGGTCGAGGGCGCGAAATACAACTGCTGGGAAATCCAGGAAGGCCAGGGCGCGCACGTGGCGAGGACGGCGAAAACCCTCTCTAGCGGACCCGACGGCGGTGCGTGGGAATTCCTCAATGAGACGCTCATCAAGAAGCCCGGTGCCGCACCTGTGGCGGTGATTCAAGAGACGGCGCAGGTCGCGGTGAAGGTGGAGGACGACGCGCAGGTGCTCGACATTTCCCTCCGCCAGAAAGCCACCGGAAGCGCCGTGACCATCGTCAACTACCGCTACAGCGGCTTCTCGTGGCGCGGTCCGGCCTCGTGGAACAAGGATAACAGCACCATGACGACGAGCGGCGGCAAGGGCCGCGACGATGCGAACGGCACGCCCGCGCGCTGGGAGCTCGTCAGCGGCTCCGCCGCTAACGGCACGGCCTCGGTGCTGATGATGAGCGCCGCCGCGGATCTGGCAAAGACCCCCGAGCTCGTGCGCGTCTGGGATTCCAAAAGCCACAGCGGCACGCCGTTTGTGAATTTCAACCCGGTGATGGAAACCGCCCTGCCGCTCGACGACGCGCACCCGGCCGTCTCCAACAGAAGATACCGGGTCATCGCCGCGGACCACACGCTGGACGCCGCGGCCGCCGAAGCGGCGTGGCGCAAGTGGATGCGGAAATGAGCGGGATTCCCTCACTTTTTCATGTGATCGATGCCACAGGGCGCGCGCTGCGGGCGTGAGCGCATGGCGTTGGCGGCGGCGTCGCCGGTGATGCAGGCGCTCGTCGAGCGGTGGCCGATCTCGGCGGAGGTCACCGCCGGCTTGCGCGTCTGGATGCTGGTGATCCAGTCGAGATGGTGGTCGCCGTTAGGGCTTTCGTGCAGCCGCACGTCCTTCGCGCCGAGCGGGGTGGCGAGGATGTCCGGGTTGCTCGCGACCAGGGATTTCGAGGCGCTGCCGGTGGGATTGGGGTCCGAGGAAGTCATGCGCTCGGCGCCGCGGGTCACGAAGATCCAGCCGTCGCTGCCCTCGAAGCGGATGCCGTTAGGCAGCTTGTCCTCGATGAGCACGGTCACGCTGTTGGCATACTTCGCCTCGATGTGATAGGGGCCGTGGACGTTCCAGAGTCCGGATTTGGGGAACTCCGCGCGGCCCTCGGCGATGGTCATGGAAAGCGGCTTCTGCACGTAAATGTCCTTGCCCGCCAGCGCCGCGGCGATGACCGGCTCGGCGTGCCAATGGTCCGGCGTGCTCACGGCCACCGCGTTGATGTCCGGATGCTGCAAGGCCTCGCGGTAGTCGCCGTAGGTCGCCACCGTTAGGGAAACCTTGTTGTTCCGGTAGTGGCCCTCGACCAGCTCCTTCGCGTCCGCCACGCGGAGCGAGTCCAGATCGCAAACGGCGACCATGCGGGCGGCGTTCTGGCGGAGGATGCCGGGCATGTCCATCGAGCGGCCGATGCGGCCGCAGCCGATTTGCAGGACGTTGATTTACTTGCTGGGCGCGTCCGCGCCGAGGACGCGGGCGGGAATGATGGTCGGAAAGCCGATGGCGGCGCCGGCGAGGCCGGAAACGCGGAGGAAATCAAGGCGGGACGAGGTTGGGGTGGGATTCATGGAGTTTGGAGTTCTGGGGCAGAAGAAATGCAGGCCGCAGGTCCGGCATTTCCTTCTGCATGGCTGGATTACGGGGCCGCAGTGCCGGTTTGGTCAACCGCCGGTTCTTTCCCGCAAACGCGGGATGGGCTTGTGAATGCAACCCGGGATTGCTTCCGGCGGGCATCGGGCTCAAGACTCGCGCGTGGATCCGGCTCTTGAAACCTTGATGCTCGCCTTCTCGGCGGAGGACGCGCTGGCCATTCCGCAGCGCGCGTTGTTCATCGGCGCGCAGCCGCATCCGGCGCTGCGGGCGTGGCCGGAGGTGGTCGGTTGGCAGCCGCTCAGGCCGCTGGCGGCGGCCTGGGAGAAGGCGGGGTTCGCGCGGACGGAGGATCTGCCAGAGGGAAAATTTCCGCTGGTGATGGTGCTGCCCGGCAAGTCGAAGGACGAGGCGCTGGCGTGGTTCGCGCAGGCGAAGGACCGGCTGGAACCCGGCGGCCGCCTGCTGGTGGCGATGCCGAACACCGCCGGCGCGGGGCGGTTTGAAAAGGAACTTTCCAAGGCCGCGGGCAACATCGTCTCGATCCAAAAGCACAAGTGCCGCGCGTTCCACGCGCTGTTGGATGAGGCGGACGAGGCGGTTTTCAGCGGCTGGCGGGCGCTTGGTGAGTTGCGGGAAATTTCCGGCTTCAGCGTGCAGGCCGGGATTTTCAGCAGCGATCACATCGATCCTGGCTCGCAGCTTCTCGCCGACCATTTGCCCGCCCACTTGCACGGCAACGTCGCGGACCTCGGCGCGGGCTGGGGCTTTCTATCTGACGCGATGCTCAAGCGCTGCCCGAACATCGAGCGGCTGGATTTGTTCGAGGCGGACGCCCGCGCCCTCTGCTGCGCCCGGATGAACCTCGCCTGCCACGAGCGCGAAATCACCTATCACTGGCACGACGTCACCACCGGCCTGCCGGAAATTTACGACGCCATCGTGATGAATCCGCCGTTCCACACCGGCCAGGCGACGGACGTGGATCTCGGCCGGGCGTTTCTGAAGGTGGCGGCGGGCTCGCTCAAACGCGGCGGGAAATTGCTGCTCGTCGCCAACCGCCAACTGCCCTACGAAGCCGCCCTCGAAGCCAGCGGCCTCGCCTGGCGGAAAATCACCGAGGACAAAATTTACAAACTCCTCGCCGCCGAAAAACGCTAACCATCCCTTTCCATGAAACTCGTCAAACTCCTCGCCAATCTCGGCTACGGCTCCCGCAAGGAAGTCCAGCGCCTCATCCGCTCCGGCGCGGTCACCGATGCCGAGGGCAACGTGCTCGGCGAAAACGACGTGCCGCCGCACGACCAGATTTTATTCCGCGGCGAGCCGCTCGATCCCCCCTTCCCGCTCGTCATCATGCTTAACAAACCGGACGGCTACACGTGCAGCAGCGAGGATCCCGGCAGCACGATTTACGATCTGCTGCCGCCGCGATTCGCTCAGCGCAACCCCGGCCTCAACCCCATCGGCCGGCTCGACAAGGACACCACCGGCCTGCTGCTGATGACCGACGACGGGAAATTGCTGCACAAAATCATCCATCCGAAATCGGAGTGCCTCAAAGTCTATCACGCCGAGCTCGACCGTCCGTTGGAAGGCCACGAGGGCGAGTTGTTCGGCTCCGGCACGCTGGTGCTCAACAACGAGAACCGCCCGCTGCTGCCCGCCAAACTCGAAGTGCTCGGCGAAAAGGAGGCCCTCGTCACGCTGCACGAAGGCCGCTATCACCAGGTGCGGCGGATGTTCGCGGCGGCGGGAAACCACGTGCTCGGGCTCAAGCGGATTTCCATCGGCGGCCTGAAATTGCCGGACGATCTCGAAGAAGGCGACTGGCGCGAACTCACCGCGGACGAGCTGCGGGCGGTGTTTGCATGAGCCGTGCGTATTGCGCCAATGATAAATGACACCGAAGGGGCTGAGTCGTTGGGCCAGGATTCATGACACCCGGCGCTTGGTTTGGGTTTGGTTCTGCGGGGTGGTTTTGACCAGGTTTTCCGCTGGTGCGGACGGAGTGGAGGCGCAGGGCGCGGCAGCGACCGAAGCCGTAACGCAGT
>CAMCCX010000006.1 GCA_945873305.1 Akkermansia muciniphila
ATGGTGCCGTAATTGTTTTGAGGTGGTGGGCGACGGGAATGGATTATTTGCCGACGCTTTTGCCTTCTTTGCGGCGAACTTTCTCACCGACGTAGCGAACGCCTTTGCCCTTGTAAGGCTCGGGTGGATAGAAGCCGCGGACTTCGGCAGCGAACTGACCGACGAGCTGCTTGTCGATGCCTTCGACCTTGATCTTCGTGTTCTCAACGACCGTGACGTTGAGGCCGGAAGGGATGGGGTGAAGCAGCGGGTGCGAACGACCCAGCGAGAGGTCGAGTTCCGAGCCCTTGACTGCGGCGCGGAGACCGACGCCGATGATTTCAAGATCCTTCACGAAACCTTCCGAAACGCCGACGATCATGTTCTGAACGAGGCTGCGGGCGGTGCCGTGGAGGGCTTTGTGTTGGCGAAGCTCGGTGGCGCGGGAGACGACGACAGTGCCGTCTTCGCTGGTGAGCGAGATGCCTTCGGGAAGCGGGAAGTCGAGTTTGCCCTTCGGGCCTTCGACGATCACCGTGCGGCCGTCAAGTTTGACGGCGACCTTCGCGGGGACAGAGATTGGTTTGAGTCCGACTCGTGACATGGTAGTGTTTTCCTTTGACGAGTTAGGGTTTACCAGACGTTGGCGAGGAGCTCGCCGCCGAGGTTTTGCTTCTTGGCGGAGCCGCCGGACATGACGCCTTTCGAGGTGGAAAGGATCGAGATGCCGAGGCCGGACATGACGCGTGGAACTTCACCTGCGCCGACGTAGTGGCGGCGGCCGGGAGTGGAGACGCGCTTGAGGTCGGTGAGGACCGCGCGGCCGTCGATGAACTTCGGCTTGGCCTTGAGCGTGGTGCGCTCGCCAGTGACGACTTCATAGTTCCAGAGGTAGCCTTCTTCCTGAAGAATGCGGGCGATGTCGGCCTTGATCTTGGAGTAAGGAGCGGAGAATTCCTCATTGCCCGCACGGGCGGCGTTTTTGAAACGCGTGAGGAAGTCGGAGATTGGATCGGTGAGAACTGCCATAATAGGATTCCTTTTAAAGTGTGGGTCCGGTGTTTAGTTGGCAGCGACGGCCTCGAGTTCGTTGGCCTTTTTCATGTCGCGGAAAGGCAGGCCAAGCTCCATGAGCAGGGCGCGGCCTTCGGCGTCGGTCGGTGCGGAGGTCACGAAGATCAGGTCGAAGCCGATGGTGCGCTTGATCTGGTCGATTTCGATTTCCGGGAAGATGGATTGGTCACTGATGCCGCAGGCGTAGTTGCCGCGACCGTCGAACGACTTCGAGGAAATCCCGCGGAAGTCGCGGATGTTCGGAGCGGTGACGTTGATGAACCGGTGAAGGAATTCCCACATGCGGGCGCCACGGAGGGTGACGCGGGCGCCGAGGGCTTCTCCTTCACGGAGCTTGAAGTTGGCGACGGCCTTCTTCGAGAAAGTGATGGACGGGCGTTGGCCGGTGATCTTTTGGATCTCGTTGACCGCGTCATCGACGGCGACCTTGCGGTCCGGTGCCTTGCCCATGCAAGAAGTGACCACGATCTTTTCAAGACGTGGAACCTGATGGAGGTTGGTGTATCCGAGGCTCTTCTTGAGCGCGGGGACGACCTTGTCCTTGTAGTGTTGTTGTAGTGCTGGTGTGCTCATGTTTTTGCGGGTCAGCGCTGATTGCTCAGGCGCTTAAGCGCGGGCGGAAGCTTTCGCTTCAGCCCACTTTTTTGACATTGGAGATATGGACCGGGCCGTCGATGGTCTTGAGACCGCCGGAATCGGCTTCGGTGGCTTTGACGGCCTTGATGATCGGGCGGCCACCTTCGACGGTGACCTTGCCCTTGGCGGCGTTCACAAGCAGCACGGTGCCGCGCTTGCCTTTGTGATTGCCTGCGATGATTTCGACTTGATCGCCTTTTTTGACGTGGGTCTTGATGCGGCTCATGAAATTGGAATGGGTGAGGAGTTAGGGCCGAGGTTCAGAGAACTTCGGGGGCGAGGGAAACGATTTTCATGAACGCGCGCTCGCGGAGTTCACGGGCGACGGGTCCGAAGATCCGGGTACCGCGCGGGTTGTTGTCCTTGTCGATGATGACGACCGCGTTGGAGTCAAAGCGGAGGATCGAACCGTCGGCGCGGCGGATCGGATAGGCGGTGCGGACGACCACGGCCTTCACGACGCTGCCTTTCTTGACGGCGGCGGTCGGGATGGAGTCGCGGATGTGGCAGGTGATCACGTCACCGATGCAAGCGGTGCGGCTGCGCTTGCCGAGCACGCCGATCATTTTTGCGCTGCGCGCGCCGGTGTTGTCGGCGACGACGAGCATGGTTTCCATCTGGATCATGACAATAAATTAGGTAAAAGCTGAAATGCTGAAAAACGGAGAAGCTGAAATGGATTAGTGCGAGATGACTTCGGCGAGCGTCCAGCACTTCAGTTTGGAAAGCGGACGGGTCTCGACGATGCGGACGCGGTCGCCGATCTGGCCCTGGTTGCTCTCGTCGTGCACGTAGTATTTCTTGGAGCGCTTGACGATTTTGTTGAATTTCGGGTGGGGAACACGGGCGACGTGTTCGACCACGAGGGTCTTGTCCATTTTGTTGGAAATGACCACGCCGACGCGGGTTTTACGGAGGTGGACTTGTGCGTCCGAAGGAGTCTCGCTCATGGTAAGAATAGGTTGGAACTTGGATTAGGCGAGCGACTTGGCGGTGACGGCCGTGAGCACTTGCGCGGTTTCGCGACGCACCTGGCGGATGCGGGCGGGATTTTCCAAAGTGCCGGTGGCGCGTTGGAGACGAAGGTTGAGAGCTTCCTGTTTGAGTTCCCGAAGACGGACTTCGAGCTCGGCGGAGGAGAGTTCGCTGGTGGTTTTGGCTTTGGCCATGGTTCAGACGGTATTAGATTGAATTGATCTAGCGGATCAGGCGTGCGGATTGCGGGCGACGAGGCGGGTGCGGATGCCGAGCTTGTAGGATGCGAGACGCATGGCCTCCTTGGCTGCGGATTCAGGAACACCACCGATTTCGAAGAGCATGTTGCCCGGACGGATGACAGCCACCCAACCTTCGACAGCGCCTTTGCCTTTACCCATCCGGGTTTCCGGAGGACGCGAGGTGATGGACTTGTGTGGGAAAATCCGGATCCAGACTTTTCCTTTCCGTTTGAGCGAGCGGTTGATCGCGATCCGGCAAGCTTCGATCTGGCGGTTGGTCATCCATCCGCGGTCGAGGGTTTGCAGACCGAAGTCACCGAAGGCGACGGTGGTTCCGCGCTGGGCGTTACCGGAGCGGCTTCCGCGGTGGCTTTTGCGGAACTTGGTTCGTTTGGGCATCAAAGGCATAACTCGGTCCTTCTATGAAAAGTGTTGTTTGGGAATTGAGAGATTGAAATATCAGTTGCGTGGATTCGGGCGACGATCGCCTCCGCGATCCCCACCACCGCCACGACGATCGCCGCCGCGGTCACCACGGTCGTTGCGACCTTGGGGTTGCTTGCCGGTGCCGTCGTCTTCCTTCTTGTTGACCCAGCACTTGATGCCGATGATGCCATACAAGGTGCGGGCTTCGGCGAAGCCGTAGTCGAGAGGAACACGGAGAGTTTGCAATGGCACTTTGCCTTCGCGATAGCCTTCGGCACGGGCGATGTCCGCACCACCGAGGCGGCCGGCGCAACGGAGACGAATGCCTTCGGCACCGAATTCCATGGCGGTTTGCAGCGCGCGCTTCATGGCGCGGCGGAAGGAAATCCGGCGCTCAAGTTGCACGGCGATTTGCTCGGCGACGAGTTGGGCGTCCAGCTCGGGCTTGCGGATTTCGATGATGTCGATCTTCACCTGGGCACCTTTGCAGAGGCCGGTGATGTCCTTGGTCATCACTTCGATTTCCTTGCCTTGGCGACCGATGATCAAACCGGGACGGGAAGTGTGAAGCGTGACGCGGACGCTGTTCCAAGCGCGCTCGATGACGACGCGGGCCAGACCGGCGTTCACCAGCTTGTTCTTAAGATAGCCACGGATCGCGAGATCTTCGTGGAGCTTGTCGGTATAATCTTTGCCGCTGGCATACCATTTCGAGCGCCAGTCTTTGTTGACTGCGAGACGGAATGCGATCGGATTTACTTTTTGGCCCATATTCGGTGAGGGATGAAATTAAGAGGTGTATCAGGCTTGTTCTTCAACAGCTGCGGCAGCGGCTGGAGCTTCTTCGGTTTTTTTGGCAGCAGCCTTGCGGGCGACCTTCTTTTTCTTCTCGGGGGCGGAACCGACGAGAGTGATGGAGATGTGGCTGGTGCGCTTGAGGATCGGACCGGCGGATCCCTTGGCGCGCGGCTTGAACCGGCGAAGCGTCGGACCGGCGCCGATGACGGCTTCCTTGATCACGAGCGTCGAGGCATCGAGCGAGAAATTGTTTTCGGCATCCGCGATGGCGGTCTTGAGCGTCTTGCCAATGAGCTGTGCGGCTTTCTTGGGCGTGAAGGTCAGAATATCAAGGGCGCTCGATACGGCGAGGCCTTGAATTTCGCGGGCTACGTCACGCGCCTTTTTAGGCGAGAGGCGAACGAATTTAGTGGTGCTTTTGACTTCCATGGAACGTCGGACGTGAGTGGTTACTGCGCGGATGCTTGTGTTTCGAGAACGGCGAGATCGCCGGGGCGTGGGGATTCGGCGACGTTGTCGAGGTGTTCGACAAAGGCACCACTGACGCCCTTGCGGACGTCAGCGAGAATGGCGTTACCGTAGGGCTGTTGCCCGCGGGTGAGACGAAAGGTCATGCCGATTTTAGCGCCTTGGCTTTCGCCAAGATTCAAAACCATCATGCCACTTTCTTGATCGAGACTGACAATCCGGGCCTGCTGCAAGGAGCCGGTCCGAATATCGGGGCGGGGCTTCTGGCGCAGTCCGAGGACAGCGTCAAGCTCTCTTAGTGAAGTTTCCACACGAAGTCTTGCATCCGGGTCGGAAACCACCGCCAGGCGGAGGTAATCGTTGACCGCGGCGGAAAGGCGCGTGACGGAATTTTCGAGGTTGGCGGTGCGCTCGCTTGCGAGTTGCAAGTCCGCGGCGGCCTGGACGAGGCGGTCGTCCCCTCCGTCGAGCAGGTTCTTGCCGAGTGCTTCGAGACGCTCGCGGACTTGGGCCAATTGGCCGGACGCTTGCTTCTCTCCGCTGTTGGCCTCGGCGAGGCTGCGCTGGAGAACCCGGTTCTGCTCCTGGAGATCGACGATGATTTCCTGAAGCTCCCCGGCGTTTGGCGCTTGGCCCGCACACGTCCCGGCAACGGCCAGCGACCCGAGGGCGGCGGCAAATGCTGAGAGATGGAAGGTGGAACGCATGGACGTAGGGGAGTGAACCGAGGTGGATTATTTCTTACCGATGCCGCCGTGGGTCTTGAAGATCCGGGTCGGGGAAAATTCGCCGAGTTTGTGGCCAACCATGTTTTCGGTCACGTAAACGGGAACGAAGGTTTTGCCGTTGTGGACGGCGAAGTTATGGCTGACGAAATCCGGGGTGATCATCGACTTGCGGCTCCATGTCTTGATGGGCTTGCGGTCGGATCCGGCTTCGGCGACGGCGTCGATCTTGGCGAGAAGCTTTTGATCGACGTATGGGCCTTTTTTGAGTGAGCGTGGCATGAAATCAGTGAGTTAGATGGTTCGCTAAAAGTGGATTACTTCTTCTTCGCTTTGTGACGGGACTCGACAATGAAGACGCTGGTGGTCTTGCGCTTGTTACGAGTCTTCTGACCCTTCGCGTGGCCCCATGGGCTGGTAAGGTGCTGGCGACCACCACCGGACTTCGACTTGCCTTCGCCACCACCGTTCGGGTGGTCAACCGGGTTCATCGTCATGCCGCGGACGGTCGGGCGAACGCCCTGCCAGCGGGTGCGGCCGGCTTTGCCCGAGGTTTCGTTCATGTGGTCGCGGTTTCCGACTTGGCCGATCGTGCAGAAGCAGCGGTCGTTGAAGCGGCGGATTTCACCGGAAGGCATTTTCACCAGCGCCCAGCCGCCATCGCGGTTGGAGAGCACGGCGAGCTGGCCGGCGGCGCGGGCGACTTTGCCACCGTTGCCTGGGATGAGCTCGATGTTGTGGATCGAGGTGCCGAGCGGCACGGCGCTGAGTGGCATGGCGTTGCCCGTTTTCGGAGCGACGTTGGCGCCGGCGACGACGGTGGTTCCGACTTCCAGGCCGAGTGGGGCGAGGATGTAGGATTTCTGGCCGTCTTCGTATTGGATGAGGGCGATGCGGCAGGTGCGGTTCGGATCGTATTCGATGCCGACGACGGTTGCGGGCGCATCGTGCTTGCCACGACGGAAGTCGATCAGACGGTAGTGGCGCTTGTGGCCACCGCCGATGTGACGGGTGGTGATGCGGCCGGTGTTGTTACGGCCGCCGCTGCGCTTGAGAGGCGTGAGAAGACTCTTCTCAGGCTTGCTTTTGGTAATCTCGTCGAAGGACGGGAGTTGCTTGTAGCGAGCGGACGGGGTGATTGGCTTGAAAGTTTTCAGGGGCATGACAATCGGAACGTTAGAGTGTTACGTTTGGGGCTGCGGTAAATCGCTTAGACGAGATCAAGCGATTCGCCTTCCTTGAGGCGGACGATGGCTTTTTTCCAGTGGTTGGTGCGACCGGCGTCGGCACGACGCTGGCGCTTGAGTTTGCCGTCGTAGTTGGCAGTGCGGACTGCCAGAACGGTTTTTCCGAAGAGTTGTTCGACGGCCTGCTTGATTTCAAGCTTGTTGGCCTTGCGGTCCACTTCGAGGGTGACCTCGTTGTTGTTCTCCTGAAGCATGGTGGCTTTCTCGGAGAGGCGGACGTTTTTAATGACCTGGTAAATGTCTTTCATGATCTCGGTGTTAGGTCCGGGGTTCAGGCGGTGCGAGCCGCGAGGGTTTGCACGGCATCACCCACGAGGATGATGGTGTTGGCGAGGAGGAGTTGCTCGACGTTGACGTCCGAACCCGTGACGAGTTGGGCGTAAGCGACGTTGCGGGCGGCGAGGTAGGTGGAGTCGTCGAAGGAATTTCCAACCACGAGGATCTTGCCGAGAGGCGCGATGGCGTCGAGAGCCGCCACAAAGGACTTGGTCTTGCCATCGGCAACGGCGAACGAAGCGACGGTCAGAACCTTGCCGGCGCTAACAAGGTCACCCAAGGTGCGGCGGAGAGCGAGCTTGCGGACGGTCTTCGGAACCTTCTTGGAATAGTCGCGGGGGCGTGGTCCGAAGACAACACCACCACCGACGAAGATCGGAGCGCGCTTGTCGCCGTGACGGGCGCCACCGGTGCCCTTTTGTTTGTAGATCTTGCGGTTGTTACCGGAGACCTCGCCCCGGGTCTTGGTGCAAGCGGAGCCGGTGCGGCGGTTGGCGCGATAGGCGACCACGAGATCGTGGACGGCTTGGCGACCTTTCTCGGCACCTACCAACACGAGGTTGGCGGCTTGAGCGTCTTCTGCGGTGAAAGTCTTAGCGGACATGACTGTGAATCGTGAGAGGTTTCAAAAATGCCACCAAATCAGGCGGACTTTTTCTTGGCTGGGCGGACGGTGACGTAGTTGCCGTTGGAACCGGGAACCGCACCAGAGACGAGGATGACGCCGTCTTCTTTGCGAACGGCAACGACCTTGAGATTTTGAACGGTCGAACGGGTGGTTCCCATGTGGCCGGGCATCTTTTGGTTTTTCCAAACGCGACCTGGGGTCGAGCGGCAACCGATGGCGCCCGTCCGGCGGTGCATCATGGAGCCGTGGGTCATCTTCAAACCACCGAATCCGTGGCGCTTCACAGCACCTTGGAAACCGCGGCCCTTGGATTCGCCGATCACGTCAACCCACTGGCCTTCGGTGAAGGTGTCGAGACCCGGATGAACTGCTGGAAGCTCGACGCCGTTTTCGACGCGGAATTCCTGGATGAAACGCTTTGGAGCGCAACCGGCCTTCTTGGCGATGCCGAGAGCGGGCTTGCTGGCGCGTTGTTCCTTTTGATCGCCGTAGCCGACTTGGACCGCGGTGTAACCGTCGGTTTCAGGGGTCTTCGATTGGAGAATCGTGTTACCGGAAACTTCGATAACAGTAACAGGGATCATGATGCCGGCCTGTTGGTCGAACAGGCGGGTCATACCGATTTTTTTGCCGAGGAGGCCGAGTGACATGGCTTTGGAAATTTGAGATTTGAAATTTGAAATTTAAGAAACAGACGCTCCTGAACTTAGATGCGGATGGTGATATCGACACCGGCAGGGAGGTTGAGCTTCTTGAGCTCGTCCACGGTGCGGGCGGTAGGATCGACGATGTCGAGAAGGCGCTTGTGAGTGCGGATTTCGAACTGTTCCATCGACTTTTTGTTAACGTGAACCGAGCGGTTGACGGTGAACTTCTCGATACGGGTCGGAAGTGGGATCGGGCCGGCGACGCGGGCGCCGGTGCGTTTCGCGGTCTCCACGATTTCTTGGGCGGAGCGGTCGATCGCGCGGTGATCGAAGGCGCGCAGACGGATGCGGATTTTCTGATTTTCCATATGGAGGTTGTTTGACGGTTTACGTGGTGGGGCTACAGGGCGAGTAATCAGAACAGGCTAACCGAGACGGTCGCTGACGATTTCTTCGACGATATTGGTTGGGACTTGCTCGAAGTGCGATGGAGTCATCGCATACGAGGCGCGTCCCGAGGAGAGGGTGCGGACGGCGGTGGAGTAGCCGAACATTTCTTTGAGAGGCACATTGGCATGCACGATGGAGAGCTTGCCTTTGGACTCGGTGTTTTGGATCTGTCCGCGGCGGCGGCTCAGATCGCCCATGACGTCACCTTGGTAATCGTCAGGGGTGGAAACCTCCACGGCCATGATCGGCTCGAGTAGGATGGACTTGGCTTTCTTGAAGCCGTCCTTCATGGCGAAAATGGCCGCCATGGTGAAAGCGTTTTCGTTGGAATCAACGTCGTGGTAGGAACCATCGAGGATTTCAACATGGACGTCGATGACGGGATAACCGGCGACGATGCCGTTGGTCATCGACTCGTTGATGCCCTTGTAAACGGCGTTGATATATTCTTTAGGAATGGTGCCACCGATGACTTTGTTCTCGATGGTGAGTCCCTTGCCCTTTTCGTTCGGCTTAACGGAAAGAATCACGTGGCCGTATTGACCGCGGCCGCCGGATTGTTTGATCAACTTGCCTTCGCCGCCAGCGGCTTGAGTGATGGTCTCGCGGTAGGCGATTTGTGGAGCGCCGGTATTCGCCTCGACTTTGAACTCGCGGCGGATGCGGTCGATGATGATCTCCAGGTGAAGTTCACCCATTCCGGAAATGATGGTCTGGCCGGTTTCCTCGTCGGTCTTGACCATGAAGGTCGGGTCCTCTTCGGAGAGGCGGCCAAGTGCCATGCCGAGTTTCTCCTGGTCGGCCTTGGTGCGGGGTTCGACGGCCATCGAGATGACCGGTTCCGGGAAAGTCGGGGGCTCGAGAACCACGTCGTGGTTTTCGGCGGCGAGCGTGTCGCCGGTGGTGACATTCTTGATGCCGACCATGGCGGCGATGTCACCGGAATAACAGGCGTCGATGTCCTTGTGCTCGTTCGCCTGGATTTGAATCAAGCGGCCGACGCGCTCGGAGCGGCGGGTGCGGGGGTTGTAAACCGTGTCTCCCTTGCGGATGACGCCGGAATAGACGCGGAAGAAAACGAGTTTGCCAACAAACTTGTCGGCCCAGAGCTTGAAAGCGAGGGAAACGAACTTGTCGTTGTCCGAGGTGACGACTTCGATGTGTTTCTCGTGGTCGTCGGGGTCCATGCCAATGGCCGCCGGAATGTCGAGCGGGCTTGGGAGGTAATCGATGACCGCATCGAGCAGATACTGGACACCCTTGTTTTTGAAAGCGGAACCACCGGCAACGGGCACCAGCAGATTGTTGATCGTGGCGCGGCGGATGCCTTGCTTGAGCTCTTCGAGAGTGATCGGCTCTTCGTTGAGGAATTTTTCGCCGACCACGTCATCCACATCGGCAACCGCGTTGACGAGCTCGTCGTGGGCTTCTTTGCAGAGATCGATTAGATCGCCTTCAAGTTCCTTCACCGTGTAGGTGGAGCCGAACTTGTCGTCGTCGGAGTAATAGATCGCCTTTTGGTTCACCACGTCGATCTGGCCGATCAACTGGTCTTCGGCACCGATCGGGATGAGGATGCGAACGGCATTTGCACCGAGTTTATCCTTCACCTCGTCGAACACGCTTTGGAAATCCGCGCCGGTGCGGTCCATCTTGTTGACGAACACGATCCGCGGAACGTGGTATTTCGAAGCTTGCCGCCAGACGGTTTCGGTCTGCGGCTGGACGCCGGCGACACCGCAGAAAACGACGATGCAACCATCCAACACACGAAGGGACCGCTCGACTTCAGCAGTGAAGTCAACGTGTCCCGGAGTATCGATGATATTGATGCGTTGTTTCTGACCGGGGAAAAGCTTGGTCATCCCCTGCTCCTCGTGCTGCCACCACTCGGTGGTGACGGCGGCGGAGGTGATGGTGATTCCACGCTCGCGCTCCTGCTCCATCCAGTCGGTCGTCGCGCCACCATCGTGAACTTCGCCGATCTTGTGAATCATTCCTGTATAGAACAGGATCCGCTCGGTGAGCGTCGTCTTGCCCGCGTCAATGTGCGCGGCGATCCCGATATTTCGGGTGCGCTCGAGCACGTATTGGCGGTTTGGACTGTTCGGATTCACGGACGGAATTGCTGGAACGCTATCGATAGATTAGAAACGGAAGTGAGCGAAGGCGCGGTTGGCTTGCGCCATCTTGTGCACGTCGTCGCGTTTGCGGACGGCACTGCCTTGGTTGTTCGCAGCGTCCTTGATCTCGTTGGCGAGAGCGACGTGCATCGGAGTGCCCTTGCGGTTGCGGGCGTAGTTGACGAGCCAGCGCATGGAGAGCGACTCGGAACGGTCCGGAGCCACTTCGAGCGGCACTTGATAGGTCGCACCACCGACGCGGCGGGATTTGACTTCCACGCGTGGCTTGGTGTTTTCAACGGCGCGGGTGATCACTTCGAGAGGGTCGATGGTATCGACACCTTCGTTAGCGCGATCGATCGCGGCGTAAACGATGCGTTGAGCGAGTGAACGCTTTCCGGATTCCATCACCTTGGTAATAAGGTGACCAACGAGGGCGCTGTCGTAGCGAGGATCGCGACGGTCTGGCTTGGTAAAGATGCGCTTGCGGCGTGGCATGGCGTTGGGATGGTGAGTTGGTTAAATGATAGGATTACTTCTTCCCGCCTTTTTTGGCAGGAGCGGCGACGGCACCGGGTTTCGGACGCTTCGCACCATACTTGGAGCGGCTTTGGCGGCGCTTATCGACACCGAGGGTATCGAGCGAACCACGAACGATGTGGTAGCGCACACCTGGAAGGTCCTTCACCCGTCCGCCGCGAACGAGGACGATGGAGTGTTCCTGGAGGTTGTGGCCTTCACCGCCGATGTAGGCGATGACTTCGAATCCGTTAGTGAGGCGCACTTTGGCCACTTTACGGAGAGCCGAGTTAGGCTTCTTGGGCGTCCGAGTCATGACTTGAAGACATACTCCGCGGCGCTGTGGGCAGTTGACAAGAGCGGGTGACTTCGACTTTTCGGCCGGAGTGAGGCGTCCCTTGCGAACGAGCTGATTGATGGTCGGCATGATTTCCTTGCGGTGGTTCTGATTTTCCCATGGGGACAAACCGGAGCGACGACAAGGCGACCTTGTAGTAGCTTTTTTCCGGAGCTGGACCCGATAAATTTTCCCTGTAATTTGAGCCGCTTCGAAACCAATCGTCAGCGGCCCTCGCTGTGGGGGGGCGACTCTAGGAGCCGAACCCAACCTGACAAGCCCTATTTTGAAATTTTCTTCTAATTTTACATCAGAAGCGGCGATTGTTTGAAAAACCTGGTGGCAGCGGGCGGATTCGAACCGCCGACCAAGGGCTTATGAGTCCCCTACTCTACCGCTGAGCTACGCTGCCCAGGTTCTCCAGAGGCGGATGCCCCGTCAGGAGGCGAGGTCGGTAACGGTCATGACGAGAATTGTCCACCGGAAATTTGAAAAATCATCCGCAGTCAATGGCGCGCGGCCAAAGCCCGTCCCGTGGGCGACTTCTTATTCTTCCGGATCGCATCCGGAGGTCCTTCCGCGACAAGCAATCCGCCATGAATCCCGCCACCCGGACCGAGCTCGATCACCCAGTCGGATGCGGCGATCACGTCCAGATGATGCTCCACCACCAACACGCTGTGACCGGCGTCGCGCAGTTTCAAAAACGCGGCCAGCAGCTTCTCCACATCGCCGAAATGCAGCCCGGTCGTCGGCTCATCGAACAAATACAACGTGTGCGGCGCCTGCGGTTTCGCCAACTCCACCGCCAGCTTCAGCCGCTGCGCCTCGCCGCCGGAAAGCGTGTTAGCCGGCTGCCCGAGCTGCAAATACCCGAGCCCGAGATCCTCCAGCGTTTCTAAAATCCGATGAATCTTCGGGATCGGCCGGAAAAACACCCGCGCCTCGCTTACGGAAAGCGCCAGCACCTCGGCGATGGATTTCCCTTTATAAGTCACTTCCAACGTCTCGCGATTGAACCGCCGGCCATTGCAAGCCGGGCATGTCACCCAGGCGTCCGGCAGGAAATGCATCTCGATTTTCAACCGCCCGTTCCCTTGGCAGCGCTCACACCGCCCGCCCGCCGCGTTGAAACTGAAGCGCCCCGGGCCGTAGCCGCGTTGTTTCGACAAATTCAGCTTCGTGAAAAGGTCGCGAACCAGATCAAACACCCCGGTGAACGTCGCCGGATTCGAACGCGGACTGCGGCCGATCGGCGACTGGTCCGCCACCACGAATTTCTCGATCAACTCCAGCCCGTCGATCCCGTCATGTTTCCCCGGCGCCTCGCCCGAGCCATGGAAATGCCGGGCCAGCGCCCGCCGCAGAATATTGTCCGCCAGCGTGGATTTCCCGCTCCCACTCGGCCCGCTCAAACAAACCAGCCGCCCCAACGGAATCACCACATCCAAATTCCGCAAATTATGCTCCCGCGCCCCGCGGATCACCAGCTCCCCGCTCTTCTCCTTCTTGAATCTGGATTCTTGCCTCTGGTTTCTCCCCCGCAACCACTCCCCCGTCGGCGAATCAATCTCCCCCGGCACCCCCGCCGCCAGCAGCTCACCACCTGCAGCCCCAGCACCCGGCCCGATATCGATCAGCCAATCCGCCGCCCGGATGATTTCCTCGTCGTGCTCCACCACCACCACCGTATTTCCCAAATCCCGCAACCGCGTCAGCGCCCCGATCAATCTTGCCGTGTCCGCCGCGTGCAGACCGATGCTCGGCTCATCGAGCACGTAAATCACCCCGGACAGCCCCGCGCCCAGTTGCGTCGCCAGCCGGATCCGCTGCGCCTCGCCGCCGGAAAGCGTCCCGCTCGTCCGTTGCAGCGTTAGATAATCCAGCCCCACCTCCATCAGGAACGCCAACCGCGTCCGCACATCGCTTGCCAGCCGCTTGCAAACCTCCGCCTTCCCCGCCTCAAACTCAATCCCCTCCATCCACCGCATCGCATCCGCCACGCTCAATTCACAAAAATCCTGAATCCCCAGCCACTCTTCCTTCTCTTCCCTTCGACGTTCGATGTTGAGCGCTCGATGTTCGATGTTCCCTCCCAAAATCTTCACCGCCAGCCATTCCGCCTTCAACCGCTTCCCCCCACAAACCCCGCAAGCCCGATGCGCCATGAACTTCGCCAGCTTCCGCCGCGTGATCTCCGATTTCGCTTCGCGATACCGCTTCAAAGTCTTCTCAGCATCCTCCCCCTCCGCCAGCAGCGCCGGATCACAAAACATCTCCGTCCCCAGCCCCTCGCACGCCTCACAAGCCCCGAGGTGCGAGTTGAAGGAAAAATGCTTCGGCGAAAGCTCCTCCACCACGAACCCCGTCCGCGGATTCCGATAACTCGTCTGAAACGCCAAATCCCGCCAAGCATCCCCGCCCGGTTCCTGCACCGCCGCCCGCGCCTCCGCCCCGCACAACCGCAACGCCGTTTCCACTGAATCCGCCAACCGCGACTCCACCCCCGGCCGGATCACGAACCGGTCCACCACGATCTCCACCGCCGCCGGAAACTCCGGCCATTTCGCCGCCGCCTCCTCGATTTCCAAAACCTCCCCGTCCACCCGCACCCGGATGTATCCCTGCCGCTGCAAATCCCCCAACAACCGCGCCGGTTCCCCCAGCTCCTCCGCCGGCAGCGGTGCCAGCAAAACCACCTTCGTCCCCTCCTCCATCGCCGCCAGCACGTTCACGATGTCCGCCGCGCTCATCCGCTCCAGCCGCTCGCCCGTCACCGGATCGTGCGGAATCCCCGCCGCCGCCCACAATACACGCAGGTAATCATAAATCTCCGTCGCCGTCGCCACCGTCGAGCGCGGATTCAGCCCCCCGCCCCGCTGCTCGATCGCGATCGCCGGGCTCAGCCCCTCGATCGAATCCACATCCGGCTTCTCCAACTGATCCAGAAACTGCCGCGCATACACCGACAGCGATTCCACATACCGCCGCTGCCCCTCCGCATACAGCGTGTGAAATGCCAGCGACGACTTCCCCGACCCGCTCGGCCCCGTGATCACCACGAGTTTCCCCCGCGGGATGTCCACGTCGATGTTCTTCAGGTTATGCTGCCGTGCCCCACGGATTCGGATCGCGTCCACACACCCACATCAATCCGCCCCGCCGGAACTTCCAAGCCCCAAACGCCCCAGGCGTTTCCCGATAAGACTTCTTACCGACGGCCTCAGCGGCAGCCATCCGCGAGCTGTGATTTCAAAGTGGCGGTGGTTTCCAACCGCCATGCCGATCCTGCGCATGGGCGCATCCCCAGGGAAGGGCGATATCCGATCGCCCTGCCCATGAGAAGCCAATGAAGTGAGCGAACGCACAGATCATTGACTCGCCATGGACACGGCGGACAGATTCCGCCGCCCCTTGGGCAGCGGCCCTCTTCATTTCCACCGTCAAGAAACGCCCCCGCGCAGTCAAGAAATCGACATTTACGTCGAAGAAACGCCCTCACCCATCCGAGAAATCGACCCCGACATCCAAGAAACGACCTCGCGCAGTCAAGAAACGCCCCCCGCAGCCAAGAAACACCCTCGCACATCCGAGAAACGACCTCACGCAGCCGAGAAACACCCTCACGCACTCAAGAAACGCCCTCCGCAGCCAGGAAACGACCGCGCCCATCCGATCCGTAACAGAACGAGATCGAATAATCCACACAATCACAATTACTTACACATAAACCATCAGATTTCCAGCCTTCATCCTCACCCGCGACCTCATCGACCACGCCACCGCCGCCGGTGAGATTTCTGGACCCTTGAACTCCAGGAGCATTCGTCCTAGCCTTTCACCATGTCCACCAAGGAACTCGCCATGGAAACCATCAAGGGCCTTCCCGAAGACGCCACTTGGAGGGAGATCGAGGCCCGCATCCGCCTCCTTGCCGAAGTCAACACGGGCTGCGAAGAACTCCAGCGGGGAGAGGGAACGACCGTCACCGACGAAAGCGAATTCCTCAATCTGGCCAGGGCCAAGCGATGAACCTCATCCTCTCGCCCTCGGTCGTTCGCGACCTGCAAGAGATTTCCAACTACACCCTTCATACTTGGGGCGCGGAACTGGAGGACCGCTATTTGAAAGGTCTTTGGGGGAAACTCGCCGAAATCCAGTCCAACCCGGACTCCTTCCGGCTACGGGAAGATTTGGCAAAAAGCTGCCGCTCCGCCCGCCACGAGAAGCACGTCATCTTCTTCTCCATTCAAGGGCAGACGCTTCAGGTCATTCGGATCCTCCACGGCGCGATGGACTTCAACAGTCACTTGGCAGCCGAGGATTTTCCGGACTGATCTCGGGTGTCTCTGACGGAACGTCCACGCAACGCACGCTTTCGACCCAACCATAAATCCACCCGATCACAACCATTGATGGTACCAGTCCCAAATAACAGACATTGAGGCTTTGGCCATTCGACGATCGCGATTTCTCGTGTTTTGATCCGCTGCCGGTAACGCGGATTCTTGTCGCCGGTGAGGAAAACATCGAAGCGGCCATTCGATCATCGATATCTCAATCCAGAGGCCTGATCTTCGCAGGCATCTCCATGGCTTCAACTTTGCGAAAAGCCTCTCTCAGATCGTTCTGATGGATTGCGGCCCATTCAGTGACAAGCCCCCTGGCTCTCGGCGGGAACTGCCCTTCGATAAACGCGAGGGTCTCAATATCGACCACCGCTTTCCTCCCGGCATAGAGCGCGTGAAAATGGGGCGGCGAGTGATCACCGAAATACATCTGGATGACGATGCCGTAAAATCGGGAAAGCTCAGGCATGGGAGTGTAACTGGCGCAATGCGGGAAAAACATCTTCAGGGCGCTTTCCGGTCAGCCTCATGTAGAGCGCGTCAGGACAAAGGTCGATTTCTCCGGGCCATTCGGGAGATCCGTCATTTGAAAGGATGACCTGCTCGAAAAACCCGGGTTCCAACCATGCGGTAAAAACCCCGCGCCCTGCAAAAGATGACAAATCCACTTCTCCGCTAGCCCCGTCTTCAAACCGGAGGAATAGCTTGTAGCCGTCTCTGGGGGCTAACTCCGTGATTCTCATGCGGAGAAAACTCGCGCATCCACTCCGCTTTGTCGAGACTCCGGTTTTGAAGGATTTTTTACCGTCCGCCAATCCAATCGAAGGTGTCTCGAAGGCGTCAGTCCCGACTAACAAGCATTCGGATCATGACTCGATCTGGATGTCATCACCGGCCATCGGGTTTCGGATGGCGGCGCGGATTGGGTCCTGATAAGGCTCCAACGATTGGAGACGGGTGAAGGGCAATTCGAAGATCGCGATTTGTCTGTTTCGATCCGCTGCTGACAACGCGGATTCTTGTCGCCGGTGAGGAAAACATGGAGGCGGCCATTCGATCCGGCTGATCCGTTCGGCGTTTCACTCCACGCTCGACGCGCCCTTTTGTTTCGTCGAGTTTCGCCCAATTCAAAGCCCTGCTCGAAACCAATCGCGCCACGATCCAACAATTCCCAGACTAAAACCCACCATGCCCCGCCTCGCCCGCATTTTCCTCTGGATCGCCGTCTCCCTTCTCGGAGCCACCGCCGTCGCCATCGCCGCCTTCCAGCGGAACGAACCCGTCAACGCGCTTTGGTTGGTCGTCGCCGGGGTCTGCACGTTCGCCGTCGCCTATCGGTTTTACTCGGCATGGCTGGTCGCCAAGGTGCTCACCATCGACGACCTCCGCGCCCCCGCCGCCGTCACGTGCAGCGATGGGAAAGACTTCGTTCCCACGCCCAAGTGGGTCGTCTTCGGCCACCACTTCGCCGCCATCGCCGGACCCGGCCCGCTGGTCGGTCCGGTGCTCGCCGCGCAATTCGGCTATCTTCCCGGCACGCTCTGGATCCTCGTCGGAGCCACCCTCGGCGGCGGCGTGCACGATGCCGTCATCCTCTTCGCCTCGATGCGCCGCAACGGGAAATCACTCGGCCAAATGCTCAAGGAGGAGCTCAACCCCGTGATCGGCCTCATCGCCATGATCAGCTTGTTAGCGATCATGACCATCCTGCTCGCGGTGCTTGGATTGGTCGTCGTGAAGGCCCTTGCGGAAAGCCCGTGGGGGCTGTTCACCATCGCCGCCACCATCCCTCTGGCCTTCGTGATGGGCGTCATGATCAAGAGCGGAAAGGTCAGCGTCACCGCCGCCTCCGTCTTCGGCGTCGTCGGATTATTCGCCGCGGTCGTCGGCGGGAAATACCTGTCACCCGCCTGGACCGCCGCGCTCACTCTCAGCTCCACCCAGCTCGCGTGGGCGATCATGATTTACGGCTTCGCCGCCAGCGTCCTGCCCGTCTGGATGCTGCTCGCCCCGCGCGATTACCTCAGCACTTTCATGAAACTCGGCACTGTCGCCGTGCTGGGGGTTTTCATCGTCATTCTCGCCCCGCCGCTGCACATGCCCGCCATCACGCCGTTTGTCAGCGGCGGCGGTTTCGTCGTGCCCGGGCCGGTGTTTCCCTTCGTCTGCATCACCATCGCCTGCGGGGCCGTTAGCGGATTCCACTCGCTCATCGCCTCCGGCACCACCCCCAAGCTGCTCGCCCGCGAGAAGGACATCCGCCTCATCGGCTACGGCTCGATGGTGGTGGAAATGTTGGTCGCGCTGATGGCCATCATCGCCGCCTGCGCGCTCCAGCCCGGCGAGTATTTCGCCATCAACTCGCCGATCGACCCCAACGACGCCGCCGCCGTCACCGCGCAGATCGCGAAGATCAATTCCTACGGCCCGGAATACGCCGTCACCGAGGCCCACATGCAACAGCTCGCCAGCGACCTCGGCGAGCCGCACATGATCGGCAAAGTCGGCGGCGCGCCCACCTTCGCCGTCGGCATGGCGCAGATGTTCGCCAAGGTCATCCCGGGCAATACCGCGCTCTCGCTGTGGTATCACTTCGCCATCATGTTCGAGGCGTTGTTCATCCTCACCACGCTCGACGCCGGCACCCGCGTGGGCCGCTTCATCCTCCAGGATTTGTTGGGAAACATTTCCCCCCGGCTCGGCAGGACCGACTCGTGGTTGGGCAACATCCTCGCCACCGGCCTGCTCGTCGGCGCCTGGGGCTTCTTTCTCTATCAAGGCGCGCTCGACCCCGCAGGCATCGCCAAATCCCTGTGGCCCATCTTCGGCATTTCCAACCAGCTGCTCGCCGTCATCGCCTTCTGCCTCGGCACCGTGGTCCTCATCAAGATGGGCAAGGCCCGCTACTGCTGGGTCACCGCCGTGCCGATGCTCTTCCTCACCGCCGTCACCTTCACCGCCGGCTATCTGAAACTTTTCTCCGCCAACGCCGCCGGTTTCCTCCCCGCCATCCGCACCCTGGAAACCCAAATCGCCGCCGGCCTAACCGGCAAGGCGCTCAAAGCCGCCGAGACCTCGCTCTTCAACGCCCGCATCGACGTGGTCATCACCATCACCTTCCTGTTCTTCGTCGCCATCATCGTCCTCGGCACCGCCCGCGAGTGCTGGCTGCTGCTCACCAAGCGCAAGGCCATCGTTCTCCATGAGAGCGAATACGTCCGGCACTCCGGTGACAGCGAGGTGCTGCCTACCAACATCCTGTGACCGCCAGCAACCAAACCGTTTGCCAAAAACGGGTGCCGGCCTGACGACGGTCCGGAGTTCAAACTTCAGTTTGCTCTTCGCGCAAGAGCACGCTAAAGCGCGAACTCCGGACCGTCTCGTGGTGAGGCACCCGCTTCATTTTGCCTTCAGGCTGGCGAGGTATTCGATCAAGTCCCGGAGCTGGAACGGGGTGAGTTGGCTGAGCAAGCCGGCGGGCATGCCGGAGACCGGTTCGCTGCGGGATTTGATCTGCGCGGGCGGGATGGTTAGAATCTTTCCGGTGGCATCCTTGAGAACCAGCTCGGTGGCGGATTCCTTCTGGATGGTTCCCGCGACTTGGCCGCCGTCGGTTTTGGTCACGGCGATCAACGCGAATCCCCTGGCGATCCTGGCCGCGGGCGTCACCAGCGATTCCAACAGATAGGTGCGGTCCGATAACAACTTGGCCCCGGTTGCCGCGTTTCCGCCGAAGCGGGAAACCAACAATGGCGCGACCGGATCGTCTTTTGGCAAACTCGTTTCGTAGTCCTTCACGAGCTTGACGAGCCGCGCGTCGGTCGATGCGCGGGCGGCTTCCAGAACATCCAACTCCAGCTCCCCGGCGACGCGCCCCGCCACGAGTGCCTTCATCCGATCGATTAGAACGGCTTCCGCTTCCGGCGTGTGGATCCGGCCCAGTGCCGCGAGGGCGTTTTGTTGGTCGGCCTGGGAACCGTCCTTCAGGGAATCGGCGAGGGCCGTGACGGATTGACCGCCTTGATCGGTTGCAAGGAGCGCCCGTTTGACCTCGGGGTTCTTGTCTGCGCGGAGTCTTTGGGTGAAATCGGCGGGCAGCGGCACCGCCATCGCGGCCAAGGCTTGCAAGGCGGCGACCCTGGGTCCGGCCGGGAGCGCGGTATTTCCGGCCATCCGCATGAGCGATGGGCCCGTTTCCACGAGTCCAAGCGCGGCGGTGGCCTTGGCCAGCGCGGCCTGTACGACCGGACTGGAGTTGGTTAGTAGACCGTCAATCGATACGGTTAAAGCGGCGGTTGCCGCGCTGCCATCGCGTGCTGGCAGCGGGCGGAAATTCCCAATGATGCGGTCCCGGGCGGGAGGCCGCGCCCATTCGCCGAGCACTGTCGCCGCGTCGGTGAGCGACCGTTCGTCTGCCTTGTGCTCTTGAAGCAGGCGGATCAAGGCGTTTGCCCCGGAAGCACCGCCGAGGCGGTAGTTGGCGTTCACCACGCGCTGCCAGAAGATTGGGGCGAGCGCGGCGGATAGATTCGAATGATCGACCGTCACCTGCGCGGCGAGGGCGGACATCGCCGCGTCGATGGGCGCGTCGTGAATCGCCCGTGCCGCTTCGACCACCAGCAACGGATCGGGGTCTTGCAGGAAACCCGCGACTTCGGGCATCGCGCGCAGCCGCATGGCTAGCAACACGCCGAGGCGGACGCTGCGGTTCGGGTCGGCGGCGAGTTTGGAGAGCTCCGCAGGGTCCTTGATGCCGCTCAAGGCCATCGCGCAGGCGTGGCGGAGATAGGCGTCCTGGTCGGCATTGGCGGCGAGCAATTTCAGAATTCCGGGCACGGCCTTGAGACCTCCCAGGCGCCCCAATCCGTTAGCCGCAAAAAACCGCACCCGCGGCGATGAGTCCGCAAGCGCCGCGATGAGGGAGGATTCCGCCCCGGCGAAGCGGACCTTGCCCAAAGTCTTTGCCGCCTGCGCGCGGATCTCGGGATCGGACGATTTCAGCAGCGGCAGCAAGCGCGCGGCCTGGGATGAATCGTTGCGGCTCCACTGGCCGACGCACCAGATGGCATGGATGGCGGCGAGTTGCGATTTCGTCTGTTGCAGCACTTGGTTCACGGCGTCCGAAACTCCTTCGGCCGCCGGGCCCCGGGCGGCGAGTTCGAACTGCGCCCGCTGGCGGATCCGCATGTCGCCGTGGAATAGAAGCGCTGTTAACCCTTTGGTTTTGCGGGACGCCATGCCCTCGGCGAGCAGCCGCTGGACCTCCTTGACGGCGGGCCTGGCAAGCGCCTGCGGATTGGCGGCCCGATAGACGCGCCCCTTTCCGTTGCGTGCATATCCATCAGGGAAATCGCAGAGATAGAGCTGGCCGTCCGGCGCGAAGGTGATGTCGGTGAAGGTGCATTTTTCGAGGAATGGCCGGGCGTTTTCCATGCGGAAGGTCGCTCCGTCCTGTTTCACGGACCAGGTGTAGATCGCGGAATTCGCGGCGGTGGCCCGGAAGTGGGTGAGGAAAAAGTGGTCGTCGTATTCGGCGGTCAGGCCGGTGACGCCGGGGTTGTAGGCGAGGCCGGCCGGGCCGTCGCCGCAGTTGCCGACGTGGGGCAGATAGGCGGCCGGGCGGATGCTCGGATCGGAGGATTTTGCGGGAGGCTTTCCTTTGCCGCGTTTCGGCTGACGCGTTTCGCCATAGTAGTCGCTTTGGCGGTAAGCGTGATTGACGAAAATGTCCTCGTTCAACCACGGGTCGCGGTCATTTCCCATCTGCGGCCATTGGTAGCCGATGCGCCAGCCGCTGTCGCCGCCATCGACAACATAAATGACCCGCTCCTCGTCGCCCTTGTCGGCGTCGTTGTCGCCGGTGAAGAGATTCCCGTATTTGTCGAACGCCAGATCGTGGGGATTTCTCATGCCGCGGTGCACCAGCTCGAAGCCGCCGCCGTCCGGCCAACAACGATAGACGCCGCCCTCATGGGTCTTCACATGCAGGCCGCGGTCGCCGATCGAGGTGTAGAGCATGCCGTCGGGTCCCATGACCGGGCCGTGGAAATCATGGCCAGTGTAGTTGTAGTGCACGCCGAAGCCTTCGAGCACGGCGGTGCGGCCGGTGCTGCGGCCATCGGCATCCGGCTTGTCGAGCCGCCACAAGTTAGGAATGTTTGCGAAATAGACCTGGTCGCCCCAGGCGAGGATCCCGCCCGTCGCGCCATCGACGATGGAATTGAAACCCTCGGCAAACAGGCTGCTGCGGTCCGCCTTGCCATCGTGGTCGCGGTCTTCCAGCAGCCGGACGGCTTCGGTCTCGATGCCGAAGTCCTTCGTCTTGTCGCCGTGGACCTTGAAATTCAGCGCGAGCCGGTCCTCGACGGTGCGGCAGGCGAGGTCCGCCTCCATGACTTCCCTGGGTTTGCCCCGGGAGTCCCACACGCTGGTTTTGTAGCGGTGGGTTTCCCCGACGTAGAGTTTCCCCTGATCATCGAAACTCAGGCAAACCGGGTTTCCGAGCATCGGCTCCTCGGCGAACAAACTCACCTTGATCCCGACGGCGGGTTTGATGAGTTGGAGCGAAGCGGCACCACCGTTGGTGAAGGGTGCCGGCGTCGGATGGGGGTCCATTTTCGCCATCGGCGCGCCGAAGGAGGCGTGGGCGACGAGGAGCGAGAGGACGGGCAAGGCTTGGAAGCGGTTTGAACTCATCGATGGCAAAACTGGCTTTTACGGCGTGAAGTCCCGGATCTTTCCTGATTGCGGCTCAAACCGCCTCACGGATCTCCGGCCGACGGCGGGCTCGTGGGCTGCCCCGGCAACTCCCCCTCTTGCCATACACCCCCTCGGCCGTAGAAACCTGCTGAAAATTCCCGCCATTTTCGATGCGGCACCCCTCCGCACGGCCGCCGTGCGCGGGCATCCGGCTCCGGCACCCCTCCGCGCGGCCGCCGCGCGCGGGCTTGAGTTTGCCGAAAAGGGTGTTGGCCTCGTGGCCGTGCTTTTTCAGTTCCTTGGAGGAGAAGAGCCCGCCGTCCGGGATGCCCGCGCCGAGCGAGGCGTGAAGGCTGGTGAGGTAGGTTTCAACCGGACGCACGGGAGCATGGCTAACGAGGATGAAGGCTGAGTGGCAGTCTTTTTTTCGAGGAATGTCTCTCGCAATTTATTTCCGGGGCAACTGGAAGCGGCCGGCCAGGATTCCGGGCACCGTGATGTCCTCGTCCAGTTCTTCCCAGCGGAGCGCGTAGCCATCGACTTCCAGCGCGACTTTTGCCAGCTGTTCGTCGGACGCATTGGCTAAAAGGCGGAAGCGGTCCGCCGGAAATCCGACCATCCGCCCACGCGCGGATGGCGGCAGCTTCAAAAGTCGCGGTGGATTCAGCCGGTTTCATTGCGGCAGGTGGTCGCCGCAATATTCCTCGCCGTCGTGGCCGATACGGAACTCGTCGTGCGGGTGGGAAACGTCGGTTTTCTGGCAGAGGGCGCAGGTGTGGAAGGCGGCGGAGGCGGGGGTTTTCGCGGCGTTGAAGCGCTTTTTCCGCTGGCCGGACTCGATCGCCCGCGCGGTGCCGCGCAGCGCGGGGATGCCGGCCCAGATGAAATAGTTGGCGAAGGCCACCAGATAGAACGGCAGCAGGACCGGCTGGCCCGCGGCGTCGAGAAGAATCCCGGCGGCCATCAAGATCCCGAGGAACCGCACCTGCACGGGGAGCACGAATAACAGCAGGATTTCCACCTTCGGGAAAAGCGTGGCGAAGGCGAGGAAGGCCGCGCCGAAGAGCACCACCCCGCTCGACGGGATGTCGATGGGATAGACGAAATTCGCCAGCAGCACGAGGCCGATGCCGGTGTAATAAAACAACGATGTCTTGAAGCAGCCCCAGGCGTTTTCGAGGCCGTCGCTGACCATGAAGACGAAGCTCACCGCGCACAGCAGAAACAACAGGCTGACGGGATTGAAGGTGCCGAATTGCGAACCCGCGAAAAACATCGTCGCCACCCGCCAGACTTCGCCGGAGAAAATCTTCGCCCGGTCGAACTCGAAAAGCGGCCCGATGTCCGGCCGCAGGATTTGCAAAACGTAAACGAGAACGTGGAACAACGCGTAGTAGCGCAGAAATCCGGGAAATGCCAGCCAGCCGCAGCGGCGCTCCAATCGATCGAAAAAAGTCATGACGGCGGGGAACATCGCGGCTTCGCGCCGATTGACAAGCGCAGGTCGCGCTTTCAGTCTCCGCGGCGTGATTTCCGAAATCAAAAGCTCGCCGCTCGAAGCCGCCCACGTGGCGCTCGGTGCCAAACTCGTCCCCTTCGCCGGCTGGAACATGCCGGTGCAATACACCTCGATCATCGACGAGCACACGGCTGTCCGCACCGCCTGCGGGATTTTCGACATTTCCCACATGGGACAATTCATCGTCAGCGGACCGACGGCGGCGGCATGGTTGAACGGATTGCTGACGAACGACATCGCCAAGCTCGGCATCGGCGAGGGGCAATACACGTTGATGCTCAATGAAGTCGGCGGCGTGATCGACGATTTGATCGCCTATCGGTCCGGCGCAACGGAGTTTTTCCTGGTGGTGAACGCGTCGATGATCGACGAGGACTTCGCCTGGATGGCGGCGCGGCAGGACGCGAACGTGACGCTGCGCAACGAGAGCGATCTGTGGGCCGGGATGGCGGTGCAAGGGCCGACCGCCGTGGACATTTTCGCCAAGGTTTTCCCGGCTGAAACGCTGCCGCCGCGCAATGGAATCATGACCACCGCCACGGGCGCGGTGGTTTGCCGGACTGGCTACACCGGCGAGGACGGCTTCGAATTCTTCAGCCCGGCCGCCGAGGGCGTCGCTTGGTGGGACAAGTTTCTCGCCGCCGGAGCGAAACCCTGCGGCCTCGGCGCGCGGGATTCGCTGCGCCTGGAAATGAGCTATCCGCTCAACGGCAACGATTTATCTCCCGAGCGCACGCCGATCGAGGCGGGGCTCGGGTTTTTCTGCGCGCTGGAAAAAGGCGCCTTCGTCGGCCGCGACACGCTGGTCCGCCAGAAGGCAACCGGCCCGGCGGTGAAGCTGACGGCGCTGCGCTATCTGGACAAAGGCCCGCCGCCGCGCGCGCATTATCCGGTCGTTTCCGCCGACGGCGCGGTGCTCGGAGAACTCGCGAGCGGCGTGCTTTCGCCCTCGCTGATGACCGGCATCGGGATGGCGTATCTGCCGGCGGAGTTCTCGGAAATCGGGACTCCGCTACAAATCGAAGTCCGCGGGCGGCTGTTCCCGGCGGAGGTCGTGAAGAAGCCTTTTTATAAGAAATAGGTCTTATCGGGACCTATGAGACCTATCATTTTCAAACTATCAACCATCCACTGACTTACCTTATGCACAACCCCGCCGACCTCCGCTACGCCACCTCCCACGAATGGATCCGCCTTGAGGGCGACATCGCCACCGTGGGCATTTCCGACCACGCCCAGGAAGAACTCACCGACGTCGTTTTCGTCGAGCTGCCCGCCGTGGGCCGCGCGGTGGACGCGGGTGATCCGACCGCCGTCGTGGAATCGGTGAAAGCCGCCAGCGACATTTACGCGCCCGTCAGCGGCGAGGTCGTGGAGGTGAATCCCGAGGTCGAGGCCGATCCTTCGCTCGTCAACACCGATCCCTACGGCAAGGGCTGGATCTTCAAGCTCAAGGTGAAAGACACGGAGCACGTCTCCAAGCTGATGGACGCCGCGGCCTACGCCTCACAAATCAGCTAGATTTGGTTTTCAGCAACTCGCGCCCGCTCCAGACGTAGTTCCAGCCGGAAATCACCGTCAGCGCGACCGCCGCCCACAGGAAGACCGGCTGCACCCAGCCGCCTTCCCATGACGGGCGGGCGAGGTGTTTCAAAGGCTCGACCACGGGGAAAAACTGCTTGGCTTTTTCGCCGGTGAGCCAGATCAGGCCGGTGATCAGATAGGCGAGCTGGAAGGTGGTTTTCCATTTCCCCAGACCGTCGGCGGCCAACACTTGACCCGCCTCGATGGCGATTTGCCGCAGGCCCGTCACCAGAAACTCGCGGCCGATGATCAGCGCCGTCACCCACACCGGGCAGAGGCCTTTTGCCGTGAAAAACACAAACGCCGCGCTCACCAGGATCTTGTCCGCCAGCGGGTCCATCAGTTTTCCCAACGGCGTCACCAGCCCCATTTTCCGCGCCAGGTAGCCGTCCACGAAATCGCTCACCGCCGCCACGATGAAAAGCACCAGGCCGGTGCCGTAACCGGTCAGAGAGCTTTGCGACACAGCCACCACGAAGGCGGCGGTCATTACAAGCCGCGAAAACGTGATCGCATTCGGTAAGTTCACGCGCGCAATGTGTGAAATGAATAGCTGGATGGCAACAAGGGGTTGCACCAAACCACCAATCTCCCTACATCCTCGTCCGCCTGTTTCAACGGCGTCTTATTTTATGAGCAATAGCGATTTCGGACTTATCGGTCTGGCCGTCATGGGTCAGAATCTCGTTCTCAACGTGGAATCCCGCGGATTCCAGGTCTCGGTTTACAACCGCACCACCACCGTGACCGACGAATTCGTCGCCAAGCATCCCGACAAAAAACTCGTCGGCGCGAAGTCGCTCGAAGAGTTCGTCCAGTCCCTCGCCTCCCCGCGCAAGGTGATGATCATGGTGAAAGCCGGTGGCCCGGTGGACGCTGTCATCGAGTCGCTCATCCCGCTGCTCGACAAGGGCGACATCATCATCGACGGCGGAAATTCGCTCTACACCGACACCGAGCGCCGCGACAAATGGCTCGGCGATCTTGGCTTCCGCTTCATCGGTGCCGGCGTCTCCGGCGGTGAGGAAGGCGCCCGCAAAGGCCCATCCATCATGCCCGGCGGACCTGCCTCCACCTGGGAGGTCATGAAGCCGATTTTCGAATCCATCGCCGCCAAGGCCGAGGGCGAGCCCTGCGTTTTCCACATCGGACCCGGCGGTGCCGGCCACTACGTGAAGATGATCCACAACGGCATCGAATACGGCGACATGCAGCTCATCTGCGAGGCTTATAACATTTTCAAAGCCGCCGGTTTCACCCCGGACGAACTCGCCGATGTCTTCACCGACTGGAACGACGGCGACCTCGAGAGCTACCTCATCCAAATCACCGCCGAGATCTTCAAACAGAAGGACAAAAAGACCAAGAAGCCGCTCGTCGATCTCATCCTCGACACCGCCGGCCAGAAAGGCACCGGCAAGTGGACGCTCATCAACGCGATTGAAAACGCCGTCGTCGTTTCCACCATCAACGCCGCCGTCGAAGCCCGCATCCTTTCCTCGATGAAGGACAAGCGCGTCGCCGCCAGCAAAATCCTCGAAGGACCTAAGCCCGAGATCGACGTGAAAAAGAAGAAGCTCGTGAAAAAAGTTCACGACGCGCTGTTCGCCTCCAAGATCATTTCCTACGCCCAGGGCCTCGACCTCATCACCGCCATGGGTGCAGAAAAGGGCTGGGACCTCGACCTCGCGAAAATCGCCGCCATCTGGCGTGGCGGTTGTATCATCCGCGCCCGGTTCCTCAACGACATCACCGAGGCCTACCGCAAGAATCCGAAGTTGGAAAACCTCATGCTCGCCCCGTTCTTCACGGACCTCCTCAACGGCTTCCAGGAAAACTGGCGCGAAGTGATTTCCATCGCCACCCTCGCCGGCATCCCGGTCCCCGCGTTCAGCGCGTCGCTGGGTTACTACGACAGCTATCGTAGCGCCGTGCTTCCCGCGAACCTGCTGCAAGCGCAGCGCGACTTCTTCGGCGCCCACACCTACGAGCGCACCGACAAGAAGCGCGGCGAGATGTTCCACACCGACTGGCCCGAGGTCATCGGCTGAGCGATTCTTTGACCAGACGGCCGGGAGCGATCCCGGCCGTTTTTGATTTCAACCCGCGCGCAATTTGACAGCGATCCGAAATTCCCAGTTAGACGGCTGGCGGGCCTTCGCGGTGCTGGGAGTGATGTGGCTGCACTGGGCGCCGCCGGAATGGCGCGGCCATTTCCCGTTTGAGATCGGGCTGTTCTTTTTCCTAACACTGACTGGTTTCCTGATCACCCGGATCCTGTTGCGCGAGCGGGCGGCTTGCGAGATCGGCGGCGGCAAATGGCGGACCAGGGCTTACCTGAATTTCCAAAAACGACGGATGACGCGCATCCTGCTGCCGTGCTACGCGGCGATGCTTTTCGCGATCCTCGTGGGCGCTCCGGACATCCGGCAGCACTGGCCCGCTTACTTCGGGCATTGGTCGAACTTCCACATGGCGTTCATGGAAGGCTGGCCATCGGGAACCGCGCACTACTGGACGCTGGCGATCCAAGTGCAGTTCTATCTGCTATGGCCGCTGGTGGTATTCCTCACGCCGCGGAAACTGCTCGCCGCAGTATTCGGGCTTTGTGTCGTGCTGGCCCCCTTGTCGCGGATGATTCTGGAAAGGTGGTTTCCTGGAATCCATCACAGCCAGGCGATCACTTCCACCGCGCTGGATTATTTCGGAACCGGAGCCTTGCTCGCTCTCGCGCTGGAACGGGGAATGCAGGCGGGAAACGCGAGCTTGAAACGAGCCGCGTGGCTCGCCTTCGCCGGGTATGCGGCGCTCTATATTTTCAACGAGCTGAAGCAACCGCTAGAAGGTTTTCGCTATATCCAGCAAACGCTGGTCTCAGTGGCGTTCGCAGGCCTGATCTCCGCGACCTTGGCGGGATTCGGCGGGTGGCTTGGAAAATCACTCGATCATCCCGCAGTGCAATACGTCGGGCGGCTGAGCTTCGGGCTCTATCTGTTCCACACACCGGTGCCGTTGTTTCTCGGCTACGTGCTGCCGTGGCTGTGGCATCCGTTTTTCAACGGACCCTGGCTCCTGCTGCGCCTGGCGGCGTTCGGCCTGACCTCATGGGCGCTGGCCTATTTGTGCTGGCGCTATCTGGAAACGCAGGGCCGAAAGCGTGTCCCGGCTGTCTCAGCCGGGAGCGGAGGCTCGGGATCCGACTGAGACAGTCGGAACACATTCCAATTACCCGATGAGTCCCATCTTCGGATAGTTCGCGCCGAGGATGGGCTTCAGGTTCGGGGCCTTGAGCCAGTCGCCGAGGATGGTGCCATAGACGCTGCGGAAATCGACGGTGTGCTTGATGTCGCCTTCCGATAGATCGGTGAGGCTGGGGTGGCTGCCGTGGAGGCCGCCTTTGATGCCGGCGCCGGCGAGGAAGAGGCAGGAGGCCTTGCCGTGGTCGGTGCCGGCGCTGGCGTTTTCCGAAACGCGGCGGCCGAATTCGGAGAAGGTCATGAGCACGACGCGCTTGTCATTTCCCTGCTGCTTGAGATCGGCGAAGAAGGATTTCAGCCCGCTGTCGAGCTGGCCTAGCAGGCGGTCGTGGGAATTGACCTGCTGGTTGTGGGTGTCGAAACCGCCGTGGCTCACATAATAAACGCGGGTCGGCATGCCGCCTGCGATCATGCGGGCGACGAGGTTGAGATTCCTAGCGAGCGGAGTGCCGTCGTAGCGGACGCTGGTTTTATGTTTGGCGGCAAGCTCGAGGATGGTCTTCGAGCTGACACGGGCGTCGAGCGCGACGCGTTCGAGGAAGGCGAGATTTCCCTCGCCGGTGATGCCGCCCACTTTGCCGCCCGCGGCCATGGCGATGGAGCCGCCGTCGGTGGGCTCGTCCTCGTCGTGATCCGCTGCGGTGTTAGGTTTGTTGAGGTCGGCGAAAAATTGTTCCGCCTGGTCCTTGTCGCCGCCGCTGTGGATCCAGCGGTAAAGTTCGGGGGAGTTGAGGCAGACGCCGGGGTTTTTCAAGGCGCCGAAACTCTCGGGCTGGGTCTTGTTGAAGCTGATGCCGACGGTGGGATCGGCACCAGGGCAGGCGTTGTCGAAGTAGCGGCCGAGCCAGCCGGTGTTGGAATGATTGGTGGTGTCGGCGGTTTCCCAAATGGAGGTGGAGACGAAGTGCGAGCGGTTCGGATTCGGATAGCCGACGCCTTGGACGATGCCGAGATCGCCTTCCTTGAACAGCGAGCCGAGGAAGGGCATCGCGGCGTTCAGGCCGACGTGGTCGCTGAGCTTGATGATTTCCTTCTCCTTCTTGG
Source organism: Akkermansia muciniphila (assembly GCA_945873305.1). Classification (GTDB taxonomy): domain Bacteria; phylum Verrucomicrobiota; class Verrucomicrobiia; order Verrucomicrobiales; family Akkermansiaceae; genus Luteolibacter; species Luteolibacter muciniphilus_D. The sequence continues at coordinate 30,003 of CAMCCX010000006.1, forward strand.
CGAGGCGCGGGCGGGCCTTGTGATAGGCGTCATCCGCGAAGGGAACGAGCGTGTTGAGCCCGTCGTTTCCGCCTGCGAGTTGGAGGACGATTAGAATGGTGTCGTCCTTGCCGGTGACCGGCTGGACGGCGAGGTCGCGGGCGCCTTCGTGGAGCTGGCCGAAGGTGCGCTCGACGAACATCGGGACGGTCCAGGTGGCGGACGCGCCGAGGACGGTGGAGCGGAGGAAATCGCGGCGGGTTTTCATGATAGGTGAATTTATGAGAGTTGATAGTATGGCGTACTGAGCATCAAGTGGCAGAGCTCGGCGGTTTCCTTGTCGGTTAAAACGGCGCCTTTTTTGGTGACCGCGTATTCAATGAACGATTTGCGGGCCTTGTCTGGCAGCGGGCATTGGAAGAACCGGAAGACCAGCGAATCGACGAGATCGGTGGGATTTTCCCGCAGCGGTCGCGGGGCGATTTTTTCGTAGTCGGGCCCCTTCCAACCGCGGCCCATCTGCTTGGGGCCGGGTGCCATGCCGGGGGTTTTGATTCTCTCGGGCATCATGGATTTATCCGTCTCGCCCGCGCCTTTGGTGAGAAATCCGGCGAGGTTGTAGCGGGTGAGCAGGGTGTTGGTGTTGATCCACGCCTGTCCCCAGTCCCAGCCGGCGACGTTGGGCGGCATGAACAGCACCTGCCCTAACTGCTGCTGAGCGGTGACCGGAAACCCGACGGGCGGCTCGGTGATTTCAAGCTGTTTGAGAAGCTCGATGAGGTATTGGACCGGCGATTTGATCTGCGAGCGGATGGCGGCCTCGGCGTAAAATTCCTTGGACAGGAAAATTTCACGCAGCAAGGGGCCGGTCTGGAAATCCGCTTTCAAGAAGCTCCCGGCGAGGGCGTCGAGCGCGGGCTCGGAGGGATTTTCATAAACGAAGAACTCCCAGATTTTTTTCGCCATGAAGCGGGCGGGCTGCTTTTTCGCGAAGATGAGGTCGATGACGTCCTTGCCCGCGAATGGGCCGGTTTTGCCGAAGATGGTTTTATCCGTCGGGTCCCATTGGCGTTTGTCGTGGCTGACTTTCCCCTCGCCTTGATTCAGATAGTAGCCGGTGAACGCGCGGGCGGCTTCGCGGATGTCCTGCTCGGTGTAGTTGCCCTCGCCGAGGGTGAAAAGCTCCATCACCTCGCGGGCGAAATTCTCGTTAGGCATGTTCTTCTTCGAGCTCTGGGTGTCGAGATAAAGCACCATCGCCGGGTCCATCAGAATCGCGTGGGTGAGGCCTTTGAAACTGCCGAAAGCACTCCGCCGGAACAGCTCGTTCTGACGCATCATGAACACCGGCTGCTTCACCTTTTGGATCGAGGTGGCGAAGTGGTCATGCCAGAAAAGCGTCATTTTCTCGCGCAGCGGGGCCTGCGTTTTGAGCATCCGGCGGAACCACCAGGCCTGGCCTTCAAGCGCTTGTTGGCGGTTTTCCTGCTGGATTTTTTTGATGGCCTCGCGCTTCGCGGCTGCGGCCGCTTCGGGAGAAAGACCTTCCATCGCCTTTCGGTTGCTGCGGAAGAGCTGGCGGCGTTCGCGCATGTCGGCGAGCGCCTGGTCACCAACACTCCACGCCGGAAGCGGGAACGCATCCAGCGGCTCGGCGGGCGAGAGCAGGGAGTCCACGGCCTTTTCCCGACCGAGTGCGTGGAACGATTTGATTTCCGCAGGGCTGCCGCCGAAACCGGCGCGGTTCAGGAGGTGGGCGGCCTCAAAGATGGTCCAGGTTTCGTCAGCTCGGGCTAGCATGGAGGGGAAACCCTGCCGCAAACCGGAAGTTGCTTGAAAAATTCCCGTCTGTTTTTCAGGTCCGACCCGTGATTCATTCCCGCCATGCAACCGCGCAACCTTGATCCCACGCCCGAACTCCTCGCCCCTGCGGGAAACTGGGACTGCGCCCGCGCCGCCGTGGCCGCCGGTGCCGACGCGATTTATTTCGGCCTGCCGCGCTTCAACGCCCGCCTGCGCGCGGATAATTTCATCGATGCGGATCTCGACGAGCTCATGGAATACCTCCACCGCCACGGCGTGAAAGGCTTCATCGCGATGAACACCCTCATCTTCACCAGCGAAATGAAGGCCGCCGAGGAGCAGCTCCGCAAGATCGCCGCCGCCGGAGTGGACGCGCTCATCATCCAGGACCTCGGCCTCGCCAAGCTCGCCCGCGAAGTCGCGCCGAACGTCGAGTTGCACGCCTCGACCCAGATGACCATCACCTCGCCCGAGGGTCTCGCCTTCATTGAATCGCTCTTTCCGCTAGAGCGCGCGGTCCTCGCCCGCGAGCTTTCCATCAAGGAAATCGAGCGTTTTCAGGCATCCTCCGTGGAGACGAAAACCCCGCTGGAAGTCTTCGTCCACGGCGCGCTCTGCGTCGCCTACTCCGGCCAATGCCTCACCAGCGAGTCGCTCGGCCAGCGCAGCGCCAACCGCGGCGAATGCGCGCAAGCCTGCCGCATGCCCTATGAAATCGTCGTCGATGGCGAGACCCGCGAACTCGGCGCGGTCCGCTATTTGCTCAGCCCGCAGGACCTCGCCGCCGTCGATCTCGTCCCCGAACTCGTCCGCGCCGGGGTGAAATCCTTCAAGATCGAAGGCCGCCTCAAGTCGCCCGAATACGTCTCCGCCGTCACCCGCGTCTATCGAAAAGCTCTCGACGCCGCGATGGCCGAGACCGAATCCCCGATCACCCCGTCCGACCGCTACGAGCTGGAAATGACCTTTTCCCGCGGCCTCAGCACCGGCTGGTTCGCCGGCACCAACCACCCGTATCTCACCCACGGCAAATTCGGCAAAAAGCGCGGACCGCTGCTCGGCACCATCACCGATTGCGGCCCCGGCTGGATCCGGATCGGCGAACTCACCGGCGTCCCGTTCACCGCCGGCGACGGCGTCGTCTTCGATGCCGGCGAAAACCGCGACCTCGAGCAAGGCGCCCGCATCTGGGTGATCGAGGGCGACCGCCTGATTTTCCACCTCACCTACAGCGGCATCAACTTCGACCGCATCAAGCCCGGCCACACGCTCTACAAGACCTCCGATCCCAAGCTCGACTCCGAGCTCCGCCGTTTCTGGCAGAACTCGCGCCCCGCCGAGAAGAAATCCGCGATCGACATTATTGTCAGCGGCAAGCCCGGCGAGCCACTGGAAATCCGCAGCGGCGAATTCGCCGTGCGCAGCGAGGCCCCGCTGCAGGAAGCCGCGAAGCACCCGCTTGGCACCGAGAAACTCGTCGAGCAGCTCGGCCGTCTCGGCGATTCCTCGTTCGAACTCGGCACGCTCGACAATCAGCTAGAGGGAAATTGCCACATCGCCGTCTCCGCCCTCAACCAACTCCGCCGCGCCTTGGTCAAGCAGCTGGAAACCGCCGCCGCGATCAAGCCGGTGCTGCCGAAAATCACCACCACCTATCAGGACCTTCTTCCTTCGACGTCCGACGTTGGAAGTTCCGATACTGCAAAATTATCCGTCCTCTGCCGCACGCTCGGCCAAGTCACCTCCGCCCTCGAATGCGGCGTGGAAACCCTCTACTGCGACTTCGAAGATCCCCGCCGCTACAAGGATGCCGTCGCGCTGGTGAGATCTGGGAATTCCCAAATCCACCTCGCCACTCCGCGCATCCTCAAGCCCGGCGAAACCGGCTACTTGAAGCTCATCGAGAAAGCCGAACCCGACGGGCTGCTCCTCCGCAACCTCGGCGCGCTCCACTACTATCAGGACCGCCACGACCTGAAGAAAATCGGCGACTTTTCGCTCAACGTCGCCAACCCGATCACCGCAAAGCTCCTGATGGAGAACGCCGGTCTGGACCATCTCACCGTCTCCTACGACCTCAACATCGGGCAGGTGCTAGAATTGCTCCACAGCGCTCCGCCCGAGTGGTTCGAGCTCACGCTGCACCAGCACATGCCGATGTTTCACATGGAGCACTGCGTTTTCTGCGTCTTCCTCAGCAAAGGCACCACGTATAAAGACTGCGGCCGCCCCTGTGAAACCCACGTCGTCCATCTCCGCGACCGCGTCGGCCAGCTCCACCGCCTGCAAGCCGACGTCGGCTGCCGCAACACGCTTTTCAACGGCAAGGCGCAGACCGGCGCGCGCTATTACGAACACCTCCGCACCGCCGGCCTCTCGCGCTTCCGCGTCGAGCTGCTGGACGAGGCCGAGGACGCCGCGAAGACCATCCGGGCCTATCAGGATTTGCTCAGCGGCAAGTCCGACGCCTTCGACCTGATCGACCAAGTGCAGGCGCTCGAAAAACTCGGCGTCACCGAAGGCACGCTGGCCGAGCATTAACAGCCACGGATCAGATGTAGGAACGGTAGGCAGGCTGATAGGTGGAGCGGCGGACCGCAGGCTCTATCTCGTCATCGGTGAGAGCAATGCCCGCCAAGCCGGAATGAACGGCTTCCCGCGCGACGGCGGTGGCGATCTTCACCGACACCTCGCGAATGCGGGTGAGTGACGGATAGATCCGGCCGAGCGCGAGGTCTTCGTCGGTCACGAGGTCGGCGAGCGTGCGGGCGGCGACGAGGAACATGCGTTCCGAGACTTCCGCGGATTCCACGACCAAGGAACCCAGGCCGACGCCGGGGAAAATATAGACGTTGTTTCCCTGACCGGGAACGAAGGTGCGACCTTCGAATTCGACGGTGGGAAACGGACTGCCGCTGGCGAAAATCGCGCGGCCGCCTGACGACTTATAAGCAGCCTCCGCAGTGCATTCCGCTTGGGAGGTCGGATTGGAGAGTGCGAAAATCACCGGGCGCTCGTTGAACTCCGCCATGCGGGCGATGATTTCCGGAGTGAACTTCGCGGGCGTGCCGGAGACGCCGATCAAAGCGGTGGGGCGGAGGATTTCCACCGCCTCCGCCAGCGTGGCCAGCGGCGGATGTTCGTGCGCGTAAGGAATTTTGTGATGCGCGAGTTCTGTCAGACGTCCCCGCACCACCAGGCCTTGCGAATCGACAAACCAACAGCGCGCCCGCGCCTCGGATTCTGATAGGCCGGCGTCGCCCGCCGCGGCGCAGAACAAGTCGGCGATGCCGGTGCCCGCCTCGCCCGCGCCGAGGAAGAGGAGTTTTTGCTCCGCGAGCGATTGCCCGGTTTCGCGCAAGGAGGCGATCAGGCCGGCGAGGGCGACGGCCGCGGTGCCTTGGATGTCGTCGTTGAAACTGCAAATCCGCTTCTGATAGTCGCGCAGCAGGCGGAAGGCGGTGGTGTTGCCGAAGTCCTCCCACTGGAGGAGCACCTTAGGGAAAACGCGCTTCACGGCGGTGACGAATTCTTCGATGAAAGCGTGATATTCCTCGCCCCGCACCCGCGGCTGGTTCAGCCCCAGATAGGTCGGGCTGTCGTGGAGGCTTCCGTTATTCGTGCCGACGTCGAGCGTGATGGGCAGGCAGTAGGCCGGATGCAGCCCGGCGCAGGAGGTATAGAGCGCGAGTTTTCCAACAGGAATTCCCATGCCGAGCACCCCGAGGTCGCCGAGGCCAAGGATACGCTCGCCATCCGTGACCACGATCATCCGCACGTCGGTCTGCGGCCAGTGGCGCAGGATTTCCGCGATGCGGCCGCGCTCGCGAATACTGATGAACATCCCACGAGGACGGCGGAAAATCGCGCCGTAGTCGAGACAGGCCTGGCCGACGGTGGGCGTGTAGATGATGGGGATCATCTCCTCGGGGTGGGTTTCGAGGAGCTTGTAGAAGAGGGTTTCGTTGCGGTTTTGCAGCAACGTGAGAAAGACGTATTTGCCGAGTGGCTCCGCCTGGTGCTGGAAATTGGCGTAGGCGCGGGCCAGTTGCTCTTCCAAGGTGAACACTCGCGGTGGCAGCAGTCCGCGCAAGCCGAGTGCGTCCCGTTCCTCTTCCGGGAAAGCCGTGCCTTTGTTCAACAGGGAATTGGCAAGCAGGGCGGAACCGCGGGGAAACGCGGCGCCACCGATGGCCTGCAAGCTTGGCGCGTGCGTGGCGGGTGTTTTCACTGCCCGACATTGGAAAGCCATCGAAACAGACGCAACGCGTCTGCTTTGATATGACGCGCAAATCATGACACTTCGGGCTGGCCCGACCTGCCGTTTATCCCATGATCGCGCGCACCGCCTTGGCGGGCTCCACGCCGGTGAGCTTGTAGTCGAGGCCCTGGAACTTGGTGGTGAACCGCGCGTGGTCGATGCCGAATTGATGGAGCAGCGTCGCGTGCAAGTCGCGGACATGGACGATGTCGCGCACCGACGCGTAGCCGAGTTCGTCGGTGGCTCCATGCACGATGCCGGGCTTGATGCCGGCGCCCGCCATCCAGAGGCTGAAGGCCTTGATATGGTGATCCCGGCCGGAGCCCTGACCCATCGGCGTGCGGCCGAACTCGCCGCCCCAGATGACCAGCGTGTCTTCCAGCATTCCGCGTTGTTTCAAATCCTTGACCAGCGCGGCGGAAGCCTGGTCGGTCAGCTTCGCGGCGGCGGGCATCTTTTTTTCAATATCGCCGTGGTGGTCCCAGCCGCGGTGATAGAGCTGCACGAAGCGCACGCCGCGCTCGAGCATGCGGCGCGCTAGCAGGCAATTGCTGGCGAACGAGCCGTCGCCCGGTTGCTTCACGCCGTAGAGGTCGAGGATGTGCTGCGGCTCGCCGCGCATGTCGGAGAGTTCGGGCACCGACGACTGCATGCGGAACGCCATTTCATACTGCGAGATGCGGGTGTCGATTTCCGGATCGGCGCGTTCGTTCCGCAGCATGCCATTGAGCCGCTGGACTTCATCGATGACCTGGCGCTGGGTGGACTGGCAGACTCCATCCGGACTGCCGACGTAATGGACGGCGCTGCCCTTGCTCTGGAACTGGACGCCTTGGAACTTGCTAGGAAGGAAACCGGCGCTCCACTGGCGGGCGGAAATCGGTTGGTCGACATCCGCCCCGCGAGAGACCATGACGACGTAGCCAGGGAGGTCCTGGGTGTCCGAACCGAGGCCGTAGAGCAGCCACGAGCCCATGCTGGGGCGGCCCTTGAGGATCGAACCGGAGTTCATGAAGGCATGCGCCGGATCGTGATTGATCTGCTCGGTGACCATCGAGCGGATCACGCAAATTTCATCGGCGATGGAGCCGATGTGCGGGAAGATTTCGGAAATCTCGGTGCCGCATTGGCCCCAGGGCTTGAACTTCGTGAACGATCCCCGCGCGATCAACTTGCTGCCTTGGAGTTGGGCGAGTTGTTGCCCGGCGGTGAAGGATTCCGGAAACGGCTGGCCGTGAAGCGCGTTGAGTTGCGGCTTGGGATCGAACGAATCCAGATGCGACGGCCCGCCGGCCATGCAGAGGTGGACGATGCGCTTTGCCTTGGCGGGGAAATGCAAGCCGCCCTGGCTTTGGATAAACGGCAGCGACGCGCCTTTGCCGGACGCACCTAGCAGTTGGGAAAGCGCCATGCCGCCGATCCCGGCGAAGCTTTTTTGGAGGAAGGTCCGGCGGCTGAAATCCTGCTGATAGCGCTCGAATTGATCGATGAGAGGATGCTTCATGGCTCAGTAGCGGGTGATGGTTTCGTGAAGGTTGAGCACCACCCGGCAAAGTTGCGCCCAAGCGGCGAGTTCCGCCGGATCCTGGCCAGTGCCGGGATCGGACAGGCCGGTTTTGAGGAAGGCGACGGCGTCTTCCGGCTTGGATTGGTAAAACTCGCGTTGGGCCGCCAAGAACTTGGTGAGGGATTCGATCTCACCGGGTTTCGCGTCACGGGAAAGCGCGAGGCGGATGGAATGCTGGATTTTTTCGGCATCGCCCGCGCCGGGCTTTTCGCGAGCCAGCCGCAAGGCGAAGCCCCGCGCGGACTCGACGAAGGACGGGTCATTCAACAGCGTGAGCGCCTGCTGCGGGCTGTTGGATTGGAAGCGGTCCGCGGAGCACTCCTCACGGCTCGGGGCGTCGAAGCCTGCCAGCATCGGGTGCATGAAGCTGCGCTGCCAGTGCATGTAGAGGCCGCGGCGGTATTGGCCGGCACCGGTGGTGGCCTGATAGTCCCGCTGGGGGAAGGTGAGGTTCGCATAGTAGCCTTCCGGCTGATAGGGCATCACGCTGGGTCCGCCGGTGGTGTCGGCGGCGAGCAGGCCGGAGATGGCGAGCGCATTGTCCCGGACGAACTCCGCGTCCAGCCGGCGGGCGGATTGCCCGGCGAGCAAACGGTTCGCCGGATCGATTTCCGCAAGCTCGGGGCGGGAGGCGGATTGCTGTCGGTAGCTGCGGCTGGTGACGATGAGGCGCACGAGGTGTTTGATGTCCCAGCCGCATTCGCGGAACTCGACCGCGAGCCAATCCAACAGTTGGGGGTGGGACGGCCACTCGCCCTGGTTGCCGAGGTCGTCGAGCACGCCGGACAAGCCCTTGCCGAAGAATTGTTTCCACAGTCGGTTGCTGAACTGTCGCGCGGTGAGCGGATTTTCCGGATCTATCAGCCACTTCGCGAGGTCGAGACGATTCAGGCGGGTGCCGTCCGTCCTCACTGATTTATGGGGCAGGAATTCGGGAACCGCGGGCTGCACTTCCTCGGCGGGATTCATCCAGGCGCCGCGCGGAAGGATGTGGGTGGAAGGAATTTTTTCGGCCGGCACCGCTTGGGCAACCACCGAGTGGGCGTAGCCGGCACGGCAGGCGATGATCGCATCGCGGAGCGTCCGGTAGGCTTCCGGCAGGGCGGCGTCCGGCGTGCGACTCTGGATCCAGGCCGCGGCGAGTTCGCGATCTCCCGCCGCGCTGGATTCCGGCGCTTTGAAAGCCGCGACCAGCTCGGTCCGGCAGGCGTGAGTCGCGCCCGGAATGGCGTCGCCAAACGAAGTGATGCTGAAACGGATTTTCCCGATGTCGGCGCTGGCCAAGGTCACTTGCAGGACCCGGCCCTCGGCGGGCGGCAATGATTCCGCGAGATGATAGAGCGCATGATGCGGCAGCGAGGCGGCGTCCTGCGGCTCTTCCCACTTGGCGGGAGCGGAACGCCATTCGGCTTCGAGAAGAGGGCTGTTCTCGCCGTTGTTATATTTGAGGGGCGTCCAACGGTCCGCCTGGCTGCGGGCGATTTTGAGAGGCGCCGAGGCGAGAGTGAAGGTGGGGGTCACGGCGAACTTGCCGTCTGGCTGGCGGCCGACCTTATCCGCGTTTTTTGGATCGGGCAGCGCCTCGAAGCGGATCGCGCGGATGCTGATGTTAGGCAGCGGAAAATTCAGAGTGAGGAATTCTTCCTTCTGCGGCGGGCCGGTGAAGACGATGGAGGCGTCCGTGGAAACTTCGTGAACGGTGCCTTTGGCCGCCTTGATTTCCGCCGGCGCGAGCTTGGCCCAACCGGTGGGATGGGCGGCGAGGAAAGCCGTAGTTTGTTCGCGCCACAACTCGAAGGCCGCCTCATCTTTCGCGGTTTTCAAAGGCGCGAGCACTTCCACTGCGGATTCCCGCAGCCCGGCAAGGCGGGTCTCCAACGCGGCGTTCTTGCTGTAGATTTCTGGCGGAAACGGCCAGTCGTTGTTCATTTTTGGCAGCTCCGGATTCGGCGTGAAAGCGTAGTCGGCATACACGCCCCATTGCCGGACATCGGCGAAAAACGCGCCCAGGGAATAGAAATCCTTGGCGGTGACGGGATCGAACTTGTGGTCGTGGCACTCCGCGCAACCGGTGGTTAGGCCGAGCCATACCGCGCCCACGGCCCGGACGCGGTCGCCCATCGATTTCGCCAGATACTCCTTGGCTTGCGCGCCGCCTTCGCGAGTCATCAGGTTGAGCCGGAGAAATCCGGTGGCGATGCGTTGTTCGTCGGTGGCGTTAGGGAGCAGGTCGCCGGCGAGTTGCTCGGTGGTGAACTGGTCGAAGCGCTTGTTGTCGTTGAAGGATTTGATGACGTAGTCGCGATAGGGGAAAACGCGGGCGTTTTGATCGCCATGGTAGCCGACGGTGTCGGCGAAGCGCACGATGTCGAGCCACGGCACCGCCATGCGCTCGCCATAGCGGGGCGACGCGAGGAGTCGCTCGACTTGCTTGGCGTAGGCATCCGGACTCGGGTCGGCGAGAAATGCGTCGAGCTCGGCCGGAGTGGGCGGGAGGCCTATCAAGTCGAGCGACAACCGGCGCAGCAAGGTGGCCTTGTCGGCAAGAGGCGAGGGGTCGATTTTTTCGCTCTCGAGAGTGGACAGAACAAACGCGTCGATCGGATTGGCGACTTCATCCGCGTGCTTTTTCAGCTCAGGAACCGGAGCTTTGACAAGCGGCGTGAAGGCCCAGTGCTCCTCGTATTTCGCACCTTGTTCGATCCACGCACGGATGAGGGATTTTTGCGGGTCGGTCAGATCCTTGTGAAATTCCGGCGGCGGCATGACTTCCTCGGGGTCGCGCGAAACGATGTGTTTGAGGATCGCGCTCTCGTCGGGTTTGCCGGGAACGATCGCCCGTTCGTCCGAGTCCTTGAGTTTGGCGTAGGCGCCCTCCGGCGTGTCGAGGCGCAGGCCGGCCTCGCGTTTTTTCGAATCGAATCCGTGACAGGCGAAGCAGGTGTCGGAGAAAATCGGCCGGATGTGGGCGTTGAAAGTGACCTGCTCCGGGAGCTTTCCGACTGGATCATTCGCGGCGACGACGGGTTTGTTTCGATCGCACCCCGAGTTGAGGAAGGCGAGGAAAAGTGCAAGGTGAGGAAACCATTTCATGATTCGAAGGCCGCTATACGTGAGGATTGTCGGGTTTTGCTCAGTCCGATTCCGGACCGATCCGTCACCCTTTCCACAGCATCCGCACGCCGAAGATGACTAACACGCAGCCGAAGATGCGGGTGAGCGTGTGGTTGCTGAGCGAGCGCATCAGGTCGCTGCCGAACCACGCGGCGACGGCGGAGGCGAGGCCCACGGCGAGGACGATCTTCCAGTCGATGAGACCGGCGACGCGGGAATTGTTAGCAGTGGCGGCGATGGCGGTGACGATGATGACGGCCATCGAGGTGGCGACGGCTTGTTTGTGCTCGATGCCGAGCGCGAGCACGAAGGCCGGCACCATGACGAGCCCGCCGCCGACGCCGCAGAGCGCACCTAGCAGCCCGGCGAGCAGGCCGATGAGAATGGCGGAAACGATGAATTTCATCGGCGGGCAGGGGATTTCCTGGCAGATGCGATTTCCACGATCAGTCGGTGGAGGACGAGCCGATGGTCGAGGCCGGTGGTGACGAGGGCCTGGTCGGCCTTGAGGGTGGCTTCCATGACGTGCTGGAGGCCGGCGAGCTCGAAGTTTCTCGCGTTGTCGGCGGCGAGGAAGATCGGGAAAACGTTCACGCCGGAGCCGTCTTTTTTCTGCGGCAGCCAGGCGCGGTCGGACTCGGGCAGGCGGTTGAGGCCGCCGGAGAAGGCGCTGTAGTTGCCGGTGGGGACCTTGAACTTCTCGATGATGAGCTTGGCCATGAAGAGGTTTCTCACCACGCCGATGATCGAGGCGCGCATGATGCCGATGGCGGATTCGTCCGCTTCGAGCTGTTGGTCGATGAGCTGGATGGCGCGGGCGGCGTTTCCTAACTGGATCGCCTTGCCGATTTCGAAAACCACGGCGGCGCGGCTGAGCGGGACGAGCACGCGGACGTCGTCCTCGGTGATTTCGCGGCGCTCCGGGCCGAGGTAGAGGTCGAGTTTTTCGAGCTCGTTGCCGATTTGCTGGGATTGCTCGCCGGCGAGCATGACGAAGAGTGCCATGGCGTCGCGGTCGAAGGTGAGGCCGAGTTCGCGGGCGCGCTTGGCGACGAGCGAGGCGACCTGGTCCTGCCAGTCGTCGCGGCTGGTGTCGATGCGGTCGTGGACTTGGACGTCGGCGGCTTTTTCGATGAATTTCCAGAAGCCGCGGCGCTTGTCCACACCTTGGGCGGTGAGCAGGAATTTCACGCCGTCCGGGATGCCTTTTTCGAGCGTGTTGCGGAGGGATTCCACGCCGGCTTCGGTGCGTTGGGAGCGGCCGGTGACGTTGTCGGCGAGGAAATTCGCGTTGCGCAGCCAGACCACCTTGTCGCCGCCGAACATCGGGATGGTAAGCAGCGCCTGGACGGTGGAAGAGCAGATTTCGAAGGCGGACTCGGAATTGTCCGCGATGCCGTCGATGGTCTCATGGGTGAAACCGTCGTCCACGCCGTTGGTGAGCTGGTTGTAGAGCAGCAGCGCCTTTTCGCGGACGAGGCCTTCATCGCTGCCGACGACCGCGAAAAAATTTCCGGCGTTCTGGGGAGATGTCTTTGCTTTCGCGGCCACGGGAATTTCCTAGAGAGATGCGGCGGGCGGTGCAAGCGCGGGGAAAAATGTGTTCCGAATGCCTCAGTCGGAAGCGGTGTCATCCGCCTGAGACAGTCGGGACACGTTCTTTTTCCGCTCGCGGGCTTCGCGGAAGAAACTTTGGAGCAAATACAGGCATTCCTCGCCGAGCACGCCGGGGGTGACGTCGCAGCGATGGTTGAGCGGAGGATTGGCATCGAGCAGGTTGATCCAGCTGCCGGCGGCTCCGGCTTTGGGGTCTGGGCAGCCGAAAACCACGCGCTCCGGCCGGCAATGGACGATGGCTCCGGCGCACATCGGGCAGGGTTCCTTGGTGACGTAGAGCGTGCATTTTTCCAGCCGCCAGTCGCCGAGCGCTTCCTGCGCGGCAGTCAGCGCGAGCATTTCCGCGTGGGCGGTGGCGTCCTTGAGCGTTTCCACCTGGTTCCAGGCGCGGGAAATGATCCGACCCTCGCGCACGACCACGGCGCCGACCGGGACTTCCTCGGCGGCGTAGGCCTTGCGGGCCTCGCGCAGCGCTTGGCCCATGAAGTAAGTGTCGCTGTGCAAATCAATAATCGGTCCGTCGTCTTCCACGCCCGATGGGTAGCGGATGCCGCCGCGGCAAGCACGTTGTTTCATCCGCGGCGGAAATTTTTCCGTGCCTGGCGGGTCGTTCCGTGGTTCGTATCGGCCCAGTGATTCCGAAAAATTTCCGAGACCGTGTCGTCGCCCCATCGCTATTGGCGGCGGACTTTTCCTGCATCCGCGATGAAGTGAGCCGCGCGATCCACGCCGGCGCGGACTGGATGCATCTGGACGTGATGGACGGCCACTTCGTGGAAAACATTTCCTTCGGCCCGGCGATCGTCCAGGCGGTGCACGAGTCGAACGACATTTTCCTCGATGTCCACCTGATGATTTCTCGGCCGGACCGTTATTTGCAGCAGTTCATCACCGCCGGCTCGGATTTGATATCGGTCCACGTGGAGGCGGAGCACGATGTCGCGGAGACCCTGGGCCGGATCCGCGCGGCCGGCTGCCAAGCGGGCCTCGCGCTCAATCCAGCCACGCCGATCAGCGCGGTGGAGCCGTTTCTGGCGGAAATCGACTTGCTCCTGTGCATGACGGTCGTTCCCGGCTTCGGCGGGCAGGCGTTCATGCCGGAGGTGCTGGAAAAAATCACCGCCGCCGCGCGACTCCGCGAGGCGAAGGGGCTTTCCTATCACATCCAAGTGGATGGCGGCATCGACGCCGCCACCGCCGCCCGTTGCTACACCGCGGGGGCGAACGTGATGGTCGCCGGCTCCTCCACTTTCCGCGCGCCGGACATGACCGCCGCGGTCACGAGCATTCGCAATGCTTGAGTTTTTTCTGATGTCGCGCTAGATTGACCACATGCCGTTGATTGACCAGCTCTTTTCTATCGGCCCGGTCCGGAAAGCCATTTGGCAATTCTGGTATCCATTTCTCACGCGGCGACTGCAGGACGAGGAGGTCATTTTCCTCAACTACGCCTTCGAGACCGACCCGCCGATGGGGATCGCCCTCTCGCCCGAAGACGAACCTAACCGCGCATGCGTCCAGCTCTATCACCACGTCGGCGCGCAGGTGAACTTCCAGCGGCAAAACGTCTTGGAAGTCAGTTGCGGCCACGGCGGCGGCGCGTCCTATCTAGCGCGGACACTCAAGCCCGCCAGATACACCGCGCTCGATCTCAACCCCGCGGGCGTCGCGTTTTGCAAAAAGCGCCATCAGGTCGAGGGCCTTGAATTCGTCCAAGGCGACGCGCAAAACCTGCCGTTTCCTGACAACTCGTTCGATGCGGTCATCAATGTCGAGGCCTCCCACTGCTACCCGGACTTCCCGCGCTTCCTATCCGAAGTGGGCCGCGTGCTCAAGCCGGGCGGTTATTTCCTCTACGCGGATTTCCGCTTCAGCGACGGCATCGAAAAATGGGACGAGGCGCTGAAAAGCGCACCGCTCAAATTTCACCAAGGGCGGGACATCAGCGCGGAAGTCCTCCGCGGCATGGACTGCAATTCCGAGCGGTCCGCCGCGCTGCTCGACAAAAAACTGCCGAAGTTCCTTCACGGGCTCGGTCGCGACTTCGCCGGAGTGAAGGGCTCGCGGGTTTATAACGCACTCTTGAATGACGGGCTTTTTTACCGCTCCTACTGCTTCCAGAAGCCTTCCCGGCCTTCGTGAAGCGGATGATTTTCCGTGCTCCCGGCATAAAAAAGGCCGCCGGGGAGTCCCTTCCCCGGCGGCCAAATCGTCATACCCACTCCCACACCCGTAGGATTCGGCAGACAACTATTGCTGTTACACCCTTACATGAGAGAGCGATTGCTCGCTGCTTTCAAAGGGATAAGACCTTCAAGTTTTATAAACGTTCAAAGAATTTTAAAAACTTTTCCATCTTTTTGACAGGCCGCACTTGGCACTTGGAAAACCCGCGCCGTTTCAAGACGCTCCCGGCCATGTCGCACAGCCACATCGACGTTCGCTACGTCGCCAATCTCGCCCGCCTCGAACTCACCGACGAAGAGGTGGCCACGTTCCAGCCGCAGCTCGAAGCCATCTTGAGCCACGTCGAAGCGCTCTCGAAACTCGACGTTTCCGGCATCGAGCCGACCGCCCACGCCGGTGCCGTTTTCGGGAAAATGCGCGATGACACGCCGCACGAAAGCCTCTCCCAAGCCGCGATGCTCCAAAACGCGCCCGACCAGGCCCAAGGCCAGATCCGCGTCCCCAAAGTCGTCACCGACGCGTGATCCTTCGTATTTCAGCGTTTCAGATTTCAAAATTTCAGCGTTTACCCCAATGACCATCACCACCCTCCGCCGGCAGCTCCTCGCCGGGGAAACCACGCCCGCCGCCATTCTCGGAAAGCTCGCCGGGGAAATCTCCGCCCGCGACGGCCAGACCGGCGCCTACCTTTCCCACAATCTCGAATCCGCCCTCGCCGAGGCCGCGAACGCCGACCTCAGCCTACCCCTCGGCGGCATCCCGATCGCCATCAAGGACAACATCAACGTCCTCGGCCAGCCCTGCACCTGCGGCTCGAAATTCCTCGAAAATTTCATCTCGCCCTACGACGCCACGGTCATCCGCAAGCTCCGCGCCGCCGGGGCCATCCCCTTCGGCCGGATGAACCAGGACGAATTCGCGATGGGCTCCTCCACCGAAAATTCCGCGCTCCAGACCACACGGAATCCCCACGATCCCGCGCGTATTCCCGGCGGCTCGTCCGGTGGTTCCGCCGCCGCGGTGGCCGATCTCACCGCCATCGCCGCGCTCGGTTCCGACACCGGCGGCTCGATCCGCCAGCCCGCCTCGCACTGCGGAGTCGTCGGGCTGAAACCCTCCTACGGCCGCGTTTCCCGCTACGGACTCGTTGCCTTCGCCTCATCGCTCGACCAGATCGGCCCGCTCGCCCAAAGCGTCGAGGACGCCGCGCTCATCCTCCAAGCCATCGCCGGCGGCGATCCGCTCGACTCGACCTGCCTCGACGCCCCGGTCCCGGATTACCTCTCCGGCCTCAACGACGGCGTGAAAGGCCTCAAACTCGGCATTCCCAAGGAATACTTCGGTGAAGGCATCGACCCCGGCGTCCGCAAAAACGTCGAGGCTGCGATCCAAAAACTCGCCGCCCAAGGCGCGGAAATCGTCGAGATTTCCCTGCCCCACACCGAGCACGCCGTCGCCACTTACTACGTCATCGCCCCGGCGGAAGCCTCGTCGAATCTATCCCGCTTCGACGGCATCCGCTACGGCCACCGCGCCGCCAACCCGGCCGACATTCTCGATCTTTATAAAAAATCCCGCGAGGAAGGCTTCGGCCCGGAAGTGAAGCGCCGGATCATCCTCGGCACCTACGTGCTCTCGTCCGGCTATTACGACGCCTATTACAGCCGCGCCCAAAAAGTCCGCACGCTCATCCGCCGCGATTTCGAGAACGCGTTCCAACAGGTCGATGCCATCCTCTCGCCCGTCGCCCCCAGCCCGGCGCGCAAGATCGGCGGCTTTTCCGACGATCCGCTCCACGAATACCTCTCCGACATTTTCACCCTCGCCGCCAACCTCGCGGGCATCCCCGGCATTTCCATCCCCTGCGGCCGCACCGATTTCGACGGCGGGAAAAACCTCCCCGTCGGCCTCCAGATCCTCGCCCCGCATCTCGGAGAGGCGAAATTGCTCCAAATCGCCAAAGCGGCGGAAGCGTGACGCGGGTCGCCCGCGTGATCGCCTGCATCAGGTTGTGGCCCGCCATCGGCTTGTCCACCTAAGGAGCCACGACACTCGTTTCTTAAAGCCACTGGCAAAGACGAAGATCGGGACAATAAGGTCCCCACTCTTGTCCAGCGCCCACTTCTGTTTGCATTCGTAGTCGTCGCAAGCCGAGGTGGGAATCACCACCGCACTCGACTCCACGCCCAGTTTCTCATCGAGGATCTCCTTGTCCACGTGCACGTCCACCAGCCGGGGCTCGAAGGCGGGGTCGCTATTCTAGATAGGGAGAATGAGATTTGAGGGAGCGCGTTCAAGGAGCGCGTTCATTTTGAACGCTAGGTGCGCTGGACATTCTGTCCAGCAACCCCCGGTGAAACGCACATCGCCCGACAGCAAGAATGACGGGCTGACACAGTCGATAGGATGTCGACCCTCCTTGCGATGGACGCGGATCAAGAGGTCCTCGGAGAGTTAAACGCTGTCGCCGGAGCGAAAAAACAGACAGCCGACGAGCCAACGGTGACAGCCGGAAAGCCAAGGGGTTTCACGGAGAGAGTGTCGATTCCGGTGGCGGAAGGGCGGAGGCGGGAAACGGCCTGCAAGAGGGCATCGATCGGGTCCCTCCGGGATGCCGCCGCCCTGAATCCCCCCCTTCCCCGCCAAGGCGTGTCGTTGTTGGTGCTGGAGTGGGACTAAAAACAGATTGCGCGGCCCCGGAAAAGCCACTTAATCTCGGCCCTATTCCGCTTGCCCGTGGGCGGCGGGTTGGTTACGGCGTTGGCGGTGACCGGCACCCCGCCGGGCTCACTCCCACACCGCGAAAGACTTTATTTATGGCCATCACCCGCGCTCTTCTCTCCGTCTCCGACAAAACCGGCTTGGCCGAATTTGCGAAGGAACTCCACGAAATGGGAGTCGAACTTCTTTCCACCGGCGGAACTTCCGTGACTCTGCGGGAAGCCGGATTGCCCGTCATCGACGTCTCGGAATTCACCGGCGCGCCGGAACTTTTCGACGGCCGTTTGAAAACGCTCCACCCGAAAGTCCACGGCGGCCTGCTCCAGCGCCGGGACGACGCGTCGCACATCGCCCAGGCCAAGGAAAACAACATTCCGCCGATCGATCTGGTGGTGGTGAATCTCTATCCGTTTGAGGAAACCGTCGCCAAGCCGGACGTCACGCTGGAAGAAGCCATCGAGAAAATCGACATCGGCGGCCCGTCGATGCTGCGCAGCGCGGCGAAGAACCACGCGAGCGTCACCGTCATCGTCGATCCCGCCGACTACCCGCGGGTGATCGAGGAAATGAAGGACAACAACGGCAACACGACCAAGGGTTTCCGCGAGCAACTCGCGGTGAAGGTTTTCCTCCGCACCTCGCAATACGACGCGGCCATCACCAACTACCTCGGCCAATGCCGGACCGGCACCTGCTGCAATTTCACGCTCAGCCTGCCGCTCGAACAAGAGCTCCGCTACGGCGACAATCCGCACCAGAAGTGCTCGCTCTACGGGCATTTCAACAATTTCTTCACCCAGGTCCAAGGCAAGGAACTCAGCTACACCAACGTCCTCGACATCGAGGCCGCGGCGGACCTGATCCTCGATTTCGTCCGCCCCACGGTGGCCATCCTCAAACACACCAACCCGTGCGGCGTCGGCCAGGACGACGAGGACCTGCGGGTCGCCTGGCAGAAAGCGTTTGAAACCGACCGACAAGCCCCGTTCGGCGGCGTGATCGTCTGCAACCGCCCGCTCACGCTGGAACTCGCCCGCGTGATTTCCGAGATTTTCACCGACGTCATCATCGCCCCCGAGTTCGAGAGCGACGCGCGCGCGCTGCTCCAGAAGAAGAAAAACCTTCGTCTCATGAAAATGAACGAGGCCTACCGCGATGAGAAAAAGTCGTCGGTCATCCGCTCCTGCCCCGGTGGCATCATGGTCATGGACCGCGACCACACCGCGCTCGGCCTTGAGAATCTCGAATCCAAAGTCGTCACCAAACGCCCACCGACCCAAGAGGAAATGCGCGCCATGCGCTTCGGCTGGCGGATCGTCAAACACGTGAAGTCCAACGCCATCGTTTACTCCAGCTCGGACCGCACGCTCGGCATCGGCGCGGGCCAAATGAGCCGCGTGGATTCCTCACGGATCGCGATTTGGAAAGCCAAGGAAGCCGGACTCGATCTTAAGGGCAGCATCGTCGCCTCCGACGCGATGTTCCCGTTTGCCGACGGCCTGCAATCCGCCATCGACGCCGGAGCCACCGCCTGCATCCAGCCGGGCGGCTCGATGCGCGACGAGGAAGTCATCGCCGCCGCGGATGCCGCGGGCATGGCCATGGTCTTCACCGGCCACCGCCATTTCAGGCATTGATCGGAGAGAATCGCGTCAGCTCGCGAGAAACGGATTTCTCACGATCACACCGTCGTAGTCCTGCCCGTGGTTGAGATCCTCGCTGAGGAGCTCATCACAGCGGGAGGTTTTGGCGGCAGCAAGAATCGCAGCATCCCAGTAGGACGTCTGGTAGCGTTCCTTGATCGCCAGTGCGGACTGAAGGACCGCGACGGTGTTGTCCTGAATCCGGAAACGAAGCCATTTCTGGACGAGGCGGGCTGCGATGTCGTGAGGCAAAGCGTCGGGGCGACTTGCATGGGTGGCCTGCACGTAAAACTCCTGAAGCACCTGCACGGAAAGAACGAGATCCGTGCAGGTCAGAATTTCCCCGGCGATTCGGGATTTCTCGGGCTCGGGCTGGGCAGGTTCCAAATCGAGCGAATAGAGCAGGATATTGGTATCAACGAAGCGCATGGCGGTCGTGTAGCTCCTCGCGGCTCAGGTTGTGGGCGGGATTGAGACCGATGCCACGGGCGCGCAGCTCGGCTCGCAGTTCCTGTTCTTCCCGCTGCAAGCGCTGGAAATCGGATTCCACAGACTCACTGGAGGTGAGCTGGAGCAGAAACGCCTTGAACATGGCGGAGAGAGACGTGGAGCGTTCAGCGGCCTTGATCCGGGCTTGGCGGTAAAGTTCGTCGTCCACGGAGATGGTGATGTTCTTCATGACGGATCCACAGTTTCACAGTATCACAGATCAATCAACGGTGGATTTTGAGAACGGAAGACGGGAGAAGCAGAAACAGTCAGGACACGACCGGATCATTCCCATGGCTGCCGGATCGGCAGGCAGGCATCAAGGTCATTCGCCCGGCACCTTTCGGATCAGGAAGCCACTTCAAAGCCCGCGGCCTTTGCATCGCGCGGCTCGGCGTTGCGGAAGCTCCGCCAGCAACTGGCAGGAAGGCGGGTGAGCACGACTAGCAGGCCTTGGGAAATGACGAATCCGAGCAGCCACGGAAACGCCTTGTCCATGAATCCGTAGGAATGCAGGCCCACGCCGAGCATGTTCACGCCGAACCAGGAGAACGCGGTGATCGCGTTGCCGAAGATGGCCATGGCCATCAAGCCGCGCTGACGGATAAAGCCGCCCCAGCGTGCGTGAAGAATCAGGGCGCACCATAACACGATGAGCAGCGCGCCGTTTTCCTTGGGATCCCAACCCCAGAACCGGCCCCACGACTGGTCGGCCCAGATGCCGCCGAGTACGGTGCCGACAAAGCTGAAAAGGGTGGCGAAGCAGACAACCCCGTAAACCATCCGTCCTAACTTCTGCGCCGTTTCACGCGTCAGCAGACGGGTGAAGAAGCCGAGCACCACGTAGGCGATGGCGAGGAATCCCGCGAGAAACATCGCGGAATAACCGGCGGTGATGACGACGACGTGGGTGGCCAGCCAGATGTTGCTATCAAGCACCGCCTGCATCATTTCAAGCGTATCACCGCTGGAACCGAGGTGGTGCGCGATGATCAGGGTGATGAACCCGACCATGCCCGCGCAGGCCGCGCCGATGCCGTCACGGAAGATGCGCTCCAACACGAGGCCAATCAGGACCGCGCCCCAGCCGACGAAGATGGCGGACGAGTAGAGATTGGTCACAGGCGGACGCCCTTGCAGATACATGCGCGAGAACATGCCGAACGAGTGGACGGCGAGCGCCAGCAGGAGCAACAGGAACGCCGTCTTGCGCAAGCCCTGCGGGCAAACGAGCCATGACGTGCAGGCCAGCAGGAATGCCGCGACATACAACACCATGCTTTGATAGAACGGCTCCATGTGATTGAAGCGCCATTCGTAAGCGGAGCGTCCGGCCAGAGCCGGTTGTTCGATCCCGAGCCAGCCCGCGTATTCGCTGGCGGCCCGCGCGAAGGCGGCGTGATCACCCGCGCGGAACGCGTCGCCCAGATCGACGAAGGCGGCGACGGAAGCGGGAATGGACTGCGGCGAGTCCACCCGGATCAGCGCACCACCAACGGTTAGCCAGTCGGCGACCTGCCCGCCCGCCGCGGGAACCACAGCGAGCATGTAGGCGTTTTGAGATTGGGATTCGTAACGGGCGACCGATGTCTTGAGCAGCGCGAGTTGGTCCTTCTCCGCCGGCGGCGCGCCCGGCTTGAGCGAGGAGGACGCGGTCGCAACGGCTTTGGCATAGGTCTCGATCTCGTCAGCGAAACGGGTGGCCTTTTCCGGCTGCACGCTGCATCCGAGGCGCTGATAGAGAACCAGCGCGTTGCGCAGATTGTAGATGGCCGTCTGGAAAGGAGTGCGTTGGGCGGCTTCCATGTCCGCGCTGGCTTTCCCCTCCTCGTCGATTTTTTCCAAGTAAGGGCGTAATTCCTCGAACGTGCAGTAGCGCTTGTCCGCCTGGGGCATGCCGAGCATTCCCAAAACTTCCTGATTGTGCACGGCAAACACCGGATACCGGTCCGCCACCGAGGCGTTGAAGAGAACATCCGCCAGCCAGCGCGAGGCCTCCATTTTCACGCCGCCTTCCAGACGCAGCGTCTGCTTGCCGCGCATGATCAGCAGGGAATTCCGGGCCACGGTGTCGAGCGGCTTGACGCGCCCGCCCACCAATACCGGCAGGCGGCTGAAGGTCCGGAGGTCGAAGTCGCCCGGCTTCGGCTTGGGCGTGACCCAGGACGACGCCAGCCACAGACCTGCCAGAACCAGAACGATGTAGGGAAGAAAACGTTTCATTTGGAGGCGACTGGCTTGATGCGCCGGGCGAACCCGGTCAGATGAAAGGTGAACTGGAAGATCAGCCCGATGGAGACGATCACACAGGCGATATACGGTGCCTGATAGCTCGGATTACGGACCACTTGCAGAACCGTCCCGCTATTATCCGGCTCGAAACCGGACTGATAGTAAGTGTCGCCGAGGTAGCGCAGCGGGTGGTTCATATAGATCAGAACTTGGCGGCGCTCGTGGTTCACATCGTCGGCAAGGTTGATCGTGCTGGAGAAGTTTTTCGGGATCTGGGTGCCGGGATATACCTCGTGGGTGAAGTCCTTCAGCGTCATGCTGTAAGGCTTGTAGTAGCGGGCCGGCCTTAGCTGGATGCTCCACTGGCGGCCATCCACCTCGAAATTCTGGGGTGCGGCCATGGCGTCGGAAACCAGCCAGGTGCCGAGCGAGACGCCGCCTTTTTCGGGGATGATTTCCAGCACGGCGCTCATCACGTCGCGGTCGTTCATCTTGGTGGCCCGGGGAACCGGTTTCACGGAAATCCGCGCGCCGGTCCCTTTGCTGGAGGCGGGGACCGAGGCTCCCGCGCCCTCGCCGGTCATTTTGAGTTCCGAGTTTCGATAGAAACTCCGGACCATCATGCGGAATGGCAGCGACTCGTCGGTGATGGAGCCGCCGTCCGCGAGGACATCGCCCGGCACGGCGGTGACTTGGTCGGTGTCAGCATCAGATAGATCCACCACTGCGAGCTCCACCCGCATGCTGTCTTCCGAGTAGTTCTTGGTTTCCCCCTCCTTGAGACGCATGTAGCTGGAAACCGAAAACAAATCGGTGGCAAGGCCGCCGGCGAGCATGATGATGAGACCGAGGTGGGTGAGCTGGATGCCGAACTTCTTCCACGTCCAACTGAAGCGCCGGATGTGCGCGGCAATTAGATTCACCAACAGCACCGCACCGATCAAGTGACCGCCTGGGAAGACCGGAATCCTGAAGCTATCCGGAGAGCTGGACCACCAGACGAACCAACTTTGGAAATACTCTTCCTGAATGAAAAACAGCCCGAAGCGGACTTGCGCCAACGTCCCGGCGAATACCAACACGAGAGCGGCTGATAGGCCGAAAATCGTCAGGCGCAGTGAGGAAATCCCTTCCAGCAATCGATTGAGAACTCTCATCATTCGGGTTTGTTGAAACGCACGGACTCGAGGAAGACCGTGAACTTTGCTTTCTCCGCGCCGACGAGCGCGTCCGGACCGGTGAGTTTGAAGAACCATGTGTCGGAACCATGACGAGTCCATCCCGCGACCAGGCGGTTCTGCGGGCCGGTGATGTCGATGAGCGAGATCGTCTTGGACCCTACGGTTAGTTTTGAAACGATTGCGGTCAAGCCGGCCGCATCCACCGGAGGCAACCCGACTTGCTGGCGCCAACGATTGACGTTTTCAAGATCCCCGCCGACATCGCCGGGGAAATGGGTGACCGCCATTTCCGCCTTGGCGCCGTCCGCATTCGCGACGCTGAAGGTGGCATAACGCATCGAGCTGGTGGCGGGGACCAGTGCCCAACCGGCGGGAACCTGCCAGCTGAGACTGCCGTCCCCAACCGGGGCAGCGGCAGCAGGAACCG
>CAMCCX010000007.1 GCA_945873305.1 Akkermansia muciniphila
GTGAGATCGGATTCTCCTATCGAATGTCCATCAGCCAGCCTGCTGAGATTTTAACAATTTAACGGAAAGAAAAATTTCCCATCGGATCAGGACGCCGCCGCGGTGCAATGGGCGATCTGGGAAGTGACCACGGAGTCGCTTCTGAGTCAGTCACTTTTTGATGGAAGCATCCGAATCATCGGGCCTGCCGGTGAAAGCACCGCCTTGTTGGCCAACCAATATCTGGCGAACGTCAAGAATTACACCCCGGTGACCCTGACCTATCTGAGAAATGAAAGCCGCCAGGACGTCGTGAGTTGGAATGTGGTTCCGGAGCCGGCTTCCGCCGTGTTGGCCGGCCTTTCCGGTTTGGTGCTGCTGAGGCGTCGCCGGGCTTGATACCCGACTGAGACAGTCGGGACACTTTCTCTCTACAACGCGCCGAAGCGGCGGTGGCGGCGCTGGTATTCATGGACGGCCTCGCCCAAGTCGCGCTGGCGAAAGTCCGGCCAGAATTTTTTAACGATGACGATTTCGGCGTAGCTGATTTGCCAGAGGAGGAAATTCGAAACGCGCATCTCACCGGAGGTGCGGACGAGCAGGTCGGGATCGGGGATGCCGGCGGTTTGCAGGCGGGAGGCGAAGAGTTCGGCGTCGATCTCGGCGGGCGAGATTTTCCCGGCGGCGGCGTCGGTCGCGAGCGAACGGGCGGCGGCGACGATTTCCTCGCGGCCGCCGTAAGACAGCGCGAGGACGAGCGTCATCTTCGTGTTCTCGGCGGTGCGGGCTTGGATGCGCTCGATGAGCGCGCGGGTCTTGGCGGGCAGGCGGTCGAGCTGGCCGATGGCGAGCAAGCGGACGTTCTGGCGGTCGAGATCCTTGGCTTTCTCGTCGAGAAAACGGTCGAGCAAGGTCATCAGCGCGCTGACTTCGGTGGCCGGGCGACTCCAGTTTTCGGAGGAAAACGCGTAGAGCGTCAGGTATTCCACGCCGAGCTCGATGCAGGCTTCCATCACCTCACGCACGGACTCCGCGCCCGCGCGGTGGCCTTCCAGGCGGGGAAGTCCGCGCTCCTTGGCCCAGCGGCCGTTGCCATCCATGATGATGGCGATGTGGCGGGGGATTTCCGGGTGCGAAGGCATGGAAGAAATGGGTCCTATAAGTCTTATACGACCTATTGCACAACCAAAGTCTGCACGCGGTCCGGACCGACTCCAACAAAAGCGATCGGCGCCCCGCAAAGCTCGGCGAGGCGGGCCAGATAGGCTTTCGCTTGGGCTGGGAGCTGCTCGAATTCCGTGCACGCGGTGGTGTCGGATTTCCAGCCGGGAAGCGTTTCATACACCGGCACCGCCTTGTCCCACGCCTTGCGGTCGGCGGGTGGGAGTTTATGGATGACGCCGTCGATTTCGTAGCCGGTGCAAATTTGCAGGGTCTCGTATTCGTCGAGTCCATCGACGTTAGTGACAGCGAGACCGGTGACGCCATTCACCATGCAGGCGAAGCGGAGCAGCACGGTGTCCAGCCAGCCGCAGCCGCGCGGGCGGCCGGAGACGACTCCGAACTCGCGGCCGAGGCCGTGGAGGTATTCGGATAGGCCTTCATCGACGGTGGGGAACGGACCGGAGCCGACGCGGGTGGTGTAGGCCTTGCAAACGCCGATGACACGACCGATGGCGTTCGGTGGCAAACCGGAGCCGGTGCAGGAGCCGCCGGAAGTCGTGTTCGACGAAGTGACAAACGGATAGGTGCCGTAGTCGATGTCGAGCAAGGTTCCCTGGGCGCCCTCAAACAGGATGGATTTCCCCGACTTCCAAGCGGCGTGGAGGACCGGAATCGTGTTGGTGACGTGCGGCCGGAGGCGGGCGAAGGCGGTGTAGATTTCCTGGAGCACTGCGTCGGCGGTGAACTGCGGGAGGTCGTATTTCGCGAGAATTTCGTTCACTTCGACGAGACGCCGGGTGACTTGCTCGCGGGTGAACTCCTCGTCCAACAGATCGGCGATGCGGATGCCGCAGCGGTTCACCTTGTCCGAGTAAGTCGGGCCGATGCCGCGCTTGGTGGTGCCGATTTTCTGGTCACCGAGGGCGATTTCGCGGGCGGCGTCGAGTTCCTTGTGGAAGGGGAAAACGACGTGGGCGCGGTCCGAGATCAGGAGTTTGTCGGGAGTGACGGAAACGCCGAGCGCTTCGTTGCGTTCGATTTCCGCGACGAGGCCGGAGGGATCGACGACAACACCGTTGCCGATGATGTTGATTTTTCCGTCCCAGATGATGCCGGATGGAAGCAGGTTTAAAATATAACGGACGCCCTTGGCGATGACCGTGTGGCCCGCGTTGTTGCCGCCTTGGCCGCGCACGACGATGTCCGCGTCTTCCGTGAGGTAATCGACGATCTTGCCTTTGCCTTCATCGCCCCATTGGAGGCCAACAATAATGGTATTCATGAAATAGAGATTAATAAAAAATGGGAATTGAAGCAGGTGCTCATCAGGATCTATTTAAAACTCATCACTTAACTCTTGAAATCACGAAGTTTGTTCAAAAGGTTTTCGAGTGTTTCATCAGTACGGAGGGTCTGTTTCTGAATTATTTGCCAAATGTAATTTGGTATGGATGATTTGAAAAACTCTGTGCCCGATGACGCCGGAATATTTGTATTGGATACTCGTGCGACCATTTTGCCATCAATGTTCATGATATTAAGCACTATTCCAACATTGGGGTGATTTCTCAGAATAATCTTCGATTCACCAAAACTTAATTCATATCCATTCTTGATATCCCCCACCCATAGAATCTTTTTTTCTTCGGTGAGAGACGCTAGGTTTTTTAGTAATTCTGAAAATTGTTGCTCTGTCATGACAGTTCTGATTGAAGTTTAGTGTTAAGTTCAATTAGCAGGGGTTCTAATGCATCTGCCGTGGACGTAAGATTTTTCAATATATCTAGAGTGCTGATCTGCCCATTCTCCGTAAGATTAAATAATTCGACTTCGCCTTGGAGTGCGCGAAGAGCTTGGATCGAATCTTGTACAGTCACTGAGCTTACCGCGGTGTTTTCTTCTGCTGACTTAACTCGAAGTAAGGAGCTTACTATTCGGTCGATTTTGTCGGGTATAGGTGAAAAAGTTGAATTTCTGGCTAATGTTCGTATCTCAGAGAGACTCGAAAGAGCATCTTTAAATTCTACAACACGTGAAAAGGTACCAAGTTTATTGAGGACTGAGTGGCTTGTGATTTTTGCGTCTTTCGACTGTTTTGCTGACTCTTTTGCTTCCTTATACGCCAGCCAGGAAATCCAAAGTGAAGCCAAGCCCAAGACTATGCCCGCCAGACTGGCCCACGAACCAGCATCACTCAAGAAAGTAGATGCGGGAAAGGTATTGGGATCTGGTTGAGTCATTTTTCGACCACTCCGAGTTAAATTGTTTTGGTCTTGTCGATCAGATCCGCGAACTCCGCGAAGAAGTAGGCGGCGTCGTTCGGGCCGGGGGCGGCTTCCGGGTGGTATTGCACGCTGAAAACGGGATGCTCGCGGTGGCGCATGCCTTCGACGGTTTTGTCGTTCAGGTTGATGTGAGTGACTTCGATTTCCGGCGGCAATGAATCCGGATCGACCGCGAAACCGTGGTTCTGCGAGGTGATCGAGATTTTCCCGGTGCGCAGGTCCTTGACCGGCTGGTTGCCGCCGCGGTGGCCGAACTTCAGTTTGAAGGTCTTGCCGCCGTAGGCGTGGGCGAGGATCTGGTTGCCGAGGCAGATGCCGAAGATCGGTAGTTTGCCGATGAGCGTGCGGATTTCCTCGTGGATGTAGCCGAGCGCGGCCGGATCCCCGGGGCCGTTGGAGAGGAAGAGTCCGTCGGGATTTTTCGCCAGCACTTCGGCGGCGGTGGTGCGGGAATTGACGACTTCGACCTCGAAGCCCGCTTGGCGGAGGCGGCGGAGAATGTTGTATTTCAGCCCGAAATCGTAGGCCACGATGCGGTGGCGGACGGGCGGGAGTTCGATGTGATAGCCTTCCTTTTTCGCCAGCACGTTCGGCAGCGTCCATTCGCGGGATTCCTCGGTCCAGAGGTAAGAGGCGGGGGTGGAAACTTCCTTCACGTAGTCCATGCCTTCCATCGAGGGCGAGGCTTTGGCCGCGGCGACGGCAGCTTCCGCGTCGAGTTCGGTGGTGACGCAGGCGCGCATGGCGCCGAGCGAGCGGAGGTGCTTGGTGAGGGCGCGGGTATCGATGCCTTCGATGCCGAGAATCTTGTTTTCCGCCAGATACTCGGAAAGCGGCTGCGTGGAGCGCCAGTTCGACGGCACCTCGCAAAGCTCGCCGATGACGAAGGCGCGGATGTGGGGCGCGGCGGACTCGGAATCTTCCAGGTTGACCCCGTAATTCCCGATCTGCGGGTAGGTCATCGCGACGATTTGACCACGGTAGGAGGGATCAGTGATCACCTCCTGGTAGCCTGTCATCGAGGTGTTGAAACAAATTTCTCCGGTGGTGGTTCCGGTGGCTCCGAAGGCAGTTCCTTCGAAACAGCGTCCATCTTCAAGGGCTAGAATGGCAGTAATCGGCACGGCGGGCGCAAGCTAGGCAGCCGATCCGGGCGATGCAAGCGAATGCTTATTCTCATGCGCGGCTATCGATGAGAATCGTGACCGGGCCGTCGTTGACGAGCGCGACTTTCATGTCCGCGCCGAAGATTCCGCGGCCGACGGGCTTGGCGGTTTCGCGCTTCAGGGCGGCGCAGAATTGCTCGTAAAGCGGTTCGGAAATCGCGGGGACGGCGGATTTTAAGAACGACGGGCGGTTGCCCTTTTTGGTCGAGGCGTGGAGCGTGAACTGGCTGACGACGATGATTTCCCCGCCCGCCTCGGTCACGGATTGGTTCATTTTGCCCTCCGGGTCGGAGAAAATCCGCATTTTTGCGACCTTGCCGCTGAGCCAGGCGACGTCGTCCGGCGTGTCGCCGTCCTCCACGCCGAGGAGGACGAGAAGGCCGGTGCCGATTCGGGAAACGGTCCGGCCTTCGATTTCCACCGAGGCCTCAAGCACCCGCTGGATCACCGCCCGCATGGCGGTTGTTTGAGGGGATTTGCCGTTTTCACGAGGTCGCGCTTCATGCGAGAGAGATATCAGGGCGGGCGGGGGCGTAAATATTTCTTCTGAGAAATCCGGGTTTGGCGTGTCATAGTCGCTGTTATGAAAAGTTTGGCATGGATCTGTCTCGTTGCATTTTTCACCCCCCTCCAGCTGATGGCTCAAGACCCGGATGCCCTCCGCAAGGAGCGCGACAAGCTCACGGAGCGCGGGATGTGGCGCGAGGCTTTGGATCTATACGGGGAAAAGCTGATGCCGATCTCGGACGAGAAATCCGATCTGGACTTGAGAATGGCCGTCGAGGTGATCCGTGGACAAAACGTGTGGGGCGAGTTTGATGAACTCGTCGAGCGCGCGATTTCCACTCACCCGGACAACGCGATGCTGCTGGTGCAGGCGGCGGCGTCCTATCAGTCCGCACCCCATTCCGGCCGGCTGGTCGCCGGGGAGTTCGAACGCGGCGGCGGGCCGCGATACGGGGGGCGTTCGATGGGACCGGATGAGGTTCCTGAAGCCACAGCCGGTTCATGGGTGAATACGTTTTATCGCGATCAGGTTCGCTCGTTTCAGCTTTTCCGCGAGGCCGTCGGCAAATCCAAAAACGACGCCGAGCGCTACCGGGGGTGGGAGCTGTTCTCGGGGATTCGACGCGAGGAGGCACGCGGAGAGGCTTGGAAACTTCAGACTCTCACGCCCCTCGAAAATCTACCCGAATGGGGCGAACCGGGACCGCAAGGCGGCACCGAAGGCGCGCCTTGGGCGAAGGACGGACCGGTGCTTTACGAAGTCCCCGCATCCTGGGAGGCCGCGAAAAACGACGGCGAACGCTGGCGTTTCGCCCTCGCGGAACGGGTCCGGCTCAAGCCTGAAACGGCGGCGAGCGTCACACTCGATCTCGCGGATTTCTCAAATTCCCAGTTCGGCACGGAAACCCTCTCGTCATACGGATGGTGGCGTCAGCAGGATCCGGACAGCGCCAAGGGGATTCTCGAAATGGACACGCTCGCCGAGGACGAGTGTCTCGCGAAAACCTCGGATGGTGTCCGCCGTTTCAAGCTGCCTGCCAGCCATCATTTCATCGCGCTCTATCGGTCGATCATGAACGAAAACGAGCATGCCGGAGACAATCTCGTTCAAGTGTTCCTCAATCGCCGCCAATACGACAAGGCCCGCGAAGTGTTGGCGCAAACCATCGCCAAGCACGGCCCCGGCACTAACGACCATCGCACCAAGCTCCTCAAACAAATCACCGGCAACTGGGGGCGCTTCGAGCCCGCCGAAACCGTGCCCGCCGGAGTGAAACCCAAGCTGCCGCTGGTGTTCCGCAATGCCGCCGCCATCAAACTCACCGCCGCACCCGTGGACATGGAGGCGGTTCTCAAGGACACGCTCGACTACCTGAAAAGCAACCCGCGCGAGCTCGACTGGCAGCGCCTCAATCCCTCGCAGATCGCCAGCCGTCTTATCCAGGAAAGCCCCTCCAAGTTTATCGGCAAAACCGCCGCCAACTGGGAGACGAAACTCAGTCCGCGCGACAAGCACCGCGACACCCGCGTCGATCTGGAGATGCCGCTCGACAAGGCCGGTGCCTGGTGGATCAGCGGAAAAATGGACGGCGGTAATGAGTTCCACACCCTCGTCTGGATCGTGGATTCCGTGCTGGTGCAGAACGACGTGGGCGGCAAGAAGCAGTGGTGGCTCGCCGATGCCGCGGGCGGTGCGCCGGTGGCAGGAGCGGACATCGAATTTTTCGGCTACCGGACCATCCATCTCGAACGGAAGAACCCTCTGGAACGGCGGATGGAAGTCCGCACCAAGGAATTCAACCGCACCACCGATGACGACGGCAAGACGCTGCTCAAGCCGGGTGATTATGAAAGTGAGCTCCAGTGGCTGGCAATCGCCAGCAAGCCGGATCGCTCGCCCGCGTTTTTCGGATTCCGCCCCTATCACATCCAGGTTCCCCAGCTTGAAAACGGCAACCGCGACATCACCTACGGCATCTCGGACCGGCCGCTCTACAAACCCGGCGACACCGCGCACTTGAAATTCTATCTGCGCAATGTCGGCTATTTCGAGCCGAACGAAGAGGCCTACGCGAACCAATCCGGTACGCTCATCCTCTCCAATGGCCGCGGCGAGGAGGTGCTGAAAATCCAAAATCTCAAGACCGACGCGCTCGGTGCGGTGGAGAGCGAAGTCATCATCCCCAAGGACGCCGTGCTCGGGAACTGGAGCGCGGTTTTCCGGATTGGCGAGCGGATTTCCTCTTTCGTTAGCCTGCGCGTGGAGGAATACCGCAAGCCGGAATACGAAGTGAAAGTCGAGGCTCCGGACGAGCCGGTGAAGCTCGGTGATAAATTCACGGCGACGGTGAAGGCGACTTATTTCCACGGCTCGCCGGTGCGGAATGCCAACGTCGAGATCATCGTGAAACGCGGCTCCATCGGCGAGCGCTGGTTCCCGGTCTGGCGCTGGGATTGGCTCTATGGCCCGGGTGCCTGGTGGAACGGCAGCGAGGCGTCGTGGCACCCGACATGGAAAAGCTGGGGCTGCACTCCGCCGCATCCGCCGTGGTGGCAGGAGAACCGCTGGACGCCGGATGAGTTAGTGATCAAGCGCAATGTCGCGATCGGTCCCGACGGCACGGCGAAGATCGAAATCGACACCGCGCCCGCCAAGGAAATCCATGGCGACATGGATGCGAAATACACCATCGAGGCCCGCGTGGTGGACGCGTCCCGGCGCGAGGAGCGCGGCACCGGCGCGGTCATCGCCGCGCGCAAGCCGTTCGAGGTCGCGGTGTGGACGGACCGCGGCCACACCCGCGCCGGGGAACAGGTGGAGGCGACGATTTCCGCCGCGAGTCTGTCGGGAAGACCGGTCGTTGGAGCGACGGGCAAGCTCGTGATTTTCAGGCTAACGACTGGCGATGGCGGCCGGATCGAGGAGAAGGAAATCCAGGCGTTTCCGGTGGAGACCGACGCGCAGGGTGAAGTGAAGCAGCGCTTCGCCGCGCCCGCCACTGGCCAGTATCGCCTCGCGGCCAGCCTCTCTATCAAGGACGGCGATCCGGTGGAAGGCGCGACGATTCTCAACATCCACGGTCCCGGCCGCGCCGATCCTGATGCGTGGCATTTCGGGCCGTTGGAAATCATCGCCGACAAGGCGTCCCACGCGCCCGGCGAGACGGTGAAACTCCGCGTCAACAGCGACAAGGAAAACGCCAATGTATGGCTCTTCCTCCACATCGCAGGCTCCGCCGGACGCGAGGCCCGCCGCATCCAGCTCGATGGCAAGAGCCTGGAAGTCGATGTCCCCCTCGATCTGCGAGACATGCCGAACATGTTCATCGAGGGCGTCAGCGTCCACGGCGCGAAGGTTCACACCGCGGTCCGGCAGATTTTGCTGCCGCCGGTTAGCAAGGTGGTCGAGGTCACGCTCGAGCCCGCCAAGAGCCGGGTGAAACCGCGCGAAACCTCCGCCCTGCGCGTCACCTTGCGCGATGCCGAGGGCAAGCCGGTCACCGGTACCGCCGTGCTGACGGTGTATGACAAATCGCTCGAAGCGATCACTGGCGGCTCTAACGTCGGGAAGATCCACGAGAATTTCTGGACGTGGAAGAACAGCTATTACCCGGGAGTTGGTGGCGATTCGATCCCGGACTCGCCGGGGAATCTGCTCCGTCCGAAAGTCGTCGGGATGCAGTCGCTCGGGCGTTTTGGCGACGAGGGACGCTATGCGGCCAAGGGCATGGGAGGCGGTGGTTTCGGCGCGAGGTCCAGGATGATGGAGAGTGATCCATTTAGCGATTCTTCTGGTGGTGCTCCGATGATGGCGATGGCCGCGTCCGCAGCTCCGGAACAAAAAATGGATCGAGAAGGTGATCCCTTTGCAGGCACCGCCGCACCCGCCGCGAATCCGATCCTCGTCCGCAAGGATTTCGCCGACCTCTTGAAATGGTCCGGCGCGATCCAGACGGATGCCGATGGTCGCGCCGAAATCCCGCTGGAATTTCCGGACAACCTCACCACGTGGAAAGCCCGCGTCTGGGTAATTGGCAAGGGCTCGCAGGTCGGCGAGGGCAGCGCGGAAATCATCACTTCCAAGGAACTGCTGGTCCGCCTGCAAGCGCCGCGGTTTCTGGTGGAGCGCGACGAATCGGTCTTCAGCGCGGTCGTTCAGAACGATCACGACGCACCGAAGACGGTGAAGGTTTCCCTCGAACTGGAAGGCTCTAACTTGGAAGCGATCGATGGCGCGCCGCAGACCGTGGAAATCGCCGCGAAGTCGGAAGCCCGCGTTGATTGGCGGGTCAAGGCACTGCGCGAAGGCGAGGCGACGTTCCGGATGCGCGCGGATTCCGGCGACGATGGCGACGCCGTCGAGCGCAAGCTGCCGGTGCTCGTCCACGGCATGGCGCGCCAGGACGCGTGGAGCCGCGCGGTCGAACCGGGTGCGGATTCCGCGAAAATCCAAATCGAAGTGCCGGAGCAACGGCGGCCGGACCAATCGAAGCTAACCGTCCGCTTCTCACCCACCATCGCCGGCGCGGTGGTGGATGCGATTCCCTATCTGGCGAGCTATCCGCACGGCTGCACCGAGCAGACGCTGAACCGCTTCGTGCCGGCCGTGATCGCCCAACAGATGCTGCGCGATCTCAAGATCAACCTCGCCGAAGTGAAGGCGAAGCGCACCAACCTCAACCCGCAGGAACTCGGCAATGCCGCCGACCGCGCGGCGCAGTGGAAGCAATGGCAGACGAACCCGGTCTTCGACGAGGTGGAGATGGAGAGGATGGTCGCGAAGGGGATCGAGAAACTCATGTCGATGCAGAACGCCGACGGCGGTTGGGGCTGGTTTTCCGGCTACGGCGAGACCTCCTATCCGCACACCACGGCGGTCGTGACGCATGGCTTGATAGTCGCGAAGCAGAACGGCGCGAAAATTCCCGATGCCATGCTCAACTCCGGCATCGCCTGGCTGATGGCCTACGAGCGCAAGCAAACCGCCGCGCTCCAACTCCACGTCGAGCGCGAGGCCTTGCGCAAGGAAGGCAAAAAGATCAAGGACTCGAACAAGTATGAGAAGTCCACTTGCGACGCGATGGATGCGTTTGTCCGACTCGTCCTCGGCAAGGCCGCGCGCGACTCGGAGCCGATGCTGGCCTTCCTCTATCGGGACCGCGTCAGTTTGCCGGTTTACGCCAAGTGCCTGCTAGGGCTCGAACATCATCGCAAGGGCGACGAGGCGCGGCGCGATGAAGTGATGAAAATCATTTCCCAATACCTCAAGCGCGACGCGGAAAACCAGACGGCTTACCTCGACCTCCAGAACACGAATTTCTGGTGGAACTGGTATGGCAGCGAGGTCGAGGCGCACGCGTGGTATCTCAAACTGCTCGCCGCCGTGAAGCCGCAGGACGCGGACACGCGCGGCCTGGTGAAGTATCTGGTGAACAACCGCAAACACGCGAGTTACTGGGAATCCACCCGCGACACCGCGTTCGCGGTCGAGGCGATCGCCAGCTATTTCAAGGCCAGCGGCGAGGACGTGCCGGAGATGGAAGTGGATGTCCTGCTCGACGGGAAATCGCTGCGCAAGGTCTCCATCAACCGGGAAAACCTCTTCACCTTCGACGGCACGGTCGCCCTAACGGGCGATGCCGTGACCACGGGGAAACACGAGGTTGAACTGAGAAAGTCCGGCAAAGGCACGCTTTATGCCAACGCCTATCTGGAAGTCTTCACCCTTGAGGACAAACTTCGCGCCGCCGGGCTGGAGGTGAAGGTCCAGCGCCGCATTTCCAAACTCATCGCCTTGGAAAAGGAAACCGAGGTGCCTGATTCCAGCGGATTGATCGCAAAACAACAGGTCGAGCGGTTCCGCCGGGAAGCGCTGGCGGACGGTGCGAAACTCGCTTCCGGCGACCGCGTGGAGGTGGAACTGATCCTCGAAAGCAAGAACGACTACGAGTATCTGATTTTCTCCGATGCCAAGGCCGCCGGATTCGAGGCGCTCGACGCGCTGAGCGGTTACGTCGGCGGCGGTGACGGATTCAGCGCCTACATGGAGCCGCGCGACCGGACGGTGGACTTTTTCATCCGCGCGCTGCCACGCGGGACCCACACGCTGCGCTATCAGCTCCGCGCCGAGGCGCCGGGGATTTACAAGGCGCTGCCCGCGACCGCGGAGGCGATGTACGCGCCCGAGCTGAGAGGGAACTCGGAGGATCTGAAACTGGAGGTTTTGAAATAATCCGGCTGAGACAGCCGGATCACATTCCTTCGCTGGCGGGCGCGGCGAAATTCAGCGAGTGGGTGAGTTTCTCGCGGCGCTCGCGGACGAGGCGGACGACGAGCGCGGTCCAGCCGGTCTGGTGCGACGCGCCGAGTCCTTCGCCGGTTTCGGCGTGGAAATACTCGTGGAATAACAGCAGGTCCTGCCAGTGACTGACGTCGCTGTAGCGCCCGGCCTCGCCGAAGCAGGGGCGGTAGCCTTCCTTGTCTGGCAGGAACAGCGAGATCAGGCGGTCGCACAGGTCGATGGCGACCTGGCGGAGTGTCATGAGATTTCCCGAGCCGGTGGGATACTCGATCTTGAAGGTGTCGCCGTAGAAATAATCGTAGCGTTCGAGCGCCTCGATGATGAGGAAATTGATAGGAAACCAGATCGGCCCGCGCCAGTTCGAGTTGCCGCCGAACATGTCGGTGGTGGCCTCGCCCGGCGTGTAGGGGACCTCGTGGCGCTGGCCGTGGTGCTCGAAGACGAACGGCTTTTCCTCGTGGGCCTTACTGAGCGAGCGGATGCCGAAATTGGATAGAAACTCCTTGGGGTCGAGCATGTAGGCGAGGCTCTTGCGGAGCCGCGCCTCGGAGGGAATGGCGAGCAGGCAGCGTCCAGGGTTCTTGTTTCCATGGACGCGGCGGACGGTGATGTATTTCAACAAGTCCGGGCGGTTGACGAGAAACCAGTCCATCCGCTTGCGGAAACTCGGCAGCGCGTCGATGGTTTTCTGTTTGATGACGGTCACCGCGCACATCGGCAGCAGGCCGACGAGCGAGCGGATGCGCAGCGGGATGGGCTCGCGGTGGTTGATGATGAGCTGGTCGTAATAGAATCCGTCGTCGTCGTCCCAGAGACCGGTGCCGCCGAGCGAGTTGATGGCGTCGCAGATGTTGACGAAGTGTTCGAAAAATTTCGACGCGATGTCCTCGTAGGCGGGTTTTTCCAGCGCGAGTTCGAGCGACATCGAGAGCATCGTCAGGCAAAACGAAGCCATCCACGCGGTGCCATCCGCCTGGTTGAGCCGCCCGCCGCCGGGAAGCGAGTGGGAGCGGTCGAAGACCCCGATGTTGTCGAGGCCGAGGAAGCCTCCGCCGAAGACGTGGCGGCCTTCGACGTCCTTGCGGTTGACCCACCAGGTGAAGTTGAGCAGCAGTTTCTGGAAGGCGCGCTCCAGGAATAACAGGTCGCGGTTGCCCTTTTCATCCGCGATTTTATAGACCCGCCAGACGGCCCATGCGTGGACCGGCGGATTGACGTCGGAGAAGTTCCACTCGTAGGCGGGGAGCTGGCCGTTAGGGTGCATGTACCACTCGCGGAGCAGTAGCAGGAGCTGGTCTTTGGAGAAATCCGGGTCCACCGCGGAGAAGGGGATCATGTGGAAGGCGGTGTCCCACGCGGCGAACCACGGGTATTCCCATTTGTCCGGCATCGAGAGGATGTCGCGGGCGTGGAAGTTCCGCCAGTCCGCGTTGCGGCCCTTGAGCCGGGCTTCGGATGGCGGCTCGCCGTTTTCGCCCTTCAGCCAGTCCTCGATGACGTAGTGGAAGAACTGCTTGGTCCATAACAGGCCGGCGTAGCCCTGGCGGCAGATCAGTCGCTCGTCGCGGGAGATGCCCTTGGGGATGACCTCGTCGTAGAACTCATCGCTCTCGGCGATCCGCTGGCGGAAGACCTCGTCGAATTCCTGGAACCCGTCAAATCCATTAGACTCCTTGAGCGAGTGCAGCCGGCAGCGCACGGTGATGGATCTTCCGGCGGGGATCATGAACTTCAAATGCGCGGCGGCCTTGGTGCCGGAGCGGGTGGGGGAGACCGCGCCTTTTTCGCCGTGGATGAGGTAGCGGTGGAAGGCGTCCTTGACGTAGGGCGTGGGATTGGGCGTGCCGAAGACGCTCTCGCAGTTCGTTTCGTTCTCGGTGAAGAGCCACGGCACGCCGGCGGGGAAATCCGGCGAATCGACGAGCAGCCGGAAATCGCCTAACGATTCGTGGCGGGCGGTGACCGCCGCGCCGTCCGCGGTGATGCCGGGCTTGTTCACGGGCATTTCCCGGTTGTTCTCCCAGCTCCAGACATTGCGGAACCAGAGCGTGGGCAGGACGTGGATGGGCGCGGATCTCTTGCCGTGGTTGGTCACGGTGATGCGCCACAGGATGTCGTTAGGGCTGCGCTTGGCGACTTCCTGGACGACGTCGAAATATTTTCCGTCGTCGAAAAGGCCCATGTCGGCGATCTCGAGCTCGGGGCCGTTGCGGCCGAGGGCCTGGTTTCCCTCGCGGATCGCGGTGTAGGGAAAGGTGGCCTGCGGGTATTTATAGAGCGCCTTGGTGTAGGAGTGGGTGGGCGTGGAATCGAGGTAGTAGTAGCACTCCTTGACGTCTTCACCGTGATTCCCCTCGTTGCCACCGAGTCCGAAGAGGCGCTCCTTGAGGATGGTGTCGTTGCCGTTCCACAGCGCCGGGGCGAAGCAGATCCGGCATTGGCGGTCGGTCCAGCCCTGCAATCCGTCCTCGCCCCAGCGGTAGGCGCGGCGGCGGGAATGGTCGTGCGGAAAACTCGCCCAGCTGTTGCCGTGGTCCGAATAATCCTCCCGCACAGTCCCCCATTGGCGTTCGCTGAGGAAGGGTCCCCAACGCCGCCATTTCTTCTCACCCGCTTTATCTTCAGCGAGTCGCAGTTTTTCCCGATGCATTCGGCAGGAATGAAGCACGAACCGTGCACACCCGCCAGCGAACATGACGGATCGTTGAAATTCGCGGAAATTGGTAACCGCGTTTTTCCGTGACAATCCCAATGTGCGATATTTACCAGTGGTGGACTTCGCAAGCATCCGCTTGTTTCGCGACGTAGGATTCCAAGTCATGAACCTACTGCGCATCTGCCTCGCGTTTGCCGTGTTGTCCTGTTTTGGCACCGCTGCCGACGTTAAACCGCGCGTCCTCATCCTGAGCGGGGCGAACAACCACGATTGGAAAACCACCACACCCGCGATCCGCGCCGCACTGGAGGAAAGCGGGCGGTTTAGCGTGGATGTTGAGGAAAACGTCTTCGCCATGACGACTGGATCTTTTGCGCCCTATGCGGTGGTTTTGAGCAATTTCAACACCTTCGGCAAGGACGCGCCCAAGGGTGAGTGGAGTGCGGAGACGAAGAAGGCGTTCCTCGATCACATGGCCAAGGGGAGGGGACTGGTGATCGTGCATGCGGGCAGCTCGGGGTTTTACGATTGGGCGGAGTTTCAAAATCTCGCCTGCGGCACGTGGAGAGACGGCACCAGTCACGGTGCGATCCATGTGAACCGCTTGTCCTTTTCCGGCGAGGAGTCACCGATCACCCAAGGCCTCGCGCCGTTTTGGATTCGCGATGAGTTCTGGCAGAAAATCGCCGTCGCGCGGGGAGCAAAGGCGCTCGCCTCGGTGACGCCGGACCCCGCGTTCAAGGGCAGCGGAAAACCCGAAAACATCATGTTCACCACGGAATCCGGCGGCGGGCGCGGCTTCGCGATTTTTCTAGGCCACGATGCCGAGGCGATGGGCAATCCCGCTTGGAGAACCCTGCTCCAGCGCGGCACCGAGTGGGCCGCCACCGGCAAGGTGACCATTCCGCCCGCCAAGAACTGGCCCGCGACGAAGGAGGATGCGTCGCGCCCCGGCTATTCATGGCTGCGGACCGACACCAGTCTGGCATTGTCTAACGGCGGCAAGACGATCTGGTGCCTGGTCTTCGATCCGGCCCGGCCCAAGTCCTATTTCCATCCGCTCTCGACGGTGGACGGCAAGGCTCTAACCAGCTTCGAGCCTCCCGATCATCCCTGGCATCGCGGCCTTTGGTGGTCGTGGAAATGGATCAACGGCCTGAATTATTGGGAAGAGGATCGGGAAACCCACACCAGCGAGGGCGTCACGGAACTAACCGGTGCCACCGTCGACCCGCGGGGCGATTTCGGAGCGAGCGCAGAGTTGCGCTTCAGCTACCACCCGCCCGGCCAGGCCGCGGTCATGACGGAACTGCGCAAGCTCTCCATCACCCAACCGGATGCCGAAGGCCGGTATCGGATCGACTGGACCAGCGAGTTCACCGCGGGAAACGCCCCCGTCACCTTGGGGCGCACTCCTCTGCCGAATGAGGAGAACGGCAAGCCCTATGGCGGCTATGCGGGCTTGTCGCTGAGGCTTCCTGTCGATTCTAATGGATGGTCGATCCTAACGAGCGAAGGGAAAACCGGTGCGGCCGGCAGCCACGGGCAAGGCGCGAGCTGGGTTGATTTTTCCAGTCCCGGCGGGGGAATCGCCATTTGCGATCATCCCGACAACCTGCGCCACCCGTCGCCATGGTATGTGCATGACAGCCCGCCGATGAGTTTCTTCAGTCCGGCCGTTTTGTTCAATGAGCCACTGGACCTCGCCGCCGGGCAATCGTTGAAACTCAGCTACCGCGTCCTGATCCACTCCAAACCGATGTCCATCAAGGAAATCGAAACGGTCTGCCACACCTTCGCCGCACCTGCGAAACCATGAACCATTTGAACCAACCCCACAAACCATGAAAATCGGCTGCTTCGCCCTCATCCAACCGTTCTCGCCCATGCGGCGGCAATTCGAACTCATCCGCCAACTCGGCTTCGACTACGCGGACCTAACGGACAATCACGACGGCGCCACGCTCGGCACCGAATACGGATTTTCCGCCTCGTTCAGCCTGGACTCCCATCCGGCGACCATCCTCGACATGGTCAACGAGTTCAATCTCACGCTCACCAGTGTTTGTGCTCACGCGAACTTGCTCGATCCCACCTCGCCGGACCGCTACGCCACGGCGGAAATCATCAAGGCGATCAAGCTCGCCCATTTTCTCGGCGTCAAACAGGTCATCACCACCGAGGGCGATCCGAAGACGGACTTCGGCCACCACCTCACCGACGACCAGCGCCTCTTCAGCATCCGCGAGAAACTCCACGAGCCGATCCGCTGGGCGAAGACGTTCGGTATCGATCTCCTGCTAGAACCGCACGGCATCCTCACCGACACCGTGGACGGCATGTCCCGCATCCTCGACGCGCTCGGCAACGAGGAAACCGTTGGCATCAACCTGGACACCGGCAACTCCTGGCTCGGCGGCGGCGATCCACTCCAGTTCGTGAAAACCTTCGGCTCGCGCATCAAACACGTGCATTGGAAAGACATGCCGGAAGAATGGTTGCCCAAACGCGGCACCCAGTTCGGCTGCGGCATGGGGCTCATTCCGCTCGGCGACGGCGTCGTAGGCATCGAGGCCATCGTGAAGGAACTTCTCTCACACGGATTCGACGGTCCCACCACTCTGGAAATCGCTGGCGAAGAAGCCGTCAAGGTTTCCGCAGAACGCCTGCGCAAATGGTCCGCTTCCTAAACTTAACGACTCATCCCATGAACACCACCACACGACGTCGATTCCTCGCCACATCCACCGCCGCATTCGCAGCGCCATTCATCCTGACCTCCCGCCGCGCCTCCGCGGCGGACGCTCCAAGCCGCACCATCCGCCTCGGCCACATCGGCGTGGGCGGCCAGGGTTCCGGCTTGCTCCAGAATTTCCTCGGGGTGAAGGGCGCAACGAGCGTCGCCATCGCCGATCCCTTCCGCCAGCGTCGCGAGGCCGCCGCCGGACAGGTGAAGGCCTCCCAAGGCCACGAGCCGAAACTCTACAATGATTTCCGCGAGCTGCTCGCTGACAAGTCCATCGACGCGGTGATCATCGCCACCGCCGACCATTGGCATGTGCCGATCGGACTGGAAGCTGTAAGGGCGGGCAAGGATGTCTATATTGAAAAACCGTTAGGATACACGCTCAATCAGAACCGCGCGATGTTGGAGGCCTGTCAGAAGGAGAAGCGCATCTTTCCATACGGCACCCAGCAGCGCAGTCAGGAAATTCTCAAGCGTGGCGTTGAGCTGGTCCTCAACGGCTACATCGGCGATCTTCAACGCATCGAGGTCTGGGCACCCTCTGGCACAGGCGGCGGGTCACTCGATGAAATCCCGGTGCCGGACGGCCTCGACTACGATCTATACATCGGCCCCGCGCCGATGAAACCCTGCAGCAAGGACCGGATCACCAGCCCGGCTTCGTGGTATTGTTCCGATTACTCGATTGGCTTCATCGCCGGTTGGGGAGCGCATCCGTTGGACATCGCGATCTGGGGCCAGAACTACGACCAGCAAGGTCCGGTTAGTTTCCGCGGCACGGGGGATTTCCCAACGCCCAATGGGTTGTTCAACAACTGCGCCACCTGGGATGTGGAAATCAAGTTCGCCGGCGGCATGCCGATGCATTTCATGAGCACCAATCACGCGCAACCCATCGTGAGCAAATACCGGAAAAGCGTTCCGGGTGATGGCACCACTTTCTTCGGTTCCAAGGGCTGGGTAAGCCTGAACCGCGGAGGAGCGGAGGCCAGCAATCCGGAGTGGCTCAAATTGAAGGAATGTGAAGGCGACAAGCGCGTGCTCCATCGGAACAACTACTACGCATCCTTCGTGGAGTCCGTCCGTGATCGCACTCCGTCCATCGCGCCGATCGAAGATGCCGTGCGTTCCGATGCTTTTAGTCACCTCTCATTGATGGCGATCAAGTCCGGGCAAGAAGTCGTATGGGATCCCAAAGCCTACCGCATCGTATCGCCGGAGCCGCTCAATGAGCAAATGAGCCACCCGGTCCGCGGGGACTGGAAACAGAGCTGAACCGTAACAGGCGGTTCATCTGCGAACTGAATTCGTCGCCCCGCCGCCGTGCTGGCGGTATTCGCTTGGGGGGAGGCCGTATCGGTCGCGGAAGGCTTTGGCGAAGTATTGGCTGGACTGGAAACCGCAGCGGAAGGCGATTTCCGTGATGCTCGATGGCAAATCCGCTGTGAGCAATGCGGCCGCTTTTCCCACCCGGAGTTGGCCGAGATAGGAGCTTGGAGTTAGATTGGTGGTCTTCCTGCAGAGCGTGGAGAACTGCGAGCGACCCAGTCCGCAGGCCTCCGCCATGGATTCCAAGGTCCACGGCTCGTCCAGCCGGTGGGTGAGGCTTTCCAAAAACAGGCGCACGGTCCGATCGCTGCCGGACAGCGACGCGTCGAGCTGGGGATTGTTGAATTCCAGCAACTCGGCCAGCAGGACCACCAACTCATTGATGATGATCTTTAGCCGCGCCAGATTCATCTCGCCCACCCCGCGTGCGACGATCTCGTCGAGCCGCGAAAAACAATCGCCGATCCGGCGGTCGCCGTGCCAGACCGGATCTTCGTTCTGCCGGAGCGTTTCGGTGAGCCGTTCGAGTCCGGATTTCGGGAGAAGCAACCACTTCGGCCATTGCCACGGCTGGTTGGGACGGCGCACGCCCACATCGAGGATGATCCAGGAATAATGACAGGCCGGCACGTTCGGATCGCCCACCCGGTGTCGCTGCCACGGCCGGGTGATGGTCAGCTCGCCCGGCCCCACCGTCAGGGACTTTTGGTTGATTCCAAAGGGCAGCTGTCCGGCGGACACATAGCCGATTTCGATGCCCTCGTTGCAGTGCCAGCCGAGTCCCCAATCCTGTTTTCCCGGTGCGTTCCAATAGCCCGCCATGCAGAGCCCCTTCAACTCATTTCCCGGCAGGTGGGTGCCCGGGTATGCGCCCCGGCTGATCGCTTCAAGGCGCAAGACGTCAAGAGCTGCGGCCCGCTTGAGCGGCTCACAGGTGTCGGCGTGAAACAATTCCCGCTCGGTGCGGAAGGTGCGGCGTTTTTCCATAGGTTATGGTGGTACTTACCGATTCCAGGAAAGTTTTGAATTGCAAAATTTACCAGTGGAAAACTTTACAGCATTCAACCGTGGCAATTGCCTGCTGTCATTATCCCTGGAGTAGCCAGGGAGAAGCGGTGGGCGGTGGGGCGAAGGGAAATGGAAGGAAGGCGCGAGAGGGCTTGATACGGGCGTGTGCTTGCGATCAAGGCGTGGGATTCCATGCTGGGAAGTGGCATCGGCTTTTTGAGGTAGCGAACTTTTGACACCCGGCTTCAGCCCGCTATGGTCCCGCCTTTCCAGCGAACCTCCATCCCATTTTACCATGAGCGAAACAACCGTCGAAAAACACACGTTCCAAGCCGAGATCCAGCAATTGCTCGATCTGGTGGTCCACTCCCTCTACACCGACAAGGAGATTTTCCTCCGCGAGCTGATTTCCAACGCTTCGGATTCGATGGAAAAACTCCGCCACATCGAGGCGACCGAGAAGGACGTGCACGAGCCGACCTTACCGTTGGAAATCCACATCACCACCGATGCCGAGGCGAAAACGCTGACGATTTCCGACGCCGGCATCGGCATGAACCGCGAGGAACTGGTGAAAAACCTGGGCACCATCGCCCACTCGGGGACCAAGGCGTTTCTCAAATCCGTGAAGGACAGCGGCAGCACGCCGGGCAACATGATCGGCCAGTTCGGCGTCGGGTTTTACTCGGCGTTCATGGTGGCGGACGAAGTGAAAGTCCACACCCGCAGCTGGCGCGCGGAGGGCGAGGAGCTCGTCTGGATCAGCGACGGCAAGACCGGTTATGAAATCGAGGATTCCTCCGGCCAATCGCGCGGCGTGAAAATCGTGATGCACCTGAAGGAGGAGCTCGCCGAGTATGCCGAGGAGACCCGCATCAAGCACCTCATCGAGCGTTACAGCAATTTCGTCGGCTTCGCGATTTTCCTTAACGGCAAGCGCATCAACGAGGTCGAAGCGTTGTGGCTGAAGAACAAGTCCGAGATTTCCGAAGACGAATACAAGGCGTTCTATCAATTCGCGTGCAAGGCCTTCGACGAGCCGGCCTATCGCCTGCATTTCAGCGCCGATGCGCCGATCGCGATCAACGCGCTGGTCTTCGCGCCGAGCGAGAATCCCGAGCGCATGGGCTTCGGCAAGGTCGAGGGCGGCGTCTCGCTTTACTCGAAGAAAGTGCTCATCGACGCCGAGCCGAAGGGCCTGCTGCCCGACTGGATGCGCTTCATGAAGGGCGTCGTCGACAGCGCGGACCTGCCGCTCAACATCTCGCGGGAATCGATGCAGGACAGCGCGCTGATCCGCAAGCTCGGCGCGGTCATCAGCAAGCGGGTGATCAAGATGTTTGAAAAGGAAGCCGAGGCCGATCCTGAAAAATACCGCGGCTTCTACAAGAAGTTCGACCGCTTCTTCAAGGAGGGCATCGCCACCGACTATCCGAACCGCGACGCGCTGGCCAAGC
The DNA here is from genome assembly GCA_945873305.1 of Akkermansia muciniphila. GTDB lineage: Bacteria > Verrucomicrobiota > Verrucomicrobiia > Verrucomicrobiales > Akkermansiaceae > Luteolibacter > Luteolibacter muciniphilus_D. Next base: position 20,599 of record CAMCCX010000007.1, read on the forward strand.
TGCTGCGCTTCGAGTCGTCTCTGACAGAATCCGGCGCGGTCTGCGGCTTCTCCGACTATATATCGCGGGCGAAGGACGGGCAGGAATCGATTTACTATCTGGTCGGCGGCAGCCGCGAGCAGGTGGAGAGCAGCCCATACGTCGAGGCGTTCAAGGCGCGCGGATTGGAAGTGATCTATTTCACCGACGCGGTGGACGAATACGTCGTCGAGTCGCTCGGCGCGTTCGAGGGCAAGAAGCTCGTTTCCATCCGCCACGGCGGGGTGGAGTTGGAAGAGCACGCGCCGGAAGGCGACGCTCTATCCGACGAGCAGACGGCCGCGCTGTGCGAGTTCCTCAAGGCGGAGCTCGGCGACCGCGTGACTGCCGTCGCAAGCGGCAAGCGGCTGGTGGACAGCCCGGTGATCGCGCTGGTCCCGACGGACGGCATGAGCCCGCAGATGCGCCAGATGATGAAGGCGATGGACGAGAATTTCAAAGACGAGATCAAGGTGGAGCTGGAAATCAACCCGCGCCATCCGCTCGTCAAGAAGCTCGCCGAGGCCAAGGATTCCAATCCCGAGCTGGCGAAGCTGGTAGCGCTGCAACTGCTCGACAACTCGCTGATCGCCGCCGGTCTGTTGGAGGACGCCCGCGACACGGTTTCCCGGATGAACAAGCTGATGGAGAAAGCGATGGGCTGATGAAAGCCTTCTGCCCAGAGTGCAAAAACAGCCTGACCGGACCCAAGTCCGCGATGGGAACGCGCGTGGACTGCCCCGAGTGCCGGCATTCGTTCTACTGGACGGACCGTCAGCACGCCGGTGAAACCTTCGTGGTCTATGACTTGGAAACGACCGGGCTGGACCCGGAGCACGACGAGTTCATCCAGATCGCGGCGATGCGTTTTACGGCTGGCTGGTTGTGCCCGGAGGAAACCTTTGCCCGTTTCGCGAAACCGCGGCGGCCGATCTCCTCGTTCATCGAGAGTTACACCGGCGTGGGAAACCGCCACGTGGCTAACGCTAACCGACCGGAGGAAGTGCTCTGCGAGTTCGCCGCTTGGTCGGGGGATTCCACGCTCATCGCGCACAACGGCCTGCGGTTTGACAGCAAGTTCCTGGCAGCTACCTGCCGCCGCCACGGCCTGCCCATGCGGGAGGTCCACAGCATCGACTCCATCCACATGTCGAAGATGCTGTTCGGCAAAACCCGCGGCACCGGCCACTCTCTGGACCACCTCATTTCACGCCTGCGCATCGACCAGCAGGGCATCCGCCGCCACGACGCGCGCGGCGACGTGGAAATTCTCGGCCGTGCGGTGGCCGGGATGTGGCAGCGCCTCGGGCTGGACCTGGCGTTCAACGGCGTGCCGCGGCATGGAGCGTTTTTGCCGCTCGGCCTTCCTTGAGTTCCGCGGCAAGGAGTGTCGATATCCTATCGACTGTGTCAGGCCGACATTGTGTCGGGCGGTTTCACCGTGGAATGCTGGACAGAATGTCCAGCCCACCTAGCGTTCAAAATGAACGCGCTCCTGATTCCGCCCCCGCCACCTCCTCAGGCTTATGTGAGCGTCGGGGTGGAGGAGTTGGAGTTGGGTAAACTGGCACCTGTCAGCGGAACGACCCTCAATGCATCCTCCCGGAAAAACCCCGAGAATTCCGTTGACGCAACGAAAACAGGTTTGTTAGTCTGTTCGGGTCGATGATTTCAACCTCGGTCATGAAGTTCTTTCTTTGTGCGGCTGTTGCCGCGGCGGCAGCGTTGTCGGTGAGTTGTGAGAGGGGTGGCCGGCAAGCGGAGTGGTGGGAGGGCGAGCGGGAGAGAATCGAGTTCAGCCAACAACTGGAACTGAAGAAATACCGCCTCGAACAGGTTTACACGGAGGACTTCGAGGAGCTCGAAGGGCTGCGGTTGAAGATGGATGCCGCGACTTCATCGCTGCGCGTGTTGCGCCAGCAACAACTGGCTTTGAGCAATGAGGTGGCCTCGCTGGAGGGAGGGCAGGCCGAATTCCGGGCCTCGACGATCCGTGACCAGCGTCATCGCGCGATGGGAGCTTCTTTCGAAACGCTCCGACTGGTGTCCGGTCGGACCTTCGAGAAGGTGAAGGTTTCGGCCATTGATGACGCCGGGGTGACCATCCGGCATGCGGACGGATCCGCGAGGTTGCGGTTCGCGGATTTGACCCCCGAGCAGCAGGTGATTTTCGGCTTGGAAGCGGATTTGGCGCTCGCGGCGACAGGGAAGGAGGCCGGGGAGGCGGCCTTGTACGAGCGCTGGGTGGATGACCGGATGGCAATCGTCCACGAGCAGCAAAAAGCCGACAAGGCAACCGCCAGACGCGAAGACCAAGCCGCGCGGGAAAGGCGGTCACAACTCGCGTCCCAACAGGCGATGGCGTCATCAACCCGGGCGCTTGCCCAACCGGCGACCATCAGCGGCAACAGATCTTGGGGATACTCTAGGTATTACTCGGGTTACCGGACCTATCAGCCGACTTATCGGAACGTTTATGTCAGCACCCCGAGCTACCGGAATGACTTTCGGAGTGCGGTTTCCGTCCGAGCTCCTTTTCCTCAGTTCACCCGCTCGACCGGGACCGGCTGCGCGTCGCCTGTCATGATACCGAGATGCCGATCTTTCGCCGATACAGCCCTTTCCCCGACTCCATGATGTCCAGCCGCCGCTCATTTTCTATTCTCATCCTCGTCGCCCTCGCCTGTGCTTCATGCAGCGATGATCTGAAGCTGGTGGAAAAACGGGAGCAGCAGAAAGCCGAAATCGCCCGCTTGAAAGGGGAACTCGCCTTGATTGATGAGAAATTGAAAAATCTTCCTCCCGACGTTTCGGCTGATTTGGCGGTGGCTAAGCAGCTTGCCGAGAAGCAGGCCGCTGAAGTCGCCGGCCTTGAAAATGAAGTGGCCGATCTGGAGGCTCGAAAGCGCGCTCTACAAAGCGAGTTTGACGCATACCGGGCAAAGTATCAGATCAAATAAACCCTCGAAACAGAAAAGCATGTCTTTCAGTGATCTGATGTCGAGTGGCCGTGGGCCGGGAGTGATAGGCATGGTGATGGCATTGATCGTGTTACTTGGATTCGGGCTGTTGTTCATGGTGGCCACTGATGAGGGCTTTCAGGGTGGTGATCAATCGATTGAGTCTCTAATTGCTCATCAAGCGAAGGACATCGAATTTTCCAAAGGAGCCCTCGAACGAGGAGTGAAATCGCTCGGCGACGCTCCTGAGCGCATTAAATGGACCAAAGAATTGAATAGTCTGCAGCGGGGCACCCCGGTTTTCAAAGAGCGTATTGTTGCCCTTGGAGGAAACATTCAATCCAGGAAGGCTGAGGCCGTTCGCGGCGAGAGGGCATTCGAGGACTATAAGAACCAATACCGCGCCCACGTCAGGAGCAAAGCCAAGGGGGAATCAATGGATACTCTCCAAACTCAAGGTGGAGTCGTTTACAAGAACGTGAATATTCGGGGGGTGACTGCGGTGGGTATCCAGATTCGTCATGACGATGGCCATAAGCGGATCCCTTTTGAAGATCTGCCAGCGGCGATGCAGGATTATTACCAGTTCGATCCGAAGCAAAAAGCCGAGGCTGTTACTCAAGAACAAGTGGCATGGAATGAGCATGAAGCCGCGGTGTCGGTTGCGAATCTGGCTTCTGATCGCCAGGTTGCGGAACAAGCAGCAAAGGATGCTGAGGCCATAAGGGAGAAGACACTCCGCTCGATTGCGCTCAAAGAATCACGGACCGAGTCACTGAGTAACGAGATAGAGAGTCTTGAAGCGGCAATTACCAAAGAGATTGAGAAGAGCATCAGCAACGCACCCCAGATGAGGGCGCAGCTTGCCAATAAGCAGAGCGCTCTAGCGGCACTTTTGGCGGATATAGCTCGCATGAGGGCCGATCTATCCAAGTAGCTGGTTCGCGATGTTATCTGCAGAAGAACATCGCGGAGTTTTCACCTTTTTGGTGGGCATCATTGTGCTGGTCATGACGGGAGTTGGTCTCTCGCTGTTGGTTGATCGCCGGTTGAAATTTTCTTCGGGGGTTGTTAAAATCCAAAGGGAAATCAGGCAGGATGCCATGGAGCTGGAGCATTTGACTGCTTTGCATGACGAGCGGTCCCGCATTTTGAAGAAATCAGGATCTAAACCACAACCAGGGGCTGGGGGAGGACGGCTGCTTGCCGAGGAATTGAAAGCCATGGATCGGCGGCAAGTTGCTCTCATGGAAATGCGGGGCCAACTTCGCAAGGCGCTTGCATCGCAGGACGGGGGTTTTTCATTTTACCGCGCGGATTACCGCCGCAAGACATGGTTGGCGGCAGTTGGTGAAAACCTTGGTAATCTCAAAGTGCGCAATGGACGTGAATACTTGCAGGCGACGATCACGCGGGTGACCGATGTCGGGTTGGAAATCCGGCATGAGGATGGTATCGCACGAATCCAAGCCCCTGACCTGGATTCGAGGTTGCAGGATCGTTTCCAATGGAAGGATGAAGAGCGCCGAAAGGTTTTGGAGAAGGAGCGAGATCACCTGGAAGGTAAGCCCGGTAAACCCGGCGTGAGCGATTCCTGACGCGGTCGCGGTCAAATGGAACGGGGCAGGAACCCCGGAGCGGAACCCCAAATCAGAGGGTGGCTTTTTCCGGGGAAAAAGGATTCGACCTTTGGGCGGGGAGTCTCAGAATCCGGCCATGCCCGGTCGCGAAGATCTCAAGAACCTGTCCCTGCTCGGAAAATCCGAGAACCGTCTGCCTGCCAGTCCCGACGAGGCGGAACTCGATGTTTTCCCGAATCTGCGGCCCGGCCGACGCTATTGGATCACCCTGAATTGTCCCGAATTTTCCTCGCTGTGCCCGGTCACCGGCCAGCCGGACAGCGCGAAAATCGTCATCCGCTACGTCCCCGGCGACGTCTGCGTGGAAACGAAGAGTTTGAAATTCTACCTCGCCTCGTTCCGGAACCAGCCGTCTTTCAATGAGGAAATCGTCAACCGGATCCTCGACGATCTGGTGGCCGCGATGAAGCCGCAGGAAATCGTCGTCCGCGGCGAGTTCGCCCCGCGCGGCGGCATCCAGCTGACGACGGAAGCGACCTACCCGGACACGCCGAGATGAAAGTCTGCGTGTTGCTGAGCGGCGGGATGGACTCGGTCGCCGCGTTTTACGAGGTGATCGCCACGCACGAGGTGGTGGCGTGTTTGTCCTTCGACTACGGTGCCAAACATAACGCCCGCGAGATTCCGTTCGCGAAACTGCATGCGGAGAGAAACGGCGTTCTCCATCAGGTCATCCCGCTGGATTTCATCAACCAGCTGTTCAAATCCGACCTGCTCCAGTCCGGCGGCGCGATCCCGGACGGCCATTACGCCGAGGAGTCGATGAAGCAAACCGTGGTCCCGTTCCGCAACGGCATCATGCTCGCCATCGCCACCGGCTACGCGGAAAGCGTGGACGCGGAAGGCCTGGTGATCGCCGCGCACTCCGGCGACCACGCGATCTATCCGGACTGCCGCGAACCGTTCATGCAGGCGATGGCCACCGCGATGAGCGAGGGGACTTACGCGAAAATCCAGCTGCTGCGCCCGTTCATCGCCATGGACAAGACGGCGATCGCCCGCCGCGGCGTGGAGCTCGGCATCGATTTTTCCGAAACCTGGTCCTGCTACAAAGGCGGCGCGATCCACTGCGGCACCTGCGGAACTTGCGTCGAACGGCGCGAGGCGTTTATTCTCGCCGGCCTGCCGGATCCCACGCGCTACGAGCAAACGCCGGCACTTCCGACGCTTCCGACGCTCGACTGAATTTTTCCCCATGCCTTATCGAATCTGCAAATCCCTCGAAGTGGAAAACGGCCACATGCTCACCAAGCACCCTGACAAGTGCCGGTTCCCGCATGGCCACACCCGCAAGGTTGAGTTCGTCATCGAGGCGGACGAGCTGGATGGCAATGAGATGGTCTGTGATTTCAAAATCATCAAGGACGCCGTCGGCGAGTGGCTCGACAGCTTCGACCACGCCATGTGCATGAACACCGCGGACCCGGCTTACGCGGATTTCAAAGCCCGCTACGGCGACCGCGTGATCGGTTTCGAAAACCAGGACCCGACCACCGAGCTGATGGCGCGCACGATTTTCGACCACACGGAAAATGCCCTTGCCGCGTATGCCGCGCGCACCGATACCCGCTACCCACTCCAGCCCGGCGTCCGGCTCGTCCGCGTGCGCGTCTGGGAAACGTCCTCCTCGTGGGCGGAATACGAAAAATCTCTCTGAATCATGTCCCAGAAATCCGCATTGCCCGACATCCAGGCGACCCCCGACACCCGCGGCATCGCCATCGACCAAGTCGGCGTTTCCGATCTCCGCTATCCGATCCAGGTGCTCGACCAGGACGGGAAAGCGTTTCCCACCGTCGCGAAAATCTCGATGTCGGTGCATCTGCCACACCATTTCAAGGGCACGCACATGAGCCGCTTCCTCGAAGTGCTGAGCAAGCACGAGGGCGAGGTGACCATGCGCACGCTGCCGGATATCCTCCACGATTTAAAAAAACGCCTCGACGCCGAGGAAGCGCACATCGAGGTGGCGTTCACCTATTTTGTCACGAAAAAGGCCCCCGTCTCCGGCTCGCCCGCCAAGGTCGGCTGCGATTGTGTTTTCAAAGGAACCTCCAACGGCACCGTCGATGACTTCGTGCTCTGCGTCACTGTCCCCGTCACCACGCTGTGCCCGTGCAGCAAGGAAATCAGCGAATACGGCGCGCACAACCAGCGCGGCTACGTCACCCTGGAAGTCCGCCCGAAGGCGAAGGACGGCGGCTGGGAACTGATCCTGATCGAGGACTTGATCGAAGTCGCCGAGAAATCCGGCTCCGCTCCCGTTTACGCGCTGCTCAAGCGCACCGACGAGCGCTTCGTCACGATGCAGGCCTACGACAATCCGGTCTTCGTCGAGGACGTCGTTAGGAATGCCGCCGCCCTGTTGCGCGCCGACAAGCGCGTTTCCTCCTTCACCGTCAAGACGGTGAACCATGAGAGCATCCACGACCACAACGCCTTCGCGACGATCATCGGCCACGCCGCCGACTAGCCAAACTCACTTCGCATGTCGAAGATCATCCCGCCGGAAATCCTGTTGGAAGCCTACGCGCAAGGGGTGTTCCCGATGGCGGAGGACGGCGAGGTCCTGTGGTTTTCCCCCGAACGCCGCGGCTTGATCCCGCTGGACGATCGATTTCACATCCCGCACGGGCTGGCCAAAAGTTTGAAACGCCAGCCCTTCGAGGTCCGCTGGAACACCGCCTTCCGCGAGGTCATGCTCGGCTGCGCGTCGCGCGAGGAGACATGGATCGACGAGGTGATTCTTGATAGTTACTGCGCGCTCCACGCCGCCGGCCACGCCCACTCGGTCGAGTGCTGGGATGCGGAAGGCCTGCAAGGCGGACTCTACGGCGTCGCCCTGCCCGGCGTGTTTTTCGGCGAAAGCATGTTTTCCCGGAAAACGGACGCGTCGAAAATCGCGCTCGTCGCCCTGGTCGGACGTTTGCGGGAAACGGGCTTCAGCCTGTTGGACACGCAGTGGATGACGGAGCACCTCAAACAATTCGGCGGCTACGAACTCCCGCGGAAAGCCTACCTCGCAGCGCTTCAAAAGGCCCTCAGTTGACGGATTCATCTCTGGTCTTGCATCTTGCCCGCTGAATCCTGAAGCTCCCTGCCTCAACCATGCAGCTCCTCGAATTCGAAAAACCCGCCGCCGAACTCGAACGCGAACTCGAAAAACTTCGCACCAAGTCCGCATCCCAAAACATCGACCTATCGGACGAGATCTCCATCATGGAGACCAAACTTGCGGAAACCCGGGCCGGGATTTATAAAAACCTAACCCCGTGGCAGCGCGTTCAGATCGCCCGTCACACGAACCGTCCGTTCATGCTCGACTACGTCTCCCTGGCTTTCACGGATTTCTGCGAACTCCACGGAGATCGCCACATCGGTGACGACGCGTCGATGCCCGGCGGTTTTGCCCGCATCGGCGGGCGGCGGGTGGTGATCATCGGCCATCAGAAAGGCCGCGACACCAAGGAAAACCTCAAGCGCAATTTCGGCAGCGCCCATCCCGAAGGCTACCGCAAAGCCATGCGTCTGATGAAAATCGCCGAGAAATTCGGCCTGCCGGTCATCACCATGATCGACACTCCAGGCGCGTTTCCCGGAATCGGTGCGGAGGAGCGGAACATCGCCGAAGCCATCGCCTTCAATCTCCGTGAAATGATGCTGCTCAAGGTGCCGGTCATCGCCATCGTCCTCGGCGAGGGCGGATCGGGCGGTGCGCTCGGCATCGGCGTCGCCGACCGCGTCATCATGATGGAAAACGCCTACTATTCCGTCATCAGTCCGGAAGGTTGCGCCGCGATTCTTTGGAAGCACCGCAAGCACGCTCCCGAGGCCGCGGAAGCCATGAAACTCGTCGCCCCGGATCTCATGAAACTCGGCCTCATCGACGACGTGATCGCCGAGCCCACCGGCGGCGCCCACCACGACCACCAGGCCTCTGCTAACGCTTTCCGCGACAAGGTGATTTCCCACATCGAGCAGTTATCAGCTCTATCCACCGAGCAGCTCCTCAACGAGCGCTACGCGAAATTCCGCAATTTCGGCGAGTGGCAGGGGAAATAAGCATTTTTTAAAATCCAAAACACACCACCAAAACAACCAAATACATCATGTCCAACAAACCGCTCAATATCGGCCTGGTCGGAGGAGGCAAGGGTGCCTTCATCGTGAATCCGCATCAGAAGGCCATCCACATGGACGGCACTCGCCGGATCGTCGCAGGAGCGCTTTTCCCTGATCCCGCGATCGCGCTCGAGGAAGCCGCTAACTGGGCCTATCCGATCAAGGGTTATGCGTCCTATGACGAGATGATCGCCGCCAACGCGACCCTGCCGGACGACGAGAAGCTCGACTACATCCTCATCGTCACGCCCAACTTCGTTCACTTCGATCCTGCGATGAAGGCGATGAAGGCCGGCATCGCGGTGTTCTGTGAGAAGCCCCTTTGCCTCAATCTCACCGAGGCGGACGAATTGGTGAAGACCTCCCGCGAACTCGGCGTGCCCTTCGCGGTCGCCCACACCTACCTCGGCCACTGGACCACCCGCTTCAGTCGCTACATTGTCGAGAGCGGCTTGTTGGGAGACGTCCGCTGGGTGGATAGTTACTACATTCAGGGCTGGCTCGCCTCCAAGGTGGAAGCCACCGGCCAACAGCAGGCCAGCTGGCGCGTCGATCCCAAGCGTGCGGGCGGCTCCGGCTGCGGCGGCGACATCGGCACCCACGCCCTCATGCAGTTGCGCTACGTCACCGGCCTCGAAATCACCGAAGTTTCCGCACAAATGGAAACCTTCGTCGAAGGGCGCATGCTCGACGACCACTTCACCATCTACTGCAAGCTCAGCAATGGCGGCAAGGCATTGGTCCGCGCCTCGCAGATTTGCATCGGCCACAAGAACGATCTCGGCATCGACGTTTCCGGCACCAAAGGCACCTTGCGTTGGCGCCAGGAGGATCCCGAGCGCCTGACCATCCATCTGCCCAACCAACCGGACCGGGTCTATTGGCGCGGTGCGGTCACTGCGGGCGACGGCTTCCTGCCGGACGACGTCCCTGCCGATCTGATGGCGGAACCGACGATTCCCGCCGGCCATCCGGAGGCGTTTCACGACGCCTTCGCCCGTCTCCACCGCTGCTTCGAAGCGGACGTCAGGAAATGGAAAGCCGGTGAGAAATTCGCCACCGACGGAAGCAAGTACGCCACCGTTGACGACGGTTGGATGGGCCTCGCCTTCATCGAGACATGCATCAAGAGCAATGAGAATGATGGCGCCTGGGTCGCCATGCCGAAGAGCGTCTGATTTCGATCACCGGTGAATCCAGCGGCGCTGCTTGGCGGCGCTGGATCTCAGAGGGCCTCAGTCGTTGAGCCCCTTGACGATGGCCTCCACATTGTGGCGGACCATCGCCACGTAACCCAGGCCACCCGTCCCGTCGGCGATCAAGGGGTCGCCGAGACGGATGCCGGTGTCATGAGTCAGGGTTTTCAGGATCTTCGGATTCGACTCTTTCTCCGGGAAAATCGCGACGACTTGGTTCTCCTTCAAATCCGCCACCAGCGCCGCCAACTCCTTCGGATCCGGCATTTGCTCGCGGTTGATTCCCTGCACCGGATGCGCCGTGAAGCCGAACTCCTTGCAGAAATAATTGAACGCCGCGTGGGCCGTCGCGAGATGGCGCTTGTCCCGGGGGATTTTTGAAATCTCGCGTTTTGCCCAACGCTCGAGTTCGTCGAGCTGGCTTCGATAGATTTCCGCGTTTTTGTGAAACACGGCTGCATTTTCCGGAGTCGCGGCGGCGAAGGCTTCGGCGACAATGCCGGTGGCCCGGCGGAAATGATCGATCGAGTGCCACCAATGCGGATCGATTTCATGTTCGTGGGCGTGGTCATGGCCCTCGTGATCACAGCCTCCTTCAAGCGCCGGCAAAGTCGCCCCGACTTCGACCAGAGTCGCCTTGTTGGCGATGATCGCCTTCAACTTCGGCAGGTAACTTTCCAGCCCCATTCCGGCGACCAGATAGATCGTCGCGCCATCGGCCCTTTTGAGATCCTCGGGCTTGGGTTCGAAATGATGCGGGTCGCCATTCGGGCCGATCAAATCGACGACTTCCACCTGCCCGCCGCCGAGTTGCCGGGCAAGATCCCCGAGAAGCGGGTGGAGCACCGCGATTTTCAACCCGGCCGCGCCGAGTGGAGCAAATCCCAGGAGGAGAGTGGTGAGCAAGACGCGAAACATGGCGTCAACTTGCCCGGATTTGTTGCTCACGCAAGTATTTTGCGTTTAAATCAAGGCGACAGATCGGCGATTTGTTGCCGCCTTTCCAGCCGGTACTGGCTCGCCGTCTGCCCCATCTGGCGGCGGAACTGGCGGGCGAAATCGCTGTGATCGTAGAATCCGGCATCCAGCGCCACGGTGGTCACCGGCAAGTTGGTGCGGAATAGCAGATCGCAGGCCTCGATGATCCGCATCCGGATCATGTAGTCTTGCGGCGTCATTTGGAACGTGGCGCGGAATTTGCGCTCGAACTGGCGCACCGACATGCCGGCGATCTTCGCCAGCGAGGGCAGATCGAGTTTCTCGCGAAAATGAAGCTTCAAGTGGTCCGCCACGGCCGCGAGTTCGAGATACGGCTGCATCGCCGCGCGTTGGGCCTCGTAGCTGCGGACCGTCCCGCAGAGTCCGCAGATTTTTCCCGAGGTGTCGTGCAGCGGCAGCTTGTCGGTGACGAACCATTCCGGCGTCCCGCCCCGGTTGGGAAACAGCTCGATGATGCCCAGCAAGGGCTTGCCGGTGCTGATGACCCGCTCGTCGTCCTTGCGGTATTTCTGCGCCAGACGGGGAGAAAAAATCGAGCTGTCCGTGAGCCCGATGATTTCACTTTCGGTTTGAAAACCGCAGCGTTTCACGAATGCCGGATTTCCCGCCATCAAGCGTCCATCGCAATCCTTGGCGAAAAAGAGCGTCCCCGGGAGATGGTCAAACAGATGCCGGAACTGCCCGGGTGGAAGGCTTTTCGTCCAAATTCGGCACCGGTCATCAGGAGTCATCTGGCGGGATCTTACACAAGAATTCCGCGATCTTACAAGCAGTCCTTCGCTGAAATAGACGAGCATCAAAACGCGTTTGCATTCGCAGCATATGAAAAAACCTCTCCTTGTCACGCTCGGGATTCTCCTCGCCGCACTCGGCTATTCCCAGACCTTGAAACCATCGGCCGATGCACCGCGCCATGTGGAAATCCTGTTCCTCGGCGCGCCCACCGCGAACCATCCCGGCCATGATCCGGTCGAGCGTTACCGGGTTCTGAAGAAAGCCCTCGGCGTGGACGGCATCAATCTAACCTACACCGAGGATCTCAATGACATCCGCCGCGATGTCCTCGACCGCTACGATGGGGTGATGCTCTACGGCAATTGGCAGCAGAACGAAGCGATGGATCCGGCCCGCGAAAGCGCCTTGCTCGGCTACGTCAATGACGGCGGCGCGTTTCTGCCGATCCATTGCGCCTCCGCCTGTTTCGGCGGCTCCGACGCCTTTGTGAAACTCGTCGGCGGTCGGTTCAAATCGCACGACGCCGGGGTTTTCACCACGACCTGCGTCGCCCCGGATCATCCGGTGATGCGCGGCTATGCGGGCTTTGAAACCTGGGATGAAACCTACGTCCACGACCGCCTCACCGATGATCGGACCGTCCTTCAACTCCGCGACAAGGAGCCGTGGACTTGGGTCCGCGCTCAAGGCAAGGGCAAGGTTTTCTACACCGCTTACGGCCACGACATGCGCTGCTGGGGCCAGCCCGCGTTCCATGAACTCCTGCGCCGCGCCATCCTCTGGAGCGTCGGCGAGAAAGTCCGGGCCAAGCTCGCGGCGATGGATCTCCCCAAACTGGAGAGCGAGGAAATGATCCTTCCCGGCTATCGCGACCGCAAGACCATTACCAGCGGCCAGAAACCGCTTTCCCCCGCCGATTCTATCAAGCTCGCGCAAGTGCCTAACGGCTTCGAGCTCTCCCTCTTCGCGAGCGAGCCGGACGTCGTCAACCCCATCCACATCACCTGGGACCACCGCGGCCGTGCCTACGTCATCGAGACCGTGGACTATCCGAACAATCTCCAGGCGGGAAATCTCGGACACGACCGCATCCACATTTGCGACGACACCAATGGCGACGGCAAGGCCGACAAGTTCACGCTCTTCGCCGACAAGCTTTCCATTCCCACCTCCGCCGTCTTCGTCCACGGCGGGCTCGTCTCCACCAACGGTTCGGACATGATATTCCTCAAGGACACCGACGGAGACGACAAGGCCGACGTGAGGCAGGTTCTTTTCACCGGATTCAAGACCAACGACACCCACGCCGGGGTTTCCAACCTCCGCTATGGTTTCGACAACTGGATTTACGCCACCGTGGGCTACGCCGGTTTCGAAGGCAGCGTCGGCGGCCAGCAACACAAATTCTCCACCGGTTTGTTCCGTTTCAAGCCGGACGGCAGCCGACTCGAATTCCTCCAGAATACGACTAACAACACCTGGGGCCTCGGCTTCACCCCCGACTTCGACATCCTCGGCTCGACCGCCAACGGCAACCCGTCGTGGTATTTCACCTTCGCCAAAGAGCTCTACGAAAAATCCGGCGTCGCCCAGCCGCGCACTCCCGCCGGCGATAAAAACCCGTTGTTTTTCCCCGCCTCGCTGGACATCCGGCAGGTGGACCAGCTCGACCGCTACACCTCCGCTGCCGGTCACGCATTCTACACCTCGGGCCGTTTTCCGGAGAGCTTCGGCAAAAACATCGCCTTTGTCTGCGAGCCCACCGGCAAACTCGTCGGCCAGTTCGAAGTCACGCCAAAAGGCGCGGGCTTCGTATCCCGCCAGCTGCCTAACAACCTCTATTCCAGCGCCGACGGCTGGTCCGGCCCGGTCTTTGCGGAAACCGGCCCCGACGGCGCGGTCTGGATCGCTGACTGGTATAATCTCATCATCCAACACAACCCGACTCCCAACGTGAAATCGGCCGGCTACGACGCCAAGAACGGCCGCGGAAACGCTTACGAGACGCCTCTCCGCGACACCTCGCGCGGCCGCGTCTTCCGCGTCTATCCGAAAGGCAGCAAGGACGATGCCAATCCAAAGCTCGTCGCCACCGACCTCGATTCGCTCATCAAAGGCCTCGGTCATTCCAACCTTTTCTGGAGACTCCAAGCCCAGCGCCTGATCGTCGAATCCGGCTCATCCAGCGCTGCCGAAAAACTCAGGGTGATCGTCAAATCCAAGGCCATTCCCGCCGCCGTCCATGCCTTTTACTCCCTCCACGGCCTCGGCGCACTCGATGCCGCCACGGTCCAATCCGCGCTCGCGTCCGAAGATCGCGGCCTCCGCCGCGCCGCGATTTCCAGCGCCCCCGCCGATGAAAATCTAGCCGATTCATTCATCAAGGACGGCGTGTTCACCGCGGCGAGTCCGCGTGAGCTTGCCGGGATCTTCGCCGCGCTCGTCCGTATCACGCCATCCGAGCGCATCGGCAAAGCCCTCCACGCCACGCTGGCCGCCAGCAAGGACAGCATCCTCAACGACGCCGTCCTCAACGACTCATGGCAGATCGCCGCACGGCAGCACGCACCGGGCGTGATTCTAACCACCGCCGGCTCGACATCCGCTGCGGCCACCGTCCCCGTCAACCTCATCCCGAACCCCGACTTCTCCGGCAGTGATCTGGGCCTTTGGAAACTCCATTCTTATAAAGTCGAGCGCCCGGACAGCGTCGAGCTTTCGATCTCCCCCGACGGGAGAAACGGCGGCACCGCTCTCAAGATTGTTTCCGCGTCAGTCGCGGATGCAGGAGCCGGAGCCACTTTAACCGTCAAGCCTAACACCCGCTACCGCCTCGGCGGTTGGATCCGCACTGAAAAACTCAAAAACCACGACGGAAAAGGCGCCATGTTCAATGTTCACGGCCTCAACTCCAGTGAGGGCGTCAGCGGTACAACCGACTGGAAGGAAATCGGCATGGAGTTTGACAGCGGCGACAGAACCGAAGTGCTCGTCCATTGCCTCTTCGGTGGCTACGGCGGGGGAGTCGGCACCGCGTGGTATGACGATGTTTATCTTCATGAAATCGGCAGCGGAGACATCGGTGCCAGCATTGCCGCGGTGGCCGGTCATTTCAGTGCCAGCGCGGATCCCGCAGCCCGCAAGGCACTCGCCGCGGCGCTTGCCTCGCGCACTGACGAGTTCTCCAAGAACCTGGTCACCGCCCTCGCTGCTCCGCGGATGGAAGCCAAGGCCCTCGTCCGCAAGCACGCCCCCGACCCGGCCGTCCATGAACGCGGCCTCGCCGTTTACAACCGAACCTGCATCGCCTGCCACGGCCCCGAAGGCAAAGGCGTCCCTGGCGCGTTCCCACCGCTCGATGGCTCTAGCTGGGTCACCGGAGATCCCACCGTTCCGGCGCGCATTGTCCTGCTAGGTCTTCAGGGGCCCATCGAAGTTTCCGGCCAGAAATTCGCCAACATCATGCCGCCGCACACCGATCTCAAGGACGCGGAAATCGCCGATGTCATCACTTACGTCCGCCAATCTTGGAGTAACGACGCTTCACCCGTTAGTAAGGAGGCCGTCACGCAAACCCGCACGGCCTCGGCAGCGCGCGGCAAGCCTTGGACCGCTGACGAACTCAAGTGACCGGGTGAAATCGGCCTCGACCTCCCAGCGGGGCGTGCTATCGAATGCACACAAGCATGGAACCCGAACCCGAGATCACCGCCGCGCTGAAGCCAGAGTCGGAAATCAAACCGGTGGTGATTCCACCACCCGATTTGCCGCGACCATCAGCTCAACCGCCGTTATTACCTCCTGCTTCACCGCAGGGCGCCGAGGACACCGTGAAGGTGAAAATCCGCAACCCGCAGGAGGCCGGTGACGAGGGCTCTCTGGTCGCAGGTCAGGCGTCCTTCAACTCCCGCGTCACGGCCGCGGTGATAGACATGGTCGTCGCGTCGGGCATCGCTATCGGGCTCGCCTTTATCTTGCCCGGATTCGCCGACCGCCTCGCCTGGCTGGCGGCGATTGCCTACCTGGTGACCCGCGACTCGCTGCCGTTTCTCGGCGGCCAGAGTGTTGGGAAAAAGGCGATGAAGCTCAGGGCGGTGACGGTTGACGGACAGTCGCTGGTCGGGAACTGGGAAGCCGCGCTCATCCGCAACGGCGTGCTGGCGATTCCGTTATTTGCGTTCGTCGAGTTGTTCATCCTGCTCACTCGCGAGGATAAACCCGAGCGCGGTCTCCGGCTCGGCGACGAGTGGGCGAAGACGAAGGTGATCATCGAGGAGACCCGCCCAAGTGTCGATAGTCCGTGATTTACGCGCTTTCCAATCGCCGGTGACCCAGTCAACTTTCCGCCATGGAGAGTCATGAGGTCTTGAAGCGGGCGCTGCGGAAAACCACCCCGAAGGCGGTTGCCGCCGAGTTGGGAGTGTCGCTTTCCCTGGTTTACAAGTGGGCCGAGAAGCCCTCGGACTACGGTTCGGGCAGTCACAATCCGTTGGATCGCTTGCTTCAGATCATCGACCTGAGCGGCGACAACGGCATCGTCGAGTGGCTGTGCCACCGCCAGGGCGGGCATTTCGTGAAAGACCCGGACGTGAGCGGCCATCAGATCGACCATGTTCTGCCAGCCACCCAGGAGATCATCGGGCAGTTTTCAAATCTGCTCAACCAGATCTCCACGGCCGCCATCGATCACTCGGTGAGCAAGGACGAGGCTAGTGAAATCCGCCAGTGCTGGGACAAGCTGAAAAGCTACGCGGAAGGCTTTGTCCGATGCTGTGAAAACGGCGACTTCAAGACGATGTCGCGGGTCCCGCCGTCAGATCGTTAGGTGCGACGGGTTTCACTTTCACCAGTGATGGTCGTCGAGGTCCAAGTCGGCGCCAATCGCCCAGCGGCAAATCGTCTTCCAAGTTCGTTAGCGTTGGAGCAGGCCGATGATCGGCGGCAGGGTTTCCTTCCAGGCGTGGGCGACGGCGCAGCGGATCACGGCGTCCTCGTCGTCGCGGCGGGGGAAGGTCTTTGCCTCGCGAAGTTTCTTGGCAGCCAGGGTGATGGCGTTGAGTTCGGAGCCGAGCGAAAGCAATCCAAGCGCGCAGGCCAGCGCGGTAGCCGCTAGCAGAACGGAGATGCCGCCCATGATCGGGATTTTCGCGACCAACACCGCGAAGACCGCGATGATGCCGCTGAGCGGAGGCACGGCCATGCCGAAGCGGCGGGCGTTTTCGCGCGAGTTGGCGGATTTCGGATCTCGCTCGCGCCACTCGGCCAGCGCCTTGAGCCGGAGTTGGCGGCCGAACTCGGCGGCCGAATCCTCGGCGCGGTGGATCACGGCGGTGTCGTCCGGTGCGGGCATCCAGGCACCGAGGTCGCAGCGGCACGGACGTTTGCCCGTCTCCGCCAGCACCCGCAGCCCGAACATCCAGCGGGCGATGAGCGCGGCGGCGATGGGAAGAGCGGAGAATAAAAACAGGATGCGCCACATGGAATTGAGGGAAACGGTTGGATGTTATTTTCTGGGAGAGCCCGCCGCGACCCACGCCCGCGGATCGTCCGGCCATGGATGTCTGGGATAACGACCGGCGACTTCTTTTTTCATCTGCGCGTAGCCGGTCTGCCAGAAGCCTTTCAGGTCCTTGGTCATTTGCCAGGGTTTCTGTCCGGGCGTGAGGATGTGGACGAGCAGGGGGACGCGGCCGTTGGCGATCATCGGCGTCTCCCAGATTCCAAACAGGTGCGAGACCCGCACGGAAATGAACGGGTCCATGCCGAACGCGTAAGTGATCTTGGCGGATTGGCCGTTAGGCAGATTCACCCGCTCCGGGCAATACGAATCCAGCGCCGCGCGCTGGGCGGCGCTGAGCCACTCGCGCAGCACGCGCCAGACGTTCGCCTCCTTGATTTCCTTGTAGCTCACCGCGCCGTGGCAGATCTGCGCGATCGCGTCGGTGCGGTCCTCGTCGGACCAGCCGGGCATTTCCAACTCCGGCATCCACTTGCCAAGGGAGGCGAGCCGCGCGGTCCATTGCTCGACGGAATGATCCCAGTTTTTCAAATCGAGCTCACCGGATAGCACCCGTGCCGCGAGGATTTCGGCCGCGGCGTCGAGGTTCACGCCGTGGTCGCTTTCCTTGGCTTCGAGCACCAGGTCGCGGAAGCGGGTTTCCTTTCTGGCAACCACCCGGCGGCGGGTTTCGTCCCAGGCCGCGCCATCGGTGACAGCCAGATCTTCGGGAAAAAGCTCGGCCAACCAAGCCGGATCGACCGCGGTGGCGCGGCGGAGGTGGACGATGATTTCCCGTGCCTCGACCTCGGTGATTTCGGCGGCGACGAAGGCCGGGGCGTTCCTCACGCAGGAATCCTCGTCGAGCTTGCCCTTGCGGTTTCCCACCAGCTTGCAAGCCAGCGTGCCCTGGCTGACGCGGATCGCTAACTGATCGCTGAACGCCGCCAGCATCGCCTTGCCGACCGACTCGCGGCGGGCCTTGAAATCCACCGGCTGCCATTGCCAACCGAAGCGCTTCGCCAACGCACACAGCCGATCAAATCCCTGCGCCGTTTCCCGTGCTCCGCGCGCCATCACGCCGACCTGATCGCAACGGCGCGGATCGAAGCCCATCGCCTCGGCCGACTCGAAGGCGCGCCATTCGCCGGCGAAATCCGAATCGTCGTCCGGGAAAATGAAATCCTTGCGGCCCGGTCCGCCGCGTTTGTTGGTGAAGATTCCGTCGCCTTGCACCGTTGCTGCAATGAACGCGGTTTCCGCCACGCAGCCGTGTTCGTAGCCGGCTAACATCAGCCTGGAGAACCGCGGCTCCAGCGGCAGGGACGCCATTTTCCGGCCTTCTTCGGTGAGTGTTCCCGAGCTGTCGAGCGCCCCCAGATCGTGCAGCAGGCGTTCGGCACGGGACAGCGATTCTTCCGTCGGCGCGTTGAACCAGCGGAAATCGCGGACCTCGGATACGCCCGCCGCCTTGAGCAGAAGCGCGGCTTCCGCCAGATCCACGCGATGGACTTCCGGCGCTTCAAACTCGGCGCGCCGCGCGTGGTCCGCCTCGCTCCACAAGCGGAACGCGCGGCCCGGCGCCGTCCGACCGGCGCGACCCGTGCGTTGCTCGGCGGCGGCACGGGAGATTTTCTTGATGAGCAGCGTGTTGATCCCGCGGCGCGGCTCGAACGATGCGATGCGCGCCAAGCCGCTATCAATCACCGTCCGCACGCCGTCGATGGTCAGCGAGGTTTCCGCCACGTTGGTGGCGACGATGATTTTCGGGCGCGGGCCGGGGGAAATCGCTGCTTCCTGCGCGGCGGGCTGCAGTGCGGAATACAGCGGGAAAACGTCCCAGCCCTTCGCGATCGTGTTTTCCAACAGCTCAATGGTCCGGCGGATCTCGTGGGTGCCGGGGAGGAACATCAGGATGTTTCCCGGTTCCGGCATCGCCATCGCCTCGCGGCAGACACTAGCCATTCTCTCCCAGATCGGCGTCTCGCGTGGCGGTCCGCCGCGGCGATCATTCACCGACGGCCGGTCCGCTCGATAGAGCACCTGCACCGGATGCGTCCGCCCGCCCGCTTCGAGCGAGACCGCAGGCGCGAGGTAGTCGGCCAGCCCCGCCGTTTCCAGCGTGGCGGACATCACCACCACCCGCAGATCCGGCCGCGGGCCTTCCTGTAAATCGAGGCACCGCGCCAAGGCGATGTCCACTGCGAGACGCCGCTCGTGGAACTCGTCGAACACCACCGCGCCCACGCCTTCCAGCGTCGGGTCGTCTTGAATCCAGCGCTGGAAAACCCCGTCGGTCAGATAGATGATCCGCGTGTCGGCGCGGTATTTGGTGTCGAAACGCACCGCGTAGCCGACCTCGTTGCCGAGCGTCGCCTTGCGTTGTTTGGCCACCCAGCCCGCCAGCAGGCGCGCCGCCATCCGCCGCGGTTCGATGACGAGGATGCGCCCTGAAATCCCAGCATCCACCAGCATTCCCGGCACGGACGTGGATTTCCCCGAGCCGGTCGGGGCCTTGAGCAAAACGCGCGAGCGATCCCCGGCAGCCACGGCGGCGCGGAGATCATCGGCGATTTCAAAGACAGGCAAGGTCACGCGGGAGGATTTGCCGGAAAACCCAACGAGTGGCGATCTCCGAATCGCCTCTTTTTCACGAGGACGTCTATTCCCCTTGGTTTTCGATTCAGTCGAAAATTTTTCGCGCCTTCCAGTATATCTTCTCTCCTATTTCAGAAGGCGGCTCTGAAAACTTGCGAAGCGTGAATTCATGATATTCGTCACGCTTGTCCCCGTAGTCCCTTAAAAGACGAACCATGATCACCTTTGCCCGGGCAGGATCTTTCAGAGGGGGCGTGTTCCGGAGATCCCCATTGAAAGCGGTTTTGTAAGACGTGATGACACCGTCATGGTCAAAGGGAAAAGTAACCGAGTGAATCGCCCCACGCTGATCCGTGACTCGAACCTTCACAGTTCCTCCATCCATGTATTAGCCGGCTTGCACCGACTTCGGCGGCAAGACTATCGACCTGAACGGCTCTTCATCCTTGGAAAGGTTAAGGGGCGCGGGTTTGCGCAAGAAGAGAGCGAGCGGGAAAACGACGAGGGTCGCCGATACTATCAGAAGAGAGGGTTTCCGGCGTTTCATCAATTCAGCGGGGCGCCAGTTCCAGTGCCTGCTCGATTTGCACGGCCATGGCGGGCTCTAGCAAAAGCAGGATTTTGAGTTGCGCCGGGTGGAGGGTTTTGATCTGGGAGACGAGATCCGCGGCGGCATGGTCGGTGGCCAGCGGGTCGGCTGCCGGCTTGAATTGCTGGCCGACGAGGAAGGGAAGGATGCTGTTGGCGGCGAGGAGTCTGGCTGGAGCGAGGTTCTGAAAGCCGTATCCGCCGGTGATCACGGGCCGGGGCAGCAGGAACGACGCCTCGTCCGCCTGGTTTCCATACCAGCGTTTCCAGGTGATCTTCTCCTGCCCGGGCGTCAGCTGGCAGAGGTCCCATGGCATCAATCCCGCCGCGGGATCCAGGATCCATAGTTTCGGTGAGATCAAGAGCTCGATGGGAGCCGTGCCGGTGACCACATACCACTTGCCCTGGTGCTCGAAGGAGCGGGGGGCGATGGTCAGGGCTTCGATGAAATCCGCTTTCGCCAGATCGAACCGCTCGGCGAGCCTGGCGGTCGCTTGGGCGGATTGTTCCGGTGTTAGGCGGAGCCCGTCTGCCAGCGCGTCGCGATACCAGCGGTGCTGCGTTCGCCGCTGCGCGAGATATTCCTCGCGGGGAGCGACGCGGATGCCCTGGTCCAGTCCGGCGATTTTGAAGTCCTCGATGATCCAGCCGATCTGCCGTTCGGTGAGTCCGGTTTCGCAGCGGGCGGCATAGTCGCCGGACCAAGGCACGGCGGGCGGGCGGACCGCATGACGGGTTTTCAGCGGAGGCGGTGGGGTTTGATGGCGGGCCTTGAGGTCATTGGCCACGCTGACCTGTGCCTGCCAGAATGCGGCGGCCGTCGCAAAGGTGGCAAACACGATCCACGCCAATGAATTTCTGAGAGGCTTCGACATTTTCGGACAATCGTTCCGATCATAGTCGGCGGCATGGGAAAAAGCTATGGGAAAGGCGAAGGGATTCAGCGCTTGGCCTTGGGCGTCTTGAAAAAGTTCTCCACCTCGGTCACCGGGCGGGTGTTGAAAACGTCCTGTCTGCGCAGCCAGCCCTTGCGGGCGAGGCGGACGCCGAGGCCGATGTGGTGGATGCCGGCGGTGGAGTGCGCGTCGGGATTGATCGAGCAGAGCACGCCCTTGTCGCGGGCGCGCTTCCACCAGCGCCAGTCCATGTCGAGGCGGCGCGGGTTGCAGTTGAGCTCAATGATGGTGCGGGTCTCGGCGGCGCAATCGATGACCATGGCGTGATTCACGGCATAGCCATCGCGCTTGAGCAGGAGCCGGCCGGTGAGGTGACCGAGCATGGTGACGTGCTCGTTTTCCATGGCGCGGCAAATCCGGCGGGTCATTTCCTCTTCGGAGAGCGTGAAGGATGCGTGGACCGAGGCGACGCAGTAGTCGAGCCGGGCTAACAGCGAGTCGTCGAAATCGAGCGATCCGTCTTTGTGGATGTCCACCTCGGAGCCGGCGAAGAGCCGGAAATGTTCGTAACCGGCGTTGAGCTTGGCGATGGATTCGATTTGCTCTAGCAGGCGCTCCTCGTCGAGGCCGTTTGCTTGAAACGAGGCTTTCGAGTGATCGGCGATGCCAAGGTATTGGAGCCCGAGATCCATGGCTTCCTCGGCCATTTCCGAGAGGGTTGCGTGGCCGTCGGAAGCGGTGGTGTGATTGTGGAAGGTGCCGCGGAGCTGGCCGAGTTCGACGAGGCGCGGAAGCTTGTGATGGGCGGCGGCTTCGAGTTCGCCGGTATTTTCGCGGAGCTCGGGCGGGATGAAGTCGAGACCAAGCGCGCGGTAGATGTCGGCTTCCTCGTTGACTTCCGGAATCGGCGCCGGGTTCTCTTTGTGAGTCGGGGTGAAGCCGTATTCGTTGAGGGAAAGCCCTTGTTTCAGCGCGAGCGAACGAAGAGCGACGTTGTGCTCCTTGGAGCCGGTGAAGTAGAGCAGGGCGAACGGGTATTGCGCGTTAGAGACGGCGCGGAGGTCGCACTGGATTCCGGATTTGAGGCGGATGGAGGATTTGGTGTCGCCGCAGCCGATGATGGACTGGATCTGCGGGAGGGTGGTGAAATCCTCGCAGACGAGAGCGGGTTCCTTGGTGGCGACGAGGAAATCGAGATCGTGGATGGTTTCCTTCGCCCGGCGGAACGAACCCGCGACGGTGACCCGGGAAACCTCGGGGTGGGTGCGGAGCAGGCCGGTGATTTCCTCCACCAGCGGGCTGACGGAGCCTAGCAGGAATGTGTCGGCGAAGGATTCGCGGTGGGCGATGGCTTCGAGGATCTTGGTCTGGGTCTTGGCACCGAAGCCGGGAAGGCCCGCGACTTTCCCTGCATTACAGGCGGCCTTGAGATCGGCGACGGAGGTGATGCCGAGAGTGTCGTGGAGGGCTTTCACCTTCTTCGGGCCGAGGCCTTGGACGTCGAAGAGCTCGAAAAGTCCGGCGGGAAATTCCGCGCGGAGGGTTTCATGGAACTGCAGCTTGCCGGTGCTGGCGAGTTCGTGAAGTTTCTCGCGGAGCGCCTCGCCGATGCCCTCGATGCCGGTGAGTTCGTTGTCTCGCGCGAGCGCGACGATGTCGCCATCGAAGTTCCTCACGGCTTGAGCGCCGTTGCGGTAGGCGCGGATCTTGAATGGATTCTCGCCCTTGAGCTCTAGCAACGAGGCGATTTCTTCAAGGACTTCGGCAAGGTCTTCACGGGTCATGGAATTGAATTGTTACAGGCTGCGGGCTGGGGAAGCCACCATCTTCTATTTCATCAGGAAATCCGCGACGACCATCCGGTGGTCGCTGTGGCGGGTGGTCACGGCGCGGCAGCGGACGGGCGTGAGGTGACGGGTGGCGTAGAGGTGATCGATGCGGAGAACTGGGAAACGGCGCTGGAAGGTGTCGCCCCAGCCGGTGCCGGCGGTGGCGAAGGCGTCCACGAAATCGCGGGCGAGCTGGCGGTGGACGATGTCGGAAGCGGGCGAATTGAAGTCGCCGCCGAAGAGGGTGGGGGTGTTGGGGAAGGCGGTGGTCTGTTCGAGGATCTGTTGGGTTAGAGAGAGTTCTTTCTGGCGGACGGCGCGGTTGCGCCGATGGTCACTCCAAGCGGATTTCCGCCACAAGCGGAGGTCGGTGGCGGCGGTGGCGAGGTGGACGTTGACGATCTCGATTTCCATGCCGCTGGGGATCAGGACGGTGGCCTGTTGGTCGCGCTGTGCGGGATTGCGGACTTCCCTTTGGATTTTCCAACGGGTGACGACGCCGTTGGATTGGTGGACGCGGTAGTCGCCACGGCCGCCGTAGAGTGTGTCCGCGATCTGGCGCACTTGGTGGGGGAGGAGGTCCTGCAACAAGACGATGTCCGGGTGCCACGCGGCGAGATCCGCGGCCGGATTCCCGAAGGTGAAGAAGGCGCTGTTTAAGGTGATGGCGCGGAGGACGGGATTGCCGTCATGAGGTTCTGCCGGACCGGGGAGTGGCGGCGATTTTCCGAAATTCGCCAGCACCCGCGCCTCGTCCGCGCCGACGAGCAGGGTGACGGCCCACACACCGGTGATGACTAACGAAAGCGATGCGCGGAGGAAATAGAAGGCGGTGGTGGACAGCAGCAGCCCGAACCCGCCCCATAGCCAGATCGGCATAACGGTGAATGCCGCAAAGCGATCCGGCTGCCGCGAGAAACAATAAACGGTGAAGATGTGAAGCAGCAGGGAAACCCCCACCAATGTCCATCCGAGGCGACGGCTGAAAGAGGACATTGGAGGGTAAATGCTGAGATTCTAAAATCTGAAACGCTGAAATTACATGCCCGGGATGCCTAGGCCGCCGGTGAGCTTCTTCATTTCCGCCGCGGACTTTTCCTTGCCCTTGGAAATGGCTTCCTGGACGCCTTTGAGCACGAGGTCTTCGAGGAATTCCGCATCGCTCGGATCGATGACGGACGGGTCGATCTTGATCGAAAGCACGTCGCCGGCGCAGGTGGCGATGACGTGGACCTTGCCGCCGCCGACCGAGGCCTCGACGGTCTGGATGGCGAGTTCTTCCTGTTTGGCGGCGAGCCCGGCTTGCATCTGCTGGGCTTGTTTCATGAGTTTGGCGATGTTCATAAGTTGTTAGTTCGTGTGATGAATTCAGCCCAACACCTTGCCTTCGAACCTGATGAGGGCGGCTTGGATGAGTGGGTCGTTGTGGAAGGTGTCTTCGATTGATGCGACGACGGGCACCGGTTCGGGCGCTTTGATTTCCGCAGCCGGCTTGTCGCTCTTCCACGGCGGTGGCTCGACCGGGGCTGGAAGTTCGCTGACTTCCGGTGCGTCCGCGATCATGGAATCGAAAGCGGAGAGTCCGCCGGCGGGGCGGGGCGGGGCGGCGACTGCGACGGGCTCCGAGGGCAATTCGGGGGCGGCGACAGGCTCCGGTTCCGGTTCAAGGATGGCTTCCGGAGCGGGTTCGACTGCGATCGGAACGGGAGCGCTGACCTGGCCGGATGAGATGAAATCAGCGCCACGGGTGAGGACTTTGATGACGTCGGTGATGCGGACTTCGCCGAGTGACTGGATGGCCTTGATGACGCCGAGTTCGAAATGCAGGCGCTTGTTGGTGGCCCATTTCATGCGGCCTTCCGTCTCGGCGAAAACGTCGATGGCGGCTAGGATGCGGTCGGGCGCGTATTCATCGGCGGCTTGCAGCAGGGCGGTCCAGAGGTGGGTGGGGATGCCTTCGCCGTCGGCGGACGGGTCGAGTTTCGCGACGAGCAGGGCGCGCAGGCAGCCGATGAGCTCGCCAAGCAACTGGGAGAGTTCGCGGCCGCTTTCGGCTTCTTTCTGGATGAGGGAGAGCGCGGCGGGATTGTCGCGGCCGAGCAGGGTTTGCGTCAGCGCGGCGACTTTTTCACGAGAGGTGAAACCGAAGACGTCGAGGACGTTGGCTTCGTTGATCGAGTCGCCGCAGAAGGAGACGAGCTGGTCGAGCATTGACTGGGCGTCGCGCATGCCTCCATCGGCGCCTTTTGCGATGGCCCAGGCGGCGGTTTCCTCGAGGGTGATCCCTTCCTCGCTGGCGATGTGGAGCAGGTGCTGGGCGATCGTTTCCGTGGGAATCGGCCGCAGGTCGAAGCGCTGGCAGCGGGAGAGAATGGTGGGCAAAATCTTGTTCGCCTCGGTGGTGGCGAAGATGAATTTCACGTGTGGCGGCGGTTCTTCGAGCGTCTTGAGCAGCGCGTTAAAGGCGGCGTTCGAGAGCATGTGGACCTCGTCGATGTAGAAAATCTTGAACTGCCCGCGGGCGGGGGCGAAGCGGACGGACTCGCGCAGGTCGCGGACTTGCTCGACGCCGTTGTTCGAGGCACCGTCGATTTCCAAAACGTCGAGCGAGCGGCCTTCGGCGATCTCGATGCAGACGTCCTCATCGGGGTCGAAGTCGGCTTTTGGGCCGGCAGTGCAATTCAGCGCCTTGGCGAGAATCCGCGCGGTGGAAGTTTTTCCGGTGCCGCGCGGGCCGACGAAAAGATAGGCGTGGGCCAGGCGTTTTTGGGCGATGGCGTTGCGAAGGGTCCTCACGACGTGGTCCTGTCCGAGGACGTCGTCGAAGGTTTTGGGTCGGTATTTGCGGGCGAAGACCTGATAACTCACGGCGGTGAGTGTAGGGATGACGGCGGGTTTGTCATGGCCGAGTTTTGCGGAATCGGAAAAATGCTGGATTGGCGCGCCCGAAAAGTTTGTGGGACGGGGATTGATGGCCGCCGGGTTGCTGCTATGAGTCGGGGAGCATGAATCCGCCAAGAGCTTCCAAATGCAGCAGATCCAAGGGATTTCCCCGGTTGGGCACGATCCTTCTGCTGCTCGTCGCCGCAGGGATCGGGCTGTGTTTCACGGGCTTCCCCGGAAAGGTGAAACGAGGGCTGCGGGAAATCTTCGCGCCCCGGCCGGCGGTGGTTTCTCCGGACAAAAAGGACATTTACCGCCAGGCGGAGGCGCAAATCCGGGCCGAGCTGGAGGAGAAATACGAACGCGATATCGCCGCGCTCAAGAAATCCCTGGAGGACTCCGAAAAACAAAACGCCGAAGAAGCCGCGCCCGCCGCGGAGCCTGATTTGGGAACGATCACCGACGTCCGGAAACTCCGCTCCGGCATTCCTTTCAAGACGGCGGTGAAAATCGAAAAGGGCGGCATCGCTTCCAAGGAGCGCGTGGACGAGGCGAGCTACACCGCCACTTACGAGCTTTCGCTGCGACTGCCGACGGCCGCCAAAACCATGGCCGAGCTGGAGACATCAAGCCCGGACCTTGGCAAAATGCTGCCCGGACTTTCACCGCTCGTCGAGAAAGCCGAGGTCTCCAGCTGGTTCGGCAAGCTCTACGAGAACAAGGCCGGCCGCGTCCGCCGCGATGCCAATTCGCTCAACGAGCTGCTCACCAAGCACAACATTTACGACTGCGAGACCATCCTTCACCTCAAGTCCGCGAGCGGTCGCAAGGTGTTTTTCCTGCAGTCGGAAATGGACGTCGTCTCGGACGGCTCGGACGGCGACCGGCTGCCGGAAATGCCTTTGGAAATCGTTGATTCGCCGAATTACCAGCCTTTCACCAGCTACGGCTGGACCAAAAAAACGCCGGCTCCGAATCCGATGGTTGCCGGTTGGGAGCGCCGGATCGGCCTCGCTCAGAAGGAGCTCGCTGCCGCCGCGACCACCGCCGCCCGCAAGACGTGGCTGCGCGAGCGCGTCAAGTTTCTCCAACGCGGCATCGACGACCTCAAAGCCCGCAGCTTCCTCATCGCCGACTACGATCCATTCATCGTCATCCCCGTGGACATCCTAACATCCAATGACGCGTTCGCGCCAAACGTCGGCGATTACGCGGTGGTGATCCATGGCGGGAAGATCTATCCGTCCATCGTCGGCGACGGTGGCCCGACGTTCAAAGTCGGCGAAGGCTCGCTGCGTTTTGCCCGCGAGCTGAACCCGAAAGCCTCGTCCTACAGCCGCCCGGTTAGCGACTTGAAAGTGAGCTACCTCGTCTTCCCCGGCAGCCGCGAGGCCGAGCGCGGCCCGCCGGATTTCGAGAAATGGCGCCAGCGCTGCCACGAGCTGCTGGGTGAAATCGGCGGGCTCGGCGAGGGTTACACGCTCCACCAATGGCAGGACACCTTGCCGAAACCTCCCGCTCCCGAAGCCGTGACGCCGGTCACTCCTCCGCCTCCAACATCCGACGCAACCGCTCCCGCGACAGCGCCTGAATAACCTTCGCCAGAAGCAGCAGGCAGATCAGCGTGACTCCCGTTTCCAACAGCGGAGCCGCACCGCGCGGGCGCTCGCCGGCCATGAATTTCGCCAGATCCGGCAAATTTCCCAAGCCCCGCGCCGCCCCTAGCAGAGCGAGCACGCCCGCGCCGATGATGCCGTGCCACTGCATTTTGATCGAAAAAATCCCGCAGATCACGATGCCGCCGCCCAGCGTGAGCGCGCCTTGGAGGAAGCCCGGCGCCTGCGATTGATCCAGCATTGAGAGCGCCGCCACGCCCATCCCCAGAATCGCCAGGCCGCAAACGAAAATGTAAAACCGCATGGCCGGACTTGAAGCGATCTTCCGGCCGCAAGCAAGCCTGCAGGGTTTACAAGCGCCGCGCCGCCGCCAGAATCCCCGCCGATGTCCCAGCTCTGGTCCAATGGTGAATGGTTTGATTCCCAGGATTTCCCCGTGTCGCCGCTCGACCGCGGGGCCATCCTCGGGCTCGGCTTGTTCGAGACGCTGCTCGCGTTGGACGGCGCGCCCGTCTTCGCCAACCGCCATCTCGCGCGGCTGCTGACAGGTTGCGAGCGGCTCCGCTGGAGTGTCCCGCTGCCTGATTTCCACGAGACCGCGAAGGAATTGTTAGTCCGCAACAATCTCACCTCGGGCCGCGCGCGCATCCGCCTCGCCGTCTCCGGTGGTAGCGGCGCCATCGATGACCTCACGCCCGGAACAGACCGCATGGTCACGATGATCGCGCTGCGCGTGGATGACGCTCCCGCCAGTCTGACGGTGAATTTTTGCCCGTGGCCGCGGAACGAAAAATCGCCGCTCGCCGGTTTGAAATGCGCCTCTTATGCGGAAAACCTGGTCGCCCTCGATCACGCCCGGCGGCTGGGCTTCGACGAAACCATTTTCCTCAACACCGCCGGCCAGCTTTGTGAAGCGGCCACCGCGAATCTGTTTCTTGTGAAGGACTCCGTGCTCCTCACGCCGCCACTCGAATCCGGCTGCCTGCCCGGCATCACCCGCGGCGTCGTCATCGAGTTGGCGGCCCGCCACGGGATTTCCTGCGGGCAACGCGATCTAACTTCCGCCGACCTGCGCGCCGCCGACGAGGTGTTCGTCACCTCCTCGATCCGCGGCCTGACGGGCGTTTCCCGTTTTGAAACCAAAATGCTCCCGCCCGGCCCGATCACCCGGATATTGCGCGAGGCCTGGGACGCGGCCGTTCGATAGAAGCAGGAATCCCGCCATGGTCATCGCGTTTCACAAGCCCTACGGAGTTCTCTGCCAGTTCACCCCGGATCTGCCGGGGCAGAGGACTTTGGCGGATTTTGGATTTCCCCCGGGCGTCTATCCGGTCGGGCGGCTGGACATGGATTCCGAGGGATTGCTGTTACTGAGCGACGAGCCGGGATTCAACAATCGTCTGCTGGATCCGAAGACGGCGCACCCGAGGACTTACCTCGCGCAGGTCGAGGGAACTCCCACGCCCGAGGCCGTGGCGATGCTTGAACGCGGCGGGATCCTGATCCAAGGTTACCGGACCCGTCCATGCCGGGCGCGCTTGCTAGAGGCGGAACCGGTGGTCGCACCGCGTGATCCGCCGGTGCGGTTTCGCCAGGCGATTCCCACGGCGTGGTTGGAACTGCAGTTGATCGAAGGGAAGAACCGACAAGTCCGGCGGATGACGGCGGCGGTGGGATTCCCGACGCTGCGCTTGATCCGGGTGGCGATAGGCCAGCTCGGATCTATTAGTCTAGTACAAGGCGGTTGGGCTGAGCTTGGTCCCGTCGAGATCCGGCGGATTTGGCAAAAGTAGCCGCAAGGAGTTCCTCCAGACTGCCTCGATCACCGGGGGGGCGACCGAGGCAGCGACACACATACTATGCTGGGGGGAGCCCGCGCTCCGAGTCTCAGAACAATGGAAGCGGGCTAAGAAAGTGATGAGCGAAGAAAAGCACTAAAACCGGCCGTTGGCAATCTACGCGATCGCGGAATTACCAATCCCCGTGATTCGGAGGCTCATGCGCAGCGGTGGTGGCGAGCGTGCATTGCAGGTAAAGCTCGCCAACCGGTGGAATGGTATCAACTCCGTAAGTGGTGCCGAAGCTGTAGGTTCCACTCGACGGACAAAGAGGCGTGCTCTCAACGAAACGCCCCATTCCGATGACTTTGGCCTTCAGGCCCGGCGCGTTGTCTCCGGGGGAAATTTTTCTTTCCGTTAAATTGTTAAAATCTCAGCAGGCTGGCTGATGGACATTCGATAGGAGAATCCGATCTCACCTGCAAGCTCCGAATGCACTCCCGCGCTGGGAAG
>CAMCCX010000008.1 GCA_945873305.1 Akkermansia muciniphila
GAGGACGGCGACTATCAGAAAAACCGCGAAACCCTGCGCGTCGAAAAACGCAAGGCCAGCCCGGCCGACACGCTCCGCCTCAAGCTCGCCCCGGCGGCGGCGCTTGCGTGATGCTGGAAAAATCCACTGCCCACTCTGAAAGCCAGAGAAACCAGCGAGTCGGCACCATGGAAACCCGGTGAGGGACGAGTGCCATCCGGTCTTCTCGGCCCGGTGATCCTCAGGACTCTCACGATCCAGCCATTTCCATTAGTGCTCGGCGCTCAACGGAATCACGGCGCAATAGGCACGGATACTTTCATGCATCAAGGGCCACCCAGCTCCGAGTTCCGCAGGGATCTTTGTTCGTCCAAAAACGCCCCGATCTCCCAGATCGGCGGCGGGAACCGCGCTGGAGCAAACGAGAATGCCAGCTTCCTCTGCCAAGGAGGACGCCGGAGCTGCCGGGCGCAGGCGGATACCGTCTGATTCAATCGTAATTTCCAGATCGTCACCCGGTTTTACGGCAAAACGATCCCGAATGGCCTTGGGCACGACGATCCGACTCATTCGATGCAAGGGTCATACGCATGGCAATCTTGCTGCATTTCCCACGGCTGAAAAGCTGAGATGAAGAGCGGGAGCGAGGGAGGGGATTTCGCAGCGGTTTTAGGGTTTTTCGGAAGCGGGGCGAGAGCTTCAATGGGCCAAATTGAACGTTTCCGGACCCCGTGACAATCTGGCGGTTCTCATCCTTTTGGAGGATGCCGGGCGAACCCATGAAGTCAGCAGGTCGGCAAGTTGAATTTTTTGAAGGTTTTTCAACTCAGCAAGGCGCAAGAGCTCGAACTGGAGGCGGTGAAGGAGGCGCGGGTTTTTCGATGCGCCCGAAGCTCTTCCCCCTTGCCCGGCTCGCCGCTTCATGCTTGCCTCCCGCCCTCATGAAAATCGTCGTCGCTTACTCCGGTGGTCTTGACACCTCCGTCCTCCTGCTCTGGCTCAAGGCTAAATACAACGCGGAAATCATCGCCTATTGCGCGGACGTCGGCCAGGGCGACGAACTCGACGGCCTCGAAGCCAAGGCGCTCTCCACCGGTGCCTCCAAGTGCTTCATCGGCGACCTCAAGGAAGACTTCGCCGCCAACTACATTTTCCCGATGATCCAGGCCGGCGCGATCTATGAAGGCCGCTACCTGCTCGGCACCTCCATCGCACGGCCCTGCATCACCAAGGCCATGATGGACGTCGCCCTCGCCGAGGGAGCCGACGCCATCGCCCACGGAGCCACCGGCAAGGGCAACGACCAAGTCCGTTTCGAACTCTCCGCCGCCGCCCTTGCGCCCAACGTCAAGTGCATTGCCCCGTGGCGCGACGCCGAGTTCCGCAAGGAATTCCCCGGCCGGGCCGAAATGATCGCCTACGCCGAGGCCAACAACATCCCGATCAAGGCCTCCATGAAGAAGCCCTATTCCATGGACCGCAACCTCCTCCACATCTCCTTCGAAGCCGGAGCCATGGAAGACCCGTGGTATGACGCCACCACCCCGGCGGATACCGACATGTATGTGCTCTCCGTTTCCCCGGAAGACGCGCCCGACCAAGCCGAATACATCGAGATCCTGTTTGAAAAAGGCAATGCCATCGGCCTCAAACACATCGACCTCTGCGCCCTCCTCGGCGAGTTGGGCGACGTGAAATCCACCGGCCAGCAAGACGGTTACTCGCTCTTCACGCCCTACGGCATCATGCGCGTGCTCAATCTGCTCGGCGGTCGCAACGGCATCGGCCGCGTGGACATCGTGGAAAACCGCTTCGTCGGCATGAAATCCCGCGGCATCTACGAAACCCCCGGCGGCACCATTCTGCTAGCCGCCCACCGCGATTTGGAAACTCTCGTCGTCGACCGCGAGTCCATGCACATCCGCGACAGCCTCATCCCGAAATACGCGCAGCTCGTTTATAACGGTTTCTGGTTCGCCCCCGAGCGCGTCGCTATCCAGGCCCTCGTCACCGAAACACAGAAAACGGTCACCGGCGAGGTCCGCATGAAGCTCTACAAGGGCAACGTCATGCAAGCCGGTCGCCGCTCGCCGTTCAGCATGTATTCCGAAGCCGTCGCCACCATGGAAGGCGGCCAGGAAGAAGCCTACAACCAGGACGACGCCACCGGCTTCATCGCCCTCAACGCTCTCCGCCTCAAAGCCACCGCCCGCCAAGGCCAATAAGGAGAAGGGGCTTGCCGGCCCTTTTTTCCAACAGGCGTCAATGACGCGCGCGGCCGTTTGTGCTTGCTGGGAGAGGTGATCTCCCGATGGTTCGGCGGGAGATGCTTTCGGATCCGTCGGTTTATGCTTTGGCGCTGTTGGCGGCTTTGTGCATCGGTTTGTCGAAGGCGGGTTTCAGCGGGATCTCGATGGTGTCGGTGGTGTTGCTGGCGGATATTTACGGTTCGAAGGCGTCGGTGGGCCTGGCGCTGCCTTTATTAATAGCGGCGGATCTGATGGCTTATCCGGCGTTTTTGAAACACGGCTCGTGGCGGCCGGTGTGGAAATTGCTGGGGCCGGCCTTGCTCGGGATCGCGGCGGGCTGGTGGCTGTTGGGCGGGATTTCGGAAATCACGGCGCGGCGGGTGATCGGCGGCTGCGTGCTTTTCATGGTGGCGTTGCAGGTGTTCCGGCGCTGGCAGGCGGCGGGCTTCGACCGCTTGGCGGAGTCGGGCGGGTTTGGTCTGAGCGCGGGGGTTTTAGGCGGTTTCGCGACGATGCTGGCCAACGCGGCCGGCCCGGTGATCCAGCTTTACCTGATGGCGCGGCGGGTCCCGAAGATGGAGCTCATCGGCATCGGCGCGCGGTTTTTCCTGCTGATCAATCTGATCAAGGTGCCGCTCAACGCGCGGCTGGCGCTGATCACGCCGGAGAGTTTGTTGGAAAATCTCAAGCTGCTGCCGGCGGTGGCGGTGGGGATCGTGGGCGGGAAATGGCTGCTGCAGCATGTGCCGCAGGCGGCCTTCGAATGGATGATCGTGGTCTTCTCCACGCTCGCCGGGCTGCGGATGATTTTCTGGTGATTTCCGGGCGGATGCCGATGGCGACCGAATGCCTGACGCCTTCGAGTTCGCAAATCATCTCAACCCGGACTCCGCCGCGGACGCGCCGGAGGATAACGATGGCGACGGGGCGACGAACGTGCAGGAATACTTTGCGGGCACCCATCCCGGGAATTCCGCAAGCGTGTTGCGGGCCGGGATCCGGCGGGTCGGCGCTTCGGTCGAGTTCTCCTTTGAGGCCATCGCGAACAAGGTCTATCAAGTGGAGTTTCGCGGGGATCTCTCGACCACCACCGACTGGACGGTGCTTGTACCGAATCTCACACGTTCGACCGCGGGGCTGTTACAGATCAGCGATTCCGCCACGGCCAACCTGACGTGCTGCTTCTATCGCGTTCGCGTCATGCGCTGATGTTTCCGAGCGAGTTTGGAACGCCTGTAAATAAACCGCGCAATCGGTTCGCGAGTTTGTCAGGATCGTCGCCGTGAAACCATTAGTTGCGAGTGATTGGCCCCGGCTGATCCGGCCGGGGAGCCGGGTCTTCCTCGGCGGCGGGGCTTCGGTGCCGTTCGCCTTGGTGAGGTCGATGCTGGATATGGCCGGAAATTTCAAGGACGTCGAGCTGGTCCACATCCACGGACTCGGCGAGACGCCGTGGATCGATCCGCAATACGAGCAGGTGCTGCGGACGAATTCGTTTTATCTAACGCCATCGCTGCGGGAGGCGGTGGAGCGCGGGCAGGCGGACTACACGCCGTGCGCGATGTCCGAGGTGCCCTCGCTTTTCAAAAACGGACCGCTGCCGCTGGATGTCGCGCTGGTCCAGGTGAGTCCGCCGGACGCGGACGGCTGGTGCTCGCTCGGAGTGAGCGTGGACGTGGTGAAATCCGCGGTGCAATGCGCGCGCACGGTGATCGCCCAGATCAACCCGAAGATGCCGCGGACTTGCGGCGACACCTTGATTTCTATCAAGAAGATCGCTTGGTTCATCGGGCATTCCGCGGCTTTGCCGGAGGTGGCGCGGGCGATTCTCGACGAGCGCCACGAGCGGATCGGCCGTTATGCGGCGCAGCTCATCGAGGACGGCTCGACGATCCAGTCGGGGCTCGGGAACAGCCCGCAAGCGGTCGTCCGGGCCTTGCGCAAACACCGCCATCTCGGGATTCACACGGGCATGTTCAACGACGCGCTGATGGAGTTGGTGCGCTGCGGCGCGGTGGATCATTCGATGAAAAGCTACCTGCCGGGCAAGATCATCGCCAGCCACGTGCTGGGCAGCCGCAAGCTCTATCAATTCGTGGACGGGAACCCGGACGTCGAGCTTCACCCGAGCGACTGGGTGAACGATCCGCACCGGATCGCGCGCAACCAGCGGATGGTGGCGATCAACGGCGCGCGGGAAATCGATCTGACCGGCCAGGTGGTTAGGGATTCGAGCGGGCACCGGTTTTACGGCGGGATCGGCGCGTTGCAGGATTTCATCCGGGGCGCGGGCCGGAGCAAACAGGGGCGGCCGATCATCGCGCTGACGTCCACCGCCGACGAGGACGGGCGCTCGCGGATCGTCGCGGGACTGGAATCCGGCAGCGGCGTCTGCACCGGGCGGGGGGACGTCCATCACGTGGTGACGGAATACGGCGTTGCGAATTTGCACGGCCGCAGCATCCGGGAGCGGGTGGCGAGGCTGGTGGAAATCGCCCACCCGGATCACCGGGAGTCGTTGCTCGCCGGTGCCCACGCCCGCGGTTGGCTGCCGAAGTTTTTCACGATGCCGGGCTCGGGGCGGGGGATGGATGACATTGAAACCGGCTGGGTCCTGTTTCAAACGACGCGGCTGTTTTTGCGCCCGCTGCACCCGAGCGACATGCGGATCTTGCAGGAGTTTTTCTACTCGCACGACGCGGAGACGGTCCGCCTGCGCTACGGCTACGTCCGCGACCAGATGACGGGTGAGTCCGCCTACAAGCTCGCGGCGGTGGACCAGTCGAAAGACGTCGCGCTGGGGATCTTCGCCGAGCATCGCGGCCAACACGAGCTGCGGGCGATCGGCCGATATTTTCTCGATGCGGATCGGAAAAGCGCGGAAGTGGCGTTTGTCGTCCATGAGGGGACCCGGCACCTGGGAATCGCGGGGTATTTGCTCGGAGAGCTGGCGACGGTCGCCAAGCGCCGCGGGATCAAGGAATTCTGGGCGAGCGTGATGCCGGACAACCGGGCGATGGCGGGACTGTTTCTGGCCGTCGGCGGCGTGGAGTCAAAGGCTGACAGCGAGGGCGAGCGCGAATTCAGGATTCCCGTCGAGCGGATCCTGAAATCGCGGAAAAAGTTTCTGGAGCGGAAGACGATCCAACGCATCGAACGCTGAATGATGGGGGATCGCAGGCTTTTCACCCTCATCCGCCGGATCTAAGCCTCCGGCCCCATCACCCGCACCTGCGGCAGGCATCCAAAGTGCCTGTCGCGGGTGAGAAGCAGGGTGCCGTGTTCCATGCAGGAGGCGGCGATCCAAATGTCATTTTCAGGCAAGGGAGTTCCCTGAAAGCGGAGGAATTTCTTCAGCGCCGCATAGTGCCGGGCGGTCGAGTCAGTCACAGGATTCACAACGACGGCCGGGTCCGCCAAAAATCTCTCAAGGTCCGTGACATTCACCATCTCCTGGTTCCCACAGGCAAAACCATCACAAAGCTCGCCGATCACGGTCGCACTCACATGAACTTCGTCTGCCGTCGAAATCTCAGCCATCCACCGCAGCCCCCGCTTCCAATCGGAGTAGGCATTGGCGTCGAGGGCGATCTTCATTTCCACGTCTCCTCATCAATGTGGGAACACTCTTCCATGGCCACCTCAAACTCCGGGCCAAAACCTTCAGGGCAGGTCCCGGAAAATCGCTCCAGCCCATTGGTCCTGGGTTTGCCATCCACGCCCAGGCCCTTTTTCAAAGCCGCCGCCAAGACGGCGTTCATCGAGACGCCCTTTTCGGCAGCAAGGGCTTTCGCCTTCGCGACCCACTCCTCCTCCACTTGCCTGATCGTCACTTGAGTCATGCATGCACATTGCTTGTGAATATGCATGCAGTCAAGTCGCTCTTCTTTCTCATGTTTACCGAAGACCAGCTCCTGCCACTTTCCGCGCTCCAGCATTGGCTGTATTGCCCGCGCCAGTGCGCGTTGATCCATCTGGAGCAGGCGTGGGCGGAAAACAAATTCACCGCCGAGGGGCAGGTGCTTCACAAGAAGGCGCACGAGGGTGAGGACGAGAGCAAAGCTGGCGTGCGGATCACGCGGAGCATGGCGGTGCGCTCGTTCGCGCTCGGGATCTCCGGCCAGTGCGACATCGTGGAAATTCACCCTGCGGGTGAAGATTTGAAATTTGAGATCTCAAATTTGAGAGGAAGAGCACCTGAAACCGCGCATGAGCTGCCCGAAGGCGATCTCAAATTTCAAATCTCAAATTTCAAATGCACCGCGCGAGCGGTGCCTGTGGAATACAAGCGCGGCAAGCCGAAGTCGCACCGGGCGGATGAAGTCCAGCTCTGCGCCCAAGGTCGATCCTGCGCAGCTCGTGACCTTCAAAGCTCGCCTGCTCGACATCATCGATCCCGAAACCGACAGTCTCCGCTTCTACCATCTCGGCAGCAACTGGCACCACAAGGTCGAGCACCACGGCGCGAATGATGGTTATGATGTGGAAGGAACGCTTTGTGACAAAAACGTCACTTGTACCCTTCGGTCAGTACTGGCACAACTTTCGCGGTGCCACGCAAGTCCAGAACAGTTCTACCCGATGTTTCCCGGCTTCAGGGATTCAAGCTGCTGGAGCGGTTCCGTGAGGTCTTCGCCGGACTCGACGCGCGTCGGACCAAATCCCCGCGCGAGCTCGACGCCGCCGGCTATTTTCCGATGATTCTCTTCACCCTGCTCACTCGCTGTTTCGGCTTATTTTAAAGGGAAACAGCTGGAAAGCTGGTGCACGCTAGAGGGTTCGAACCTCTGACCCCATCCGTGTGAAGGATGTGCTCTACCACTGAGCTAAGCATGCTTTGTCCAGAAACGGCCGCCAACTTGCGGCCGGGCGGGAGAATTAATGGCCCGGGCGGGGCTTGGCAAGCAATTCAGCGCGCCGGGTGGATTTTAAACTTTGTGGCCGCGTCCGCCCCGTTACTCTCCGCCCACAGCAAGACCCGTGGCCCAGATTCCGAAAGACAGTGTTGAGAAAGTGCTCGAAGCGACGGACATCGTCGATTTGATCGGTTCTTACATCCAGGTGAAAAAGGCGGGCTCGTCGTTCCGCGCGAACTGCCCGTTTCACAACGAGAAGACGCCGTCGTTTTACATCACGCCTTCCACCCAGCGCTTCCATTGCTTCGGTTGCGGAGCTGGCGGAGATGCGATTTCCTTTGTCCGCGATCATGAAAATCTGCCATTCGTGGATGCCGTGCGGAAGTTGGCGTCGCGGGCGGGGATCCACATCGTCGAGGAGGAGTCCGATCCGAATGCCGACCAATCCCGCCGCACGCGCGGGCGCTTGCTGGACATTCATCGCGAGGCGACGGCGTTTTTCCACGAGCAGCTGATGAAAAATCCCGCTGCGGCTCACGCCCGGGATTACATGAAATCGCGCGGCTTCGGCAGTGAGATGGCGGCCAGCTGGTCGGTCGGCTGGATGCCCGACCATCCGAAGGCGTTTCTCGACTGGGCGCGCTCGCGGAAATTCACCGGCCGCGAACTGGTGGATTCGGGAATCGTCAAACTGAAGGAGGACAACCAGCCGCGGTCCGGGCTGTTCGTGCGTTTTCAGGACCGGCTGATGTTTCCCATCCGCAACGAGATCGGCGATGTCATCGCGTTCAGCGGCCGTCAGCTTCGCGAAAACAAGAACAGCGGGAAATACATCAACTCGCCGGAGACCGCGATCTTTAAGAAATCACGCGTATTCTTCGGCCTGGACCGGGCGAAAAAGCCGATCCTGAAGGAAAAGGCGGCGCTGTTATGCGAGGGGCAGATCGACGCGATTTGCTGTCACGAGCTGGGCATCGAGCACGCCATCGCCACCTGCGGGACGGCTTGCACGCGGGAGCACGCGAGGCTGCTCAAGCGCTACACCAACAGCGTGCTCGTCTGCTATGACGCGGACAAGGCCGGCTTGGCGGCGACCGAGAAGGCGTATCGCGAACTCGTTCCCGAAGGTCTATCCGTCCGCGTGGTGGAGATGCCCGCGGGGGACGATCCGGACACTTATCTCAAGGCGCACGGCGAGGAAGCTTTCCGGCAACTGCTCTCTAACGCGAAGGAGTTTTTCCATTTCAAACTCGAACGGGCGAAGGCCACCGGCCTGTTCGATTCGCCCACGGAGCGGGCGGCGGCGCTGAATGAATGCGCCGAGATGTTATCGCTGATCACCGACTTCGCGGTGCAGGACAACCAGCTCAACATCGTGGCCGTGCATCTCCAGACCTCGACGAGCTCGCTGCGCGAGGCCATCGCCAAGGCCAAGGCGCAGCCGAAGCGGGTGTATGCCGAGAAGACTGCCGGCGACGACGGGACCGCGCCGCCCGCCGAGCCGACGCGGCTGAACCGGATCGTCGCGGTGCTCTGCCATCTGGCGCTTTCCTCCGGCCCGGCGCAGCGGTTTCTGGCCGAACAATTCGAAACCCTGCATGAGGCGAACCGCTGGCTGGCAGGGATTCCGCTATTGGAAACCATTCTCGGCGCCGCTCCGGATCCCACGTCAAATGCGGCGGTAAATACCTTTATCAGCAGTCTATCCGAGTCGGATCGGCTCGCCCTGGCTCATGAGACATCGAGTTTGGTGGGGGTCTCGCTCGACGGGATGCAGGCCGCCGAGCAAGCGCTGGCGCTGCTCTCCGGCACGGTGCTCCAACGCCGAGACGCCGCCGTGAAAGCCGAGCTCAGGCAAGCCGGTCTCTCCGCCGAGCGGATGGTCGAGCTGCTGCACGAGGCCAAGGAAATCAGCGGGCTCTTGCGCGGCATCGGCCAGCGTTCGGAGTTCGACGACGAGTTGCCCGCATCCACCTTCAAGGAAAAGCTGCCACCTTGGAAAAAGCGGTTTGATCAGGCGAAAAAGAGCTGATGGGTGGAAGGTTAGAGCTCCCGCCTGCATTTTCTGGAATCGGCAGTCTTGACATCCGCGCTGGGTTATTTGAAATCATCCGCATGGCCAAGAAATCAGCACCCATCAAAGACAAGCTTAACAAGACCCAGATCCTCGACCAGATCGCGGAAAGCACGGAACTCAGCCGCAAGCAAGTGGCTGCCGTTCTCGACAGCCTGACCGACGTCATCGAAGCCCACGTGAAGAAGAACGCCGTTGGCGAATTCGTCCTTCCCGGCTTGATGAAGATCAGCACCGTGCGCAAGCCGGCGGTCAAGGCTCACAAGGGCATCAATCCTTTCACCAAGGAAGAAGTGATGTTCAAAGCCAAGCCAGCCACCACGGTCGTCAAAGTGCGCCCGCTCAAGAAGCTCAAGGACATGGCGCTCTGAGAGCCGTTCTAACTTGTGGTTCATCCGCATCCAAGTAACATTCACAGCGGTCCCCGGTTTTTCCGCGGGCCGCTTTTTTGTGGCCGGACCACGGCCCGCCACTTCGGTTGTTTTTTTTGCGCTCCCTGCCGCCGACCCGGAAAACGATGGGTCAGTTGTGAGAAACCCTGGAAACCAGAGGTTGAGACGAACGAAGTGAAGGGGTCGATCGGCCCGCTTCCGAATTCTGCGTCTGCGACGCGAGGGTGACTTACGCACTAAAAGTGGTGGAGCGTAGCGGATTCGAACCGCTGAAAGGAAATCTGCCCTTGCTGAATCAATGAAAACCCTTGTTTTGAAGGGTTTAGAAACAGTAAAAACTTGCCAGCTTGGCAAAAGTAGGACACAGTCAATACACAGTCCTAGCAGAACCAAGCGCAACCCCCTCAAACCATGGCCAGCATTTACAAACGACCAGAAGCTGCAACGTGGCAGTGTCAATACTACGTCACTGACGTGGAAACGGGCGAAATTCGGAAAATTCGAAAGTCCACCGGGCACACGAATAAAAAGAAAGCGCAGGCATTCGCGGACGAATTAGAGCGCAACGGAAAATCCGTCATGGAGGCCGGAACCGATCGAGCGCAACGGGCAAAGGCCCTGCTTGCCGAGGCCGTGGCGGAGATCGAGCGCGAGACGTTCACAGCACCAACCGCCCGCAAGTATCTCTCCAAGCTCCTAGCGATTGCCACCGGGGAGGAAATGCAGTCTTACACCATCGAGTCATGGACGGCGGAATGGCTACGCCGCAAGGCCCGCGATTCAAGCGAGGCGACGATGGCGCGATACAACGGGCACACGGAGGTCTTGCTCTCATGGCTTGGCAACGACCGCCGCAAGAAGCCGCTCGAAAGCCTCACGGCCATGGATGCTCGGAAATGGCGGGAATCGTTGCAGGACGCCGGGCGGGCGGGAAAAACCGTGCTGGCATACATCAAGGACGCGGGCGGGGTGTATCGAGCCGCCATCCGTGAGGGACTGGTTTCCTTCAACCCTTTCAACGCTCTGGAAGCCATCGACACCAGCGACAGCCAGGAACGCAAGCCGTTCACTTCCAAGGAGGTTTCCGAGCTTCTGAAAGCCGCCCCTTGCGATGAATGGCGCGGGCTCATCCTCGTGGCAGCGTTCACCGGGTTGCGCCTTGGCGATGCGGCCCGCCTCTCGTGGGCATCGGTGGACCTCGAAGCCAAACGGATCACCCTGATTCCATCCAAGACGAAGAAAAAGAAGCGTGAGGTCAGAATTCCGATTCAGGCCGATTTACTCGCATTTTTCGAAAGCGTCCCGATCCACAGCGACAAGCCAGACGCCCCGGTTTTCGAAAAACTCTCGAAGGTTGAAATCGGAGCGCGGGCGGGACTCTCGCAGACGTTCAACAAGATCATGAAAGATGCCGGCGTTGACCGTGGCAAGCCGTCCCGCGTGCTCAAGGAAGGACAGGACAAGGGGAAGGGGCGCATCACATGGGAAAGGGGATTCCACAGCCTCAGGCACACCTTCACGAGCTGGCTTCGCAATGCCGGCGTGAGTGAGGAAGACCGCATGGCCCTGACCGGCCACAGCACCCGCGAAAGCCATCAGATTTACAGCCATGCCGACGAAAAGGCCGGGCAAGCCGCCATCGCCAAACTTCCAAGCATCAACCAGAAAAAGCCATGAGTAAGCCGCGAAAAAAGCCGACCGAGATTGTCACCGCCGATACCGAATCTTTCGCGGAAATGATCGTCCCGCGAGATACGCTCTTGGCGATGGTAGGAAGCCTGTCTTCACGGCATGGCCGATTTGATCCGCATGTCATGGCGCGGATGGATCGCGTTGAGCCTTCAAAGATTCCTCTCAGGATAGCGGACTATGCACAGGGGATCTGGCTCCTATGCCGCGAGATCGGGGCAGAGGAAAAAATAACCACCGGCGATTTGCTGCAGGTTGCCGTCATGGCGGCATCAATGACGACCGGGCAGGAGGATACCGCCGCCACGGTCCGCAGGGCGATCATGACGCTGAAAGCCTGCGACCAAGTGATTTGTGAACAGGAACACTTCGGACTTGAGCGGGCGAAAGAGATCGAAGCGGAAGAATTGGGCCGGGACTTTTTCAAGGAGGGGAATCTTAAATTCATGGCTTTCCTTCGGCCATTTTTTGCAGAGAACAGCAAGACCGCCGACAAGGTGGCTCGGTTTCGGGAATACCTGCATTCAATCAGCGGAAGCAGCGGAGAGGGATGGGTTGAGCACACGATGGGCAGATTCCGAAAAGATGGCGTGCCGGAAGGCACAGCGAATGCTTACAAGCGGCATTTCGCCGCGTTTCTCGAAACACGGAAGCGGGCAAAACAAAGAGAAAAAGCGTCGAAAGGGGGCCTTGCAAAACAGGCGAAAGCGGATGAAACAAAAAACGTTGACGCCTAAAAATGACCCCAAGCAGGGGACTCGGAAACATTCCTGAGCAAAAAACAGGCCCCAAGCAGAAAACAGCGATCAAGAAGACTCGGATTTCCCGTTCCAAGCAGGTTTCAGGCCGGTCTCAAAAACTGTTAGCTGCTTGTTACGCTGTGGCCGTGAAAACAATTATATATCCTGAATGGGCGCGTGAAAAACAAATCACCGCGCAATTTGCCCTGAGCCACATGATTCTTTTCAACCTGAGAAAGGCTGGAAAGATCCGCACTCTTTCGCTTCGCGGCGAAGGGAAGCAGTATGGTGCACGGCTCTACAATATCGCCAGCGTCCGCGAGTATCTTGCAGCGCAAGAGGCGGCGGAACTTCAACCCGGGGGCGCACGCTAATGAGCCCCATCCCCACCGACCTCCACTTCGCTAAGTCCATCTTCACCGACTCACACGGCCAAGACATGATCGACCTAGACCGGAGCCTAGACGACATGATCGTCATGGACCCTTACGAAGCCCATGCGCCGAGCCGCCGCAGCGACAAGGAAGTCGCCAGCATGCTTGCCTTGCTCGACAACCTTGAACAAGGAAAGGAAACCACCCGGTGAACCCTGCACCCAATCAAAAGCCGCTAGGACCGCTTGAGAGATCACCACTTAACGCGGAAACCGCAGGACGGCAGCTAAGGGAGCGGGCTTATGCCATGCGTTTTGATCCTAGCGAAACACCGCCACCGGACGAATCGTGCATGATGATTGGAGACGTGCCAATCGCCGCCCGTGGAAACATCACCGTGATTCAAGGCAAGTCCAAGGTGGGCAAGTCCGCCGTCGTTGCCGCCGTCCTAGCGGCAGCACAGCGGGGAGACTTTTACCACACCGCAGATGCGCTTTGCATGTCATGGCAGGGAGAAGGCACCGGGGTAATCCTCCATCTAGACACAGAGCAAAGCCTCGCCGATTGGCACGGGCTTGTTTCCCGCAGCGTCACCCGCTCAGGCTTGCAGGAGGTTAGCGACAGGCTCGTCTCTCTTCCTTTGGTCATGTTCGCAAGGTCGGAACGCTTGGCGGTCCTCAGCGAGTCTCTCAGGCATGAACAGGCGGCCCGTGGTGTCATCGACGCTGTAATCATCGACGGTATCGCAGACCTCTGTAAAAGTCCTAACGATGAAGCGGAGGCCTTGGAACTGGTTTCAAACATCCATGCGCTCAGTCAGGAATTCAATACCCCCATCTTTTGCGTCCTGCATGAGAACCCAGGAACCGAGCAAGCCAAGACACGGGGGCACCTTGGCAGCGAGTTGAACCGCAAGGCCTTTGCAAACCTCCGCATCGACAAGGACGCTAAGGGAGTCTCCACCATCTACGGAACCGACATGCGGAAGCGGGACATTCCAAAGGAGCAAGGATTCTGCTTTGCATGGAATGATAAAGCCGGGATGCACATCTCCCAAGGACGTGCGGCAGCGTTGACAGCGGTACAGCGGCATGAAAAGGCGACCGCCGAGGCGAGGAGATACTGGAGCCCAATTTTCGAGCATTTGGCCGGGAATCGGGAAAATGGGCCCTTTCCCGCAATTTGCGCAAATCTAGCAATCCAAGCCGAACAGGAAATCAGAGGGAAAGAAAAGCTCACCAATTTCGAGACGATGAAAAAGCGACTCCAGAAAGGCGAATCTCTTGGCGTTCTAAGGAAATCGGCACCCGGCAAATGGACTCTCATCCATGCGGGGAAATCAGGAAAGGAGCAGGAAAAGTGAAAGCTTTACCGGAAGGGAATCGGGAAAGGGATACGCCCCCCCTTATAAAGAGGGGGGGCTTCCCGCTATCCCGCAGGAGCTATTCCAACCATCGACGCCATGAGCGAGCCCTTCCGCATCGGGCATTCCCTCGCTGGCCTCGGGGACGGCTTCGAGGAACGGACCCGCCATA
Source organism: Akkermansia muciniphila (assembly GCA_945873305.1). Taxonomy (GTDB): domain Bacteria; phylum Verrucomicrobiota; class Verrucomicrobiia; order Verrucomicrobiales; family Akkermansiaceae; genus Luteolibacter; species Luteolibacter muciniphilus_D. The sequence goes on from CAMCCX010000008.1 coordinate 13,889, forward strand.
CTGTTCGCCGTCACCGATTAGAACAATGCACTCAACTCCCTTCCATTGGTGGCCTAGGGTGCTCTTTCGGGCGGCGGAATACAGCTATGCCATGTAGTGCTACGAAGGCGAAAAGAAAACCCACACCCAAAATTGAAGCAGGTAAATTTTCTTTATCTAGCGACACAAGGGTGCAAATAAATATCATCCACAGACAAACTAACCTGCCCCAGGGGAGTGAAATAAATTTTCGTATCATGGAATTAGCTGTTACTGCGATGGTCATTATTTGGTAAATTCAAACCTAATAGCCATAAACGTTGTGGTTGATCGTTCCGCTATGGTTGAGATTAAGCTGCTGAGGTTGAGATAAGGCTCGGGTGCGTTGATTGTATGCATCAATCTCTTGCTGCTTTTGCAGGCTCTGCAATGCCTGGTCTTGCCGACTGTAACTCGGCGGGATATAGACGGGGGCATAACTTGGCGTGTATTGTGAGGATATCTGTTGTTGTTGACTGTAATTCTGTTGGTTGGTTTGCTCTATCGCTTGAATAAATGAATTCGTTTCGTAGGGCGAGCATCCAACCGCGAGTAGTGCGAAAAACAATGGCAAGAATTTCAAGGTTTTCATAAATTTGAAATGATTTGGCAGATTGAAGCGGCCAGCGCAATCGGTCTTACCGCAGTGAAGATGTCATTTGGAGTGGCATAGTCGAGGCATTTTCTTGAACGGTAATTCTTAAATTCGTGATCGCTGCACCCACCTCTGCAAAGTCCCCGCCATGCTCCGCGCCATCAATAGCCGATGATCAGCACGGTCGCCTTCTTCACGTCGTCCACCATCGCTTCGAATCTCTGCTCGTGGGTCTTCGCATCGGGCATTCCCTCGCTGGCCTCGGGGACGGCTTCGAGAAAGCCGAGCAGATAGCTGCTCTTCACCGCGTAGTTCACACTTTGCGCCAATGTGCCGCTGCTTTCCAGCGCGGCCTTTTGACTCAACTGCGCGGAGACGACGCCGACGACATTCCCGCGCTCATCGACCAAGGCCCCGCCCGAGTTCCCCGGCTGGACAGGCACACTGATCTGGAAATATCTCACATTGTCCTGTATCCCGGCCAGGCTCGAAATGTCGCCTTTGGAAAGTTTCGGCTCGAAACCTTGCAGTCCGATGTTGGGAAAACCCACCGTCGCCACCGTCGCCCCCAAGCGGGCGCTGCGGCTGCTCACGACGGGCAGCGCATCGAAAGTCCCGGTCACCTTGAGCAGCGCCAAATCCGAGGCGGCATCCACGCGGACCACCTCGGCATCCAACAAGCCTGCGGCGGTCTGGACGCGCACTTTGCCGCAGTCCTCCACCACGTGGTGATTGGTCACCAGATAGCCATTGCGCGTGATCAGGAAGCCGGTGCCAGTGGTCTTGGGGGCGTCTCCCGCTGCCGCAGCTTCCGGGTGGCGTTCGGCTCCTTGATCCGCCTCGCGATTTGCGTGCCTCGCTTCCCATTCCTGCGCCAAACGCTGGCCCTCTGCGCGCTGAGCGGGGGATAAGCGGCTCTCGGCAATCGAGACATTTGCCTTCCCCCCATGCCCTTGGGCGGCGGCGAGAAGAGCCCATTTGTAACCCTCGATTTCATTTTTCACCACGCCTTGTCCGTCGGCGTAGCGGAACCCGAGATTGAGTTGAGCGTAGGCATTTCCTTGCTCCGCCGCCTTGCGCCACCACTTCACGGCTTCGGCTTCATTCTTGGCCATGCCCTGTCCGGTGGCGTAGCAAGAGCCAAGGCAGTATTGTGCTTGAGCAAGCCCCTGCTCGGCAGCCTTGCGATACCACCTAGCTGCTTCAGCTTCCTCCTTCACAACGCCTTGTCCGTTGTCGTAGCGACTCCCGAGGCTGTATTGAGCGGCAGCAAGCCCCTGCTCAGCTGCCTTGCGATACCATTTGACCGCTTCCACCTCGTCCTTGGTCACGCCCGTGCCATTTGCGTAACAGTCGCCAAGGAAGTATTGCGCTTGAGCATATCCCTGCTCAGCTGCCTTCCGAAAACATCTTACCGCTTCTGTCTCATCCTTCACCACACCGTTGCCATCGCGGTAGCAAATCCCGACGGTGCTTTGCGCTTGAGCATTTCCATGCTCAGCTTCCTTGCGCCATTTCGCAAATTCATCAGCTGAAACCTCTTGTCCGTGAGCCTGCGGACCACACAGGCAAAACACGGCTGCGATGACGGGGAGCAGACAACGGCGGAATAAATTTAGCTGCATTATGCCAGGATCTAATGATCCGCCCGTTTGTTTGTAAAATCAAATCGCTTGCGGAACTGGTGGCATTGACGATACCCACCGCGCTCACCATCATCCGAGCCTTCCTCGTCTGCCTGATTTTCTCCCTCCCGCTCCGCGCCAACCGCCAGTCCCGACTCGCCCAAAGAGGGATTTTTTTTCCGACCGGCAACCCATTCCAAGAATCATGAGTAATTTACTAAACATGCTAATAATAAGTAAGTTGCGATCTTTTCAGGGTGGTTGCTGGCAGGCAAGCGGAACCCGAAACCACGCTTTAGCCGCTGATCTTCGGCTCTCCAGAGCTGTTCCCGCCCTTCGATTTGAATTGTAGACAAACAAAGCAGGCCCCCGTTGCCGGATTTTTCAAGGGGCTGGGAATGGTTCCCGCTTCAACTGGGCCGCGAGAAGAGCAACCGCCCCCCCGGAGGCGTCGAATGAGCGGCCTTCTTGTGACAAATCACCCTCCCAGCTGCCAATCCCACCGCTTGTCCCGCAGGCTCCCGGCCATGCCTCGCTCCCTCCTCGCTGTCCTGTTCTCCGTGCTGCCGCTCCATGCGGACCCGACGAGGCTAGCGAGGGAGTCACGGCGCAAGCGATTCGTGGCTGAGATCCGGCCGCTCGTCACCGCTCAAAATTGAGGAGCTCGACAAACACCCGGCACCGAGGCGGCAGAGAATCAATTAACGCAACTTTATTGCGATGGTTGGACGCGACTCCGACCAGATTTCCTCTACTGCCGAAAGACCCAAAAAATAAACTAGGCCACACTTTAGGACACGTCGGAGACAACGGATTCTCTTAACTCTTTGAAAATAAGAGTGGTGGAGCGTAGCGGATTCGAACCGCTGACCCCTTGCATGCCATGCAAGTGCTCTACCAACTGAGCTAACGCCCCTTTCGGGTGGGGCGGAGGTTTATTCGCGGACCTCCGGGTGAGCAAGACGATTTTTGGAAATTTTCGCGATTTCCGGGTTTTGCCGCGCTTGCGATCATTCAGCGCCTGCGGCGGAGGAGGACCAGCAATCCGATCCCGCCGAGGAGGGCCGATCTGGGCTCGGGGACCACGCCGTTGGTGCCGAGGTTGCCGATGGGGTCAACGGTGAAACGTCCCATCAAGGTCGCCCGGCCTTGGGTTCCCTCGAAAACGTGGAATTGTTCCGGGGTGGAGAGCGTGCCGTCGATGGTGTCCTGGTCCACTTTGAATGTCAGTTCGAGGTAGTATTGGTTGCCTGAGGAATCCTTGAAATTGAGCGGCGCGGCAAGGTTGCTGAGCCTGACGATATCGGCGCTTTCGGCGGGATCATTGGTGTTAGTGGTGTTGACCAACTTGTTTCCGAAGACCGCCGAGATCGGGTCCAGGCCGAGCGGTTGGGAAAAGCTCAGGGTCATCGCAAGATCCACCCATGACGCGCCGCTGTCGCCTTTGATCGTGCCGTTGCGGTAATAGAGGTATCCCAGATTGAAGCTGGTTTCGGCCACCGCGTTGCTGACGGAGAGCGGCTGGAACCAGAGGGCGCTGGGATGGGCGTAGTCGGAGGTGGACGATGGTGTGCCCCATTGAAAGGCGGCCGCTCCGCTCGGGCCAGTGGAATTCAGTTGGGTCGGGGCGTCTGTGAGATCGAAGCCGGATCGATAGCCGTTGGTCAGGTCGTTGTCGGTGATCAGGATGCTGTTGTAGCTCTCGGCCGTGCCGTTGAGGAACGAGCCGTCGATCGAAAACCCGAGCGAGCTGGGTAGATTCTGAGCGGCCGCATATTGAGACGGAGCGATGGTGCAGAGCATTGCCACAGTGGCAATGAAACCGGGGAGGTGTTTCATAAAATGGGGGATGGGGATTGTCCTAAGGCGGGGTGACCTGCTGACAGATGGAGAATGTCACAAAATCGGCCATTAGGAATCACGTGATCACGTAACCTCAACATGTCCGTATGATTTAGCGTTCCAATCTTCTCGATGAGGGCTTGGCGAAGCGCGGCGGATAATTATTCTCCCGCGCATGTCGAAGTATTCTGGAGAGGAAGTGTTGGTGGTGCCGCGCGCGTTGTTGGATGAAATCGGGGCGTTTGAGGGAATCCAAACGACGGGGCTGGATGCCGCGGTCGGGCGTTTGCTTGATCCTGCGAACCACTTTTTCATGGACCGGGCGGAGGCGGAAAACGACCCGAGCCACAAGCAGTTGATCCCCTATTGCATCTTTCGTTGTGGCGACCGCATCCTTCACTACACCCGCGGCAAATCTGGCGGCGAAAGCCGGCTTTACGCGAAGATTTCCGTCGGCGTGGGCGGTCATGTGAACCCGGTCGATACCGGAGGCGGCCGCACGGGATCAGACGCCTATCATGCGGCGGTGACTCGTGAAATCGAGGAGGAGCTCGATCTCCCCGAGGAGCATGAGCACCGGATCATCGCCTTGCTCAATGATGAGTCCAATCCGGTGGGTCAGGTCCACTTGGGCATCGTTCACGTGGTGAATCTGAAATCCGACGCGGTGACTTCGCGGGAGGACGCGCTCACGGATCTGGGCTTCACGCCGCTTGCCGATCTTAACAGCGCTCTGTTCGACCGTCTGGAAACGTGGTCCCAATTCTGCATCCGGCATCTGTCGGAAGCCGGGGCCGAGTAGCGCTTCCACGCGGCCGAAACGCGAAAATAAATCGGGAATTCGGAAAGATTGGGTTGGCGGTCTTTTGGAAATCCCGGCATCATCGCTGCGGATAGAGTCATAGCCCTGAATTTCCCTCCCCGATGCCAGCCAAGACCAAGCCCGCCAAGCCAAGAATCCTCATTGTCACGCCGGAGATCACCTATTTGCCCTCGGGTATGGGGAACATGGCGCAGCGGATGTCGGCGAAGGCGGGCGGCTTGGCGGATGTCTCCGCATCGCTTGTTTCCGCGCTTTTTGAGCTGGGTGCGGACGTCCACGTGGCGATGCCGAACTACCGGCGGATGTTCCATGGCGACATTTTCAGTCTGCACGAGAAGGAGCTTCGGAAATACCACGAAGTCCTGCCAGAGGCGCACATCCACCTGGCGGAGGACCGGATTTTTTACTATCGCGACGAGGTTTACAGCAATCATTCCGACGAATCGATGCGGATCGCGTTGGTGTTCCAGCGCGAGCTGATCAACCACATCGTGCCGCGCGTGATGCCGGATTTGATTCACTGCAACGACTGGATGACCGCCCTGATTCCGGCGATGGCCCGGCGCCGCGGCATCAAGTGCTTGTTCACCGTGCACAACATCCACACCCGCCAAGTGTCGCTGGCGCGCGTCGAGGAGGCGGGGATCGATGCGGCCGAGTTCTGGATGAATTTGTATTTCACCGGTCCGCCGGCCAACTATGACCACGCCCGCTCACATGTGCCGGTGGATCTTCTGACGTCCGGGATTTTCGCCGCCCACTACATCAACACGGTGAGCCCGCGCTTCCTCTGGGAAATCGTCGAGGGCTGGCACTCGGTGGTGCCTGACTCCGTGCGCGCCGAGCTGCGCGCCAAGTATGCGGCCGGATGTTCCGCCGGGATTCTCAACGCGCCGGACGTTTCCTACAATCCACTAACGGATGACGCGCTGGCCCGGAATTTCGGCGTCGCGGATTTCGCCGAAGGCAAGGCGGCTAACAAACTCGCCCTCCAGCGTGAACTCCAGCTCAAGCAGGACGTCAACGCGCCGATCTTCTTCTGGCCGTCCCGCCTCGACCCGGTCCAAAAAGGACCCCAGCTGCTCACGGAAATCCTCCACAGCCTGATCTCGGATTACTGGGATCAGGACTTGCAGGTGGTCATCGTCGCGAATGGTCCGCACCAGCACTGGATCGACAAGATCGTCTCGGCGTTCGATCTGCGCGAGCGGGTGGCGATCGTCGATTTCGAAGAGCGGCTTTCCCGTCTCGCCTACGCCGCCTCGGATTTCATGCTGATGCCTTCGTTGTTCGAGCCATGCGGGCTGCCGCAGATGACGTCGCCGCTTTATGGATCGCTGCCGGTGGTGCATTCGACCGGCGGGCTTTACGACACGGTTCACCCGCTGGATGTCGAGGGCTCGACGGGCAACGGTTTCCGTTTCGACCACTACAATGCGGGAGCGTTCCGCTGGGCGATCGACCAAGCCATGGAATTTTACGCGCGGCCGCAAGAAATCCGCGACCGGGAAATTCGCCGCGTGATGATCGAGAGCGAGCAGGAATTCAGCCACAAGGAGGTGGCCCGCCGCTACATCAACATTTACGAGGAGATGCTCGCGCGGCCATTAGTCGAGAAGGAGTCCGGCGAGTTCATCAAGTCGATCGCCGAGAGCTTGGTCGAAAATCCGGTGAAAGCCTGATCCGGCGGCGCGGCCTACTGACGCGCCACGTTGCTCTGCCACAGAGACGACTGCGGCACGTCGTTCGGCCGGCAAATGACGATGCCGGCGTGCTTGGAGGCGCCGTTGACGTAATCGGTGATCGGCCGGTCGATCACCGTCATCCGCCCCTTTTCAGTGTCGGAAGTCGCATGGGCGAAATAAGCCCGGTCCCGCAGCCTGATGATCAGCCCGACGTGCGAAGTGTAGCCGCCGGGACCATGTGTGGTGATGGCGCAGATATCGCCGTTTTGCAGGTATTTCTCCGCGTTGCGAACTTTGGATTTGGGGACGTGATAGACCGGCAGGTCCGAGACTTGCGCCTCGATTTTTCCCATCGGCTCGATCAGCGAGGGATTCGAGCGCAGGTAGCGGTAGGCCTTCCACTGCACGGTCATTTCCTTGATCTCGCGCCGGATTTTCTGGGCGCCGGAAATCCGCGAAGTGATGTTAGTGGCATAGCCGCGGCGCTGGTTGTCGTGGAAAACCTCTTCGAGGTGATGCATCCGGCTCAGGTAGTCCCCGGTGCAGACCCCGCCGCGGTAGCGCTCGATTTCCACCATGTGCAGCAGGTCCTGCGGCTTGTAGGGCGCGGGCTTGTAGCGGAGCATCCGGGCCAGAGCCAGCGAGTTTTCATAATACGTCCAGCAGTCCATGCCCTTGAGATTGGCCACCGGCGACTCGGTCCGGTCATCGACCTCCAGCGTGTAATTCACATAAGGCGTGCCCACCAGTTCGCGGGCCACGCGGATGGTCCGCTCGCCAAGCGGGAGGTTGCGCCAGTTCTCACGCTCCGCCTTGGCGACGATGGCGTGGAATTTCGACTCGCCTTGAAACACCGTCGCGAGCGGCAAGCGCGGACCGGATGGCGGCGGGACCGGCTTCTGCGCGAGCGCTCCTTGATAGGGAAATGCGGTCAATGCGAGCAGCAGGCCGATCGTTCTCAAATTCATGGATCACCCTTAGCCGAATTTCCAAACGGAGCAAAGTGAACATTCGTGGAAATCCAGATCAACTCCGCGAGGCCTCGAATCCGGCGTCTTCCAGCAGATTCCTGCCCGCCACCGCGAGGTTCGCCAGCTCGTCGCAGCGCTCGTTTTCGGCGTGGCCGGCATGGCCTTTCACCCAGCGCCAATCGATCTTGTGCGACCCGATCGCCCCCAGCAGCAACAGCCACAAATCCTGGTTTTTCACCGGCTTCTTGTCCGCCGTCTGCCAGCCGCGCCGCTTCCAGCCGTCGATCCATTTCTTGGAAATCGCATCGATCAGGTATTTCGAATCCGAGTGCAACTCCACCTCGCAAGGCTCGCTCAGGCTCTCCAGCGCCGCGATCGCCGCCCGCAGTTCCATCCGGTTGTTAGTCGTCAGCCGATACCCGGCGGAAAGCTCCTTGCGGTGCTTCCCGCAAACCATCACCGAGCCGTATCCGCCCGGTCCCGGGTTTCCCTTGCAGCCACCATCGGTATGAATAATCACGCGCCTCATGAGCGGCGGAGGGTGCGGCAATTTCGCGCGGCATGACAAGCCGCTTCATTTTTCCTCAAACTTTTTTCTAAGGAAATCCCGCCATCCGTGTCTTCATCACGTAAAGCATGAGCCCGTCCCCGCCGAATCATGGAAACCCGAACCGCCTGCGCCCGCTCCACGGCTGAAATCCGGCGTGCTCCGGTCATTTCCATCCGCCCGCCGCACCTACCCATGGAGCCCAAACCCACACTCCGCCAGGTCTTCGACGCGGAGGAATCCGTGCTGCTCCGCTACGCCCACGGCCTGCTCGGCCAGCGCGAGACCGCGGAAGACATCGTTCAGGACGCCTTCCTCAAACTCCACGCCCACTGGGAAGAAGTCACCCATCCGCGGGCCTGGCTCTTCCGCTGCACCCGCAATCTCGCCCTCAGCCACCTCCGCGACCACAAGCGCGAAACTCCCATGGACCCCGGCCGCGAGTGGGAAAGCCCGACTCCCGATCCCGAGCAAGCCCTCGGCAAACTCGAAGCCATCGGCACCCTCCAGCTCCTCGTCGCCGAGCTCCACGAAGACGACCGCGCCCTCATTTCCCTCAAGTACCACGACGGCCTCAAATACGACCAGATCAGCCAGCGCACCGGCCTCTCGGTTGGCAACGTCGGCTACAAACTCCACCACGCCCTGCGAAATTTAGCTGACTCCCTCCGCCGCCTCGGCGTGGAAAGCCCGGAGGGCTGATCTCTACCAGATCAACAATCAAAAATTCTCAATCAACAATCGTCAATCCCTCTTCAAATGAACGAAGAACCTCCAACCCCATTCGACACCGTCGGCGACGAATCCGTCGAGGCGCGCATCGTCGCCTGGGTCCTCGGCGAGACCTCCGCCTTCGAGGCCGCGGAACTCGAACGCCTCTGCGAAGAGCGCCCCGAGCTCCACATTTTCCACCGCCGCATGCTCGCCCTCCACGGCCTCCTCACCGAAGCCGAAGCCGCCGGGAAAGACGAGTCCTGGAAACTCCCGTCCGAGAAGCGCAAGCTCCTCGACGACATTCTCGGTGAGGAAAAGACCAGCCGGCTGGAACCAAAGAGAGAACTCCGCATCCGTCACAGCGGGCGGCGGGCGTTCCTCGCGATCGCGGCCTGCCTGGTTCTAACGATCATCGTCGCGAGACTCATAGGTCCTATAGGTCGTATAAGTCCTATGAAAGGCGTCGCAGCCACTGACGCCGCAGCTCAGCCTCACGCGACTTCCGAGCTAGCCCTCCAAGAACTCAACAAAGCCGTCCGCGACCAGGAATACAAAGTCGAGGAACGCCGCAAGGTCCTCGCCACCATCGTTAGGACCAAGGGGGTCATCAACAAGGGACAGGATTCTTTCTACGGCCAGTCCGGCGTGGACGAAGACCAAGGTGGTCGCAGCGCGCTCCAAACTTACAATCAACTCGAGCAGGAGAAAATGCAGTTGGAGAGTCAGGTCAAGAGCCTGCTGAAATATGACAGCGACCAATTGATGACCTACGCGTCCGGGCTCGATCTACCTGATAACACCATCAAAAATCTCCAACCGCAGTATCTCGACGCCAAGCGCCAACTGGAATCCGCCAAGGTCAACGGGTTGGGCGATGACCACCCAACGGTGCAAGCCGCCGCCGAGCAAGTGCAAGCGACCAAGCGTCAGATGGACGAGGGCGTCGTCAACTTGAGGAGTACCCTGCAGGCTCAGTTAGAAATGACGAACGATCGCCTGAAAAAGGTCGAGGCCATGAAAGACGACTCGCGCGAGGAAGCCATCAAGCGCGGCCTCGACGCCCAGGACTACGCCGACGCCAAGCGCGATTTCGAATCCGACCAACAGCTTCTTCAAGCGCTCAAACTCAAACAGATCGAGCAAACCATCGCCTCCAAGATCTCGGGTGGAAGCTTGGCCATGAGCACTCCCGCCGCCCCCGTCGCCGAATCAGCGCGGGGCGAGGATGGCACCTACCAAATCGAGGCGTCCAAAAAAGACGCGGGCCTCAAGCAAAGTGCCAGACAGAACCAACTCGCAAAACAATCTGCCGAACGGCAGCGGGCTAAAAAGCCCGCGGATCTTCAACAACGCGCCGCCTTGGCGGAACCTGGCAATGCCTCCGACATGGACGCGATGCCACCGATCGCAGCCAACGACATGTCCGGTGGTTTGGGAGGTGGCCGTGCCAGTGGTCGCTATGCCCTTGCCGCGGAACCCGCAGCTCTTCCGGCTCCCGCCGCACAGGAGGGGCAGGTGATGAGCACCGTTCCAACCCTTTCCAGATTCGAATCCAAAGACAAAGAGCCCAACTCGCGATCTGCGGCCAAGCCAAGGGTTGTGCCTCCTGGAAATCGTGCCGATGCGGACGACTATTACAGGAGTGAAAAGGATCATCACCGAGTGGAGCTGCAGTCGCAGGCCGATTCCGCGTGGAAACTCCCCGTGCCGCCCGTGGTGGGTGCTCTGGCATTCTCAGACGCCTCGTCTTTGGATCAACTCCCGAAGGAAGAACTCGATATCGCTGACGCGGAAACAACCGAAGGTTCCGAAATTGGAATCATCAGGGAGCTTCATTTCCCCACGGAATATGAACCGGCTCAACCGCCCGAGGAAGCCAAGTTGCTTGTCGATCTAATCACCGAAATCCCCGCCGCCGAAAATCCCTACTCCACCTTCTCCCTCAACATCAGCGACGCCTCGTTCCAACTCGCCAAAGCCGCTCTTGCCAAAGGCGAACGCCCCGATCCCGCCGGCATCAAGCCCGAGCAATTCTACAACGCCGTGGACTACGGCGATCCCGCACCAGCCTCTAACGAACCCGTCGCCGCCACCATCGAGCAATCCGCCCATCCGGTCATTCCCGGCAGAAACATCGTCCGCGTCGCTCTCCGCACCGGCTCGGTCGGCCGCAGTGCCGTGCAACCGCTGCGCCTCACGCTGCTCGTCGATCAATCCGGCTCGATGGTCCGCGAGGACCGCCGCGCTTCGATGGAACACGCGCTCTCACAACTCGGCGTCCTTCTCACCAAGGCCGACCTCGTCACCGTCATCGGCTTCTCCCGCACCCCGCACCTTCTGGCAGACGGCATGACCGGCGATCAGGCGGTGAAACTCGCCGAAATCGTCAACCAAACCGCCAGCGAAGGCGGCACAAACATGGAAGAAGCCATGAAACTCGGCGGACAGTTAGCGGAGCGCCACCAACTCGCCGGAGCCCAGAACCGCATCGTTCTCTTCACCGACGGCGCGGCCAACCTCGGCGACGCCAACCCCGCCCGCCTCGCCGAACAGGTGAAATCGTTCCGCCAGAAAGGCCTCGCCTTCGACATCGCCGGCATCGGCGCGGACGGCCTGAACGACCGCCTGCTCAGCGAACTCGCCCGCAACGGGAACGGTCGCTACTACGTCGTCGGCGGCGAGAAAAACGACAGTTTCGCCCGCCAACTCGCCGGAGCCTTCCGCCCCGCCGCCGAGAACGTCAAAGTCCAGGTGAACTTCAATCCGCAGCGCGTCGGGAAATACAAACTCATCGGCTTCGAAAAGGACCGCCTGAAAACCGAGGACTTCCGCAATGACGCGGTGGACGCCGCCGAGCTCGCAGCGGAGGAAGCCGGAGTCGCCATCTACCAAGTCGAGCCGCTCGCCGACGGCACTGGCGAGATCGGCGAGGTCAGCGTCCGTTTCCGCGACGCCGCCAGCAAGGAAATGGTCGAGCGCAGCTGGACGATTCCCCACGACGACAATGCCACGACCTTCGACCGCGCCACGCCTTCCATGCAGCTCGCCGGACTCTCGCTGCTGGTTGCCGAAAAGCTCAAGGGCGGCCCGCTCGCCGACGCCATCGATTTCAAACAACTCGCCGGCCCGACCTCGCTGGTGAAGCAGTTCTACGGCAACAGCCCGCGCGTCAGCGACATGCTGCGCGTCATCGACGCACTGAAGTAAGGCAGCCAAAAACCACGATCCAAATACCAAGCCATGAAAGCCACGTTAGCCATGAAGCTGAATGTTAGTCCTGTCCTGTTGCTGGCCATTTTTCTGCCGATTCTTGCCATCCAAGCCAGTGAGAAAGAGGCAGAAAAAGAGACCGCCGTCGCCGTGGAAGCTCCTCCCGCGGATTGGATGGAGTGGGCGAAATGGGCTGAGAAGCGCCAACCGGTCACCGACGAGCAGGGCCACGGGCCTGACATTGGAAGTGATGAATGGGCAACCGCTCTCGGCCGGCGGCTGAAGATCAGCGACGATGCCGGACATGGACCCGACATCGGGTCCATGGAATGGCGGCAAGCCGTGGAGAAAAAGCTGAAGGCGAAGGCGGCCCCCGTGCCGGAGAAGGAGCGCCAGCTGCTTTCCTCCCATGATACCTTGGCCCGGTTTACGGGCTTGAAGGATCACCAATGCCTTGGTCTAACGGTCCTCTGCCCCGACCGTTGCGGCGAATCAGGCAAGCTCGCCACCTTCGCCATCGTGAAATACCTCGGCTACGAAAAGCCCGGGGAATACGGCGACCCGAAGCAGGAGCAGTTCCAGATCCTTATCGAGGACAACCTGAAAACCCCGAAGGTCTCCGCCGCGATCCATGGCGCTATTTCCGCGCTAACACCCGGCGCCCTGGTGCATTTGCGGTGGGACCACGACTACGTCACCCAAGGAGGTTCCAAATTCCCCGAGCGCACGATTCGGGAGCTCTCGATCATGAAAGACGAGTAAGCGCTCCAATTTACAAACCTTTTACCCACGCGACCCGGAAGTCGTGATAGAAAGCGAATCCACATGAAAGTCATCATTTTGATGCTCCTCACGCCCTTCCTCCTCGCCCAGGAACCCGACGACCGCGTCATCCTCGTCCCGCTGGCCAAGGCCCCGAAAGAAGCCCCGCTTTTCTTCTCCGCCACCGCCGACGTGAAAGTCCAGGTCGGCATGGAGGAAGTCACCAGCGAACAACAGGTCGATTTCAAAATCCATCAGGGAAAACCCGAGGCCCTAACGATCTCAATGAACGGCGCGGGCGAGATCGTTTCCGTCGCCGGCCAAGGCCTGCGCGACTGGTCGGTGCGCGTCGCCGAAGACGGCTCGCGCTTTCTCGACGTGCGCCCCGTGCTCAGCGGCGACAAGCTTCCCACGGAATTGCGCATCCAGGTGAAGACCCGGCTCAAGATCGAAGCCCGGCCCGTCATCCCACTATTGCCCGGACCCGGTTCCGCCACTGGATTCACGGTGGCCATCTCGCTGACTCCCGACACCGGAGTCGAATTGTTCGTCGAGAAAGCCGAGGGACTCGTGTCGGTGGATGATTCCAACAGCCGCAAATTCCTCGGCTACGGAGCCGCAAAACTCGAACTCGCGGCCCTGCTAGCCAATACCGGAGCCCGCGGGATCGAACTCGCCGGCACCGCGATGAACGGCCGCCTCGCCGCCGACGGCAACAGCATTTCCTTCAAACTAACCGCCATCGCGAAGGCCGCGGCAAAAGGCTCGGCCGTGCAGCTGGCAGGCGGTGGCGCGGCCCTGTCAGGCGGAGTCTCCGGCGACGGCTGGCATGTGATGCTCCGCAAGGACGATCGCATGAAAAGCTACGACCTGGTCGCCGAGCGAGCCGGTGAGTTCCCCGTTGAAATCGATTTCGTCGTCCCGGTGACCCGCAAGGGCGACTGGCGTTCGCTCGGCTTCTATCTACCTTCCGGCGTCGTGGTGCCGGTAAAGATCGAAGGTCTCGGCGAGGCGGTCGCATTCGACCGCGCGCTGGCCGTGGTGCCGCAACGCGACGGCAAGGCGTGGCGAGGATTTCTCCCTGCCAACGGCAGTGCCGCGATGGCATGGCGCGAGGCGGGCATCGTGGCCGACGGCGCGTTGTTCTTCTCCAGCACGGAATCCACCGACGTCCGGATCGGCAGCGGTCTGCTGCGGCAGTTGACGACCGTGGATCTGCGGGTTCTGCAAGGCAAACTCGCCAATCTATCACTCTCGCTCGACGGCCCCGGCGAGGTGCTGGCGGTGACGGGCGAGCCGGTGCTCGGCTGGTCGGTGATCGAGGAAAGCGGCAAGCGTCGTCTCGACGTGAAATTGAGCCGTCCGATCGAGGGCGGCGGGCGGATCGTCATCGAGGCGCAATCCGCGCTCGGCGGATTTCCAGTTAGGGCGGAAGCCCTGCGGATGATTCCCGGCGGCGCGCTGCGCCACAGTGGCTGGCTGCGGGTGGCGAACGAAGGCGCGGTCCGAATCGAAGTCGCCGACGCCAAGGGCCTGATCCAACTCGCGCCCGGTCAGTTCCCTGGCGGCGTGGACGAGACTCTGCGGCAGGTTTTTGTCTATCGGTTTCCTTCGGCTGACTACATCTATGCCATCCAGGCGGACCAGGTCCTGCCAGAAATCGCCGTGACCGAAGTCACTGTCTATGACCTTTCCGAAACCGACCGCCGGATCTCCGCGGATCTGGAACTCGACATCCGCGAGGCTCCGCTGCGCGAGTGGGAGTTGGAAATTCCCGCCGATCACGCTGTCGCATCGGTCGCCGGCGCGGCGGTCGCCGACTACGCGGTGGCCAGCGAGGTGAAGGAGGGGAAGCGGCGGCTCAAGATCATTTTCAAGGAAGCGGTGATGAACCGCCAGCTCGTCAGCGTGCGCTTGGAAAAGAACGAGGCCGCCAAATCCGGAGCGTGGGATCTCCAACCGCTCGGTTTCCCTGGTGTGAAATCGCGGCGCGGCTATGTGGGCGCCGTCGCGGCGGCGGGGTATCGGTTAGTCGCCGGGAAAACAAGCGGAGTCGCCGAGGTGCCGGTCACGTTTTTCCCGAAGAAGACCGCCGGACTGCAACAAGCGTTCCGTCTGCGTGAAGGTGCTTGGCAGGTCGGCCTGTCTGTCGAAGCGCTTGGCCAAAGCGTGCAGGCGGACGTCTTCCACCTTTACTCGCTCAAGGCGGGCGCGGCTTACGGCAGCGTGTTGATCAACTATTTCGTCGTCGGCGCGCCCGCTACCGAGTGGAAGATTTCCGTGCCTGAGGGAGTTGGTAACATCGACGTGACCGGCCAGAGCGTCGGTCGCGATTGGCGGCGCGAGGGCAACACGGTGATCGTGCCTCTATCACGTCCGGTTCTCGGCACCGGCACCGTGCTGCTCACCTTCGAGCAGCCGATGAGCGCCCGTGGCGGCCAGCTAACACCCGGAGAGGTCCGCCCGCTCGAGGTGCAGGCCGAGCGCGGCTATGTGCAGGTGGTCAGTCCGCTCCAGGTGAAATTCGCCAAGCCCGTTAGCGAGGGGCCTTTGTTAGCGATCGACGCCAGCGAGCTGCCTGCGGAATTCCGCCTGCTCAGCACCGCGCCGACACTCGCCGCGTGGCAATACACCGCGCGCGATTTCAAGATTGCGATGAAGGTCGAGTGGTTCAATCCGGGCGAAACCGTCGAGCAGGTCGTCGATTTCCTCAAGCTTTCCAGCCAGGTCTCGCGCGATGGCCAATGGGTGACTGACGCCCGTTTTTTCGTCAAATCACGAGGCCGTAGCGCCTTGCGCGCGACTCTGCCTGAAGGAGCCGCGTTGTGGGAAGCCAAGGTCAACGGCGAGGCGGTGAACGCCCGCGCCGACGGCGGCGAAACGCTGGTGCCGCTGCCCTCGCAGATCGATCCTAACAAGTCCGTGGAAATCACCCTGCGCTACGGAGCTCGCGCCGGAAACCCGAGGCATCCGCGCCTCTCCGCACCGCGTTTGGCCGCGCCGGTCGTCATCGGTGAGTGGACGGTCACCGGCGATGAAGGACGACAACTCGTGCCCCGCGGCGGCACGGCGGAACTGGTGCGGCCCGCTCTCGCGGAAAGCGGTTGGGAGTGGCTGGCGCGGCACTCGCGGATGGTGGGCGGGTTCTTCATGTTAGGAATCGCGGCGCTGACTCTCGGCTCGGGAAACGCCACCGGAGTCCGCCGGGTGTTCGCGCTGTTGATAGGGGTTGCATTCATCGCCACGGCGGCGGGCCTCGGCCTGTGGGCCGCCACGACCAGTCGGGGCAATGCGGCGGTGCTCGAGTATGCCGCGCCGGTGGTGGCCGCGGGCAGCGAGGTGGCCGTGGAGCTCGGCAATTTCCCTGCATGGCAAGCGCGCACGGGGTGGGGGATGTGGCTGGTCTTCGGCCTCGGCGTGGCGATCGTCCTGCGTGGCTGGTTGTTCAGCGACCGCTGGTGGAAAGCCTGCGGACTGGCGATGCTGGCGGCCTCGTTTCTATCCATCCGTGGTGGCTCGGGCTTGTTTTTCGGAGTGGCGGTGCTGGTGGGGCTGGCGTGGTGGCTGCCCCGGATCTTCCAAGCGTTCCGTGACCGCAGGCCACCCGTCGCGGAAGCGGCGGCGGCGATGCTTTTACTAACCGGCCTTTGTTTCACCGACGCCCGCGCCGCGGAGATCCCGGGCCTGAAGCCCGCGGAATCCATGATTCATGACTGGCAGATCCGCGACGGGCGCTTGCTCGGAACGCTGGAGGTGACGCTGCGGGCCGAGGCCGGCGATCGTTTCCGCTTGCTGCACGCCCCGGCGGTGCTGAGTGGTTTCGATGGAGCCGGAATGCGGGTGACCAAGGCTCTGGTAGAAGGTGAGACCTCCTATCTGATCGTCGCGGAAGCGGCGGGACGCCTCACTGGCAAGGCCGTGTTCGAAATGCCGCTCCCCGATCCCGGAAAAGGCTGGACGCTCCCCGGCGGTCCCGCCGCGCTGCGGCAGGTGACGTTGCGGTGGGATCAGGGCGGTTGGGAATTTTTCTCGCCCGGCGCGGCGAAAGTCACCGCACTCGAAGGCCTGAAAACCAACGAAAGCGGCGCGGTCATGGTGCTGGGGCCGGCTGATCCGGTGTCGATCCAGGCCCGTCCGAAACAGCGCGATGTCGGCACCGAGGAAACCAGGTTTTTCGCCGAGGTTTCCAATCTCTATCTGCCCGGACCCGGCGTGGTCAACGGCCGCCACCGCGTCTCGATCCGTCCCGCGCAGGGTCGGGTTTCCGCGCTGGTGATGACGGTGCCCGAGGGTTTTACGGTTAGCGACGCGATCGACGGGCCGGTCGGTTCGTGGCGATTCGATCCGGTAAAACGCGAGCTGCGCGTGCCGGTCGAGCCCGCGCAGGACCAGGCGTTCGGCTTCACCATCGAGACTCAGCGCGGTGCCGGGGCCTTGCCGATCAATCTCGATCTCGCGCCGGTCCGGGTGACCGGCTCGGCAGGCGAGGTTGGATTCCTCGCACTGGCCTTCGGCGAGGAGGCTCAGCCGGAGTCTGTCAACGTCGAGGGACTTTCGCGGGTGAATCCGGGGGATTTCAACGACAAGTTGCTGCCTCGCGACAAGCAGGGGAATCCGCTCGCGCTGCTCCAGCATGCGTTCCGTTATGGCACGGGTGAGGTGGTGGCGCGCGTGAATGTCGCGGCCGTCGCCCCCGAGCTGCGGGCGGAGTCGTGGCAGCTCGTTTCGCTGGGCGAGGACCGGTTAGTGGTGTCCGCCGATCTATCAGTCACGATCACGCGCTCCGGCGTCTTCCGTCTGGCGGTCGAGGTGCCGGAGGGCTTGGAGATCGAGGCCGCCACCGGCGAGGGGTTGAGCCACTGGACGGAAGGCAAGACCGAAGGCAAGCGCGTGGTGACCTTGCACCTGACCGGCAAGACGATGGGCAAGCGCGATTTCAACCTCACCCTGACCGGACGCCCGCCCGGCGCGCAGGAGAAATGGCAGGTGCCGCGCTTGTCGCTGCGTGATGCCTCGCGTGAGACCGGCGTCCTAACCATCGCCCCCGAGCGCGGCTTGCAAGTCCGCGCGGTGGACCGCAAGAACGTCTCCCAGCTCGACCCGCGCGAGCTTGCCGATGCGCCGAAGGAATCCTCCCGCGCCGCCGCCCGGCCCGGTGCGTTGGCGTATCGTTTGTTGCAGAGCGATTGGTCGCTCGGGCTCGCGATCAGCCGCCTCGATCCCTGGGTGACGGCGCAGGTCTTCCATGAAGCGACTTTGCGCGAGGGGCAGATGCTCACCCGCGTGATGATCGGTTATAAAATCGAGAACTCCGCGCTCAAGTCGCTGCGGGTGCGCATCCCCGGACTCGATGCCACCGCCGCCGCCACCGTCCGTGGCGGTGGTCCGGCTGTCGCTGAGGTGGTTCGCGTTGAAGGCGAGCGGGATGTTTGGGATATCAACTTCCAGCGCGGCGTGGCCGGGGAAACCCGTGTCGAGCTGGAATACCAGCGCGCCAGCAAGGACGACGGCGGCGAGGTGATCGAACCGGTGGTGCTGGAGCAAGTCCGGCAGTTAGTCTATTTCGCAGCGGTCCGTGCGGGCGGCCGGATGGAACTGGAATCCGGCGTCCTGCCCCGCGGCTGGCAGCGCGCGGATTGGGGAGCGGTGCAGTCCACGCTTGGGCAAGCCGCCGGTAATGTCGCCCCGCTGATGGCTTTCCGGGTGGCGGATCCGGAAGGTCCGCTGCCGGTGATTTTGAAACGCCACCAGCTCGCCGACTTGCAAAAACTCCGCGTGGCCGACGGGACCCTAACGACGTTGATCTCGCCCCGCGGCGACGCGCTCACCGCCGTGGATTTGAAGATGCAGGTCGTCGGCAAAGGCACGCTGCGCCTGAAACTGCCGAAGGACTCCGCGCTCTTCAACGTGCTGGTCAACGACGAGGGGGCCACGCTGGTCCGTGAGGGCGACGAGTGGTTGTTCTACGTTTTCCCGGCGCCCGAAGTCGGCCGCCCGGCCACCGTGCGCTTCGTGTATTCGGCCGGAACGGCCAAGGGCAGGCGGCTCGAAGGCCCGATACTCGACGTTCCGATGGAGAATCTCACCTGGCGCGTGCTCGTGCCGGAGGGCTGGCGAATGGCGGACCACGGCGGCGACTTCGACCTGAGACAACAGGCCGCGATGGGCAAGTTCGGGCTGGAGGACTATCAGTCGTTCGTCCAGAGCAAGAAGCAGAGCGATTCGAAAAGCGCCGTCGCCTTGCTTGACCAGGCGAACTCCTGGCTCGCCGCGGGGGATCAGGAGAAAGCCAGCAACGCCTTCAGCAACGCCGTCCGCAGCAACCAGCTCGACGCGGCGTCCGGCGAGGACGCCCGCGTCCAGCTCCGCCAGCTCAAGACCCAGCAGGCCGTGTTAGGACTCAACACCCGCCGCCAGAAGCTCGCGATCGACAACCGCGGCGCGGCTCAACAAGCGGACAACGCCCAGCTCGACCGCGCCGCCGAGGCCAACCCCGTTCTGCGCGGCGGCTACAACTACGATCCCAAACAGTTCGACCGTTTCCTCGAAGGAAACACCTCCGACGAGAACGCCGCGCTCAAGGAAATCGCCAACCGCATCGTCACCCAACAGCTCGCCGCCGAGCCCGCGCCGGTCGCGCTCGACGTGACGCTGCCGGAGCGCGGCACGGTGCTGACGTTCGGCCGCAGCGTGCAGGTGGACGGCCAGCGGCCGATGTCCATCACGCTCGACTTGAAGCGCAGTGGCGGCGGGTTTGCCTGGATTGCGATCCTGGTCTGCTTGCTGCTAGGCGGGATGGTGGGCGTGAACCGGCCGGCCAGGAGATCTCCCGACTGAGACAGTCGGGACACATTGGCGTTTGCTCAGGCCGGCGTCTCGGGGCGGGCGACGAGGGCGGAGAACTCCTCTTCTAGCTGTTTGAGGAGTTCCTGGTCCTGGATCTTTTCGCCCTCCGCCGTGGTGATGTAGAGGGTGTCCATCGCCACGCCCTTCTCGGTGCAGATCCGCGCGTGGGCGGTGTTCAAGCCGTGTTGGTTGATGGTGTGGAAGAGGTCGTGCAGCAGCCCGATGCGGTCGAGACCTTGGATTTCAACGGTGGTGCAGGTGGAGTGCAGGTCGTTGCTGACGAAGGCGCGCACCGGGACGGTGATGCCGTTGTCCGAGCGGGGCTTGAGGAAATTCACCTTGCGGCGGAGGAACTTCTCGGGGTCGTAACAATCCGCCGCGAGGATGGCTTCGAAGGTGTCGAGGAAGCGCTTGCGGGTGGACGCGGCGGAGACGGGTTCGAAGTTGGTGGTGCAGACGCGGAAGATGTTGACGACGATCTTGTCGGTGCGGGTGAAGAGGTCGGCGGATAGAATGTTGATTTGCTCCGAGGCGAGGGCGCAGCAGATTTTCTCTAGCAGCAACGGCTTGTCGCGGGTGGCGAGCACGAGCTCGGTGTAGCCCTTGTCGGTATGGTCGATCCACTTGATGCACGAGGCGAAGGGATCGGACGTTTCGGCTTCCCGCTGGAGGAAATGGCGGACGGTGCGGACCTGGGTGACGATGTGGGCGGCCTGGCGGAAATGGAAGGCGGAGTCCGGCATCCGCTCGAAGTGGCGGTGGACGTCCGGGTGATAGTCCTCGCGCATGATGCCAAGGACCTCGTCGCGGAGGGCGAGGCGGTCGGCGTCGAGCTTCTGCGAGTATTTTTCGCGGCCGCCTTCGAGGAAGATGCGGGTGGCGGTGTGGAGCTGGAGCATCAGGCTTTCCTTCCAGCCGGTCCATCCTTCGGGCGAGGTGGCGTTGGAGTCGGCGAAGGTGAATAGGAACAGCGCGTCGAGATTGGACGGGGTTTTGACCACGTTGGCGAACTCGGCGATGACCTCCGGGTCGTCGAGATTGCGGGTGGTGGCGGTGCGCCAGAAACTCAGATGGTTGTCCACCAGGAACATGATCAGCGAGCGGCGCGCTCCTTTAATCTGCAGGCGGTTGCACAGCCGCGCGGCGAGCATGGCGGAACCGTCGATGTGTTCGCGGACGTTCTCGGCGCGGCCGGTGTCGTGCAGGATGACGGCCAGATAGAGCGCGTAGGAGTCCTGGATTTCCAGAAACAGGCGGCGATAGATTTCCCGCCGCGGGTTGGTCTCGGCGATGAGTTGGTCGAGTTGCTCGACGCAGCGCAGCGTGTGCTCGTCCGCGGTGTAGCGGTGGAAGAACTCGTGCTGGACGAGGCAGTCGAGCGCGCCGAACTCTGGCAGATAGCGGCCGAGGAAGCCGATGCGGTGCATCTGCCGGAGGGCGCGCGCGGCGTCGCCCTTGCGTTCGAGGATGGCCTGGAAGACCTCGCGGTTGGCTTTGGAATAGCGGAACGGGCGGTCGATGTCCTCCCAATGGCTGGCGATGAGGCGGCGGATCTGCGGGCTGAGTTTCAGGTTGCGGACCTGGCAGTGTTGGAAGAGCCGCATCAGGCGGTTGGGATCGTCTTTGAAAATATCCTGGCTGGCCGGATAGATCCGTCCTTCGCGGGCGATGAAGCCGTCGAACTCCTCGCGGCTTTTTTTCCGGAATGTCAGGAACGAGCGGATGCCGGACTCGGCGCGGGATTCCTCCTCGATCTGGAAGGCCTCCATCAGCGAGGTGGCGTGTTGATAGATGTGGCGCGTGTGGCGGTAGTAGTCGCGCATGAACGCCTCCGTGCTGCGCAGGATGTTGCGCTGCGGGTAGTTGAACGCGGTGGCGACGACTCCTTGCAGCTGGAGCGTGAGCTGGTCGGTGGCCTTGCCGGAGTGATAGTGGAGCTCGTTGCGGACGCGGTGGAGGAAATCGTAGGCTTCCTCGATTTCCTTGAAGGCGGAGGTGGTCAGGAGTTTTTTCTCCACGAGATCCGAGAGTTTCGCGCTGCCGGTTTTGACGCGGGCGACCCACTCGATGTTATGATAGTCGCGCATCCCGCCGCAGCTTTCCTTGACGTTAGGTTCCTGGAGGAAAACGGTGCGCGAGTATTTTTCGTGGCGGCTGCGGAGGTCTTTCCGGCGGAGGTCAAAGAAAGCGGCTTGGCCCTTGCTCACGCATTCCTTGGCGAAGCGGGTTTGGAATTGGCCGAACAGCGCCGCGTCGCCGGCGATCAGGCGGGCGTCCATGAGCGAGGTTTTGTTTTCCTGGTCCGCTCTGGCTTGTTCGATGCATTCCGGGATCGAGCGGCAGGCCTGGCCCACTTTGAAGCCGACATCCCATAGCAGATAGAGGACGTTCTGGACGAGCTCCTGGAGCTGCGGCGGCAGTTTGGTGGATGCGCGCGGCAGGAGGAAAAGGATGTCGATGTCTGAGCGCGGGTTGAGCATGCCGCGGCCGTAGCCGCCGGTGGCGACGAGGGCGATGGGCAGCATTTTCCCTTTGCCGGCGCGCAGCGAGGCTTCGAGGATGGAGCCGAGGACGATGTCCAACAGCACGGCGCGGGCGCGGGCGATCTCCAGTCCGCCGGCTCCCGCGCGGTGATGGAGCTGGATGCGGTGCTCCTCGATTTTCAGGAATTTCTGATACAGCGCGATCCGCTCGGCGGGCGAGAGCTGGCCTTCCAAGGCCGGTTTGAGCGCGTCCTTGGCGTGTTCCTTGAGGGTCTTGAGGTGATTAAGCATCTGCGATGGTGAGAAGGTGTTCGCTTATCCGGGAAGGTCAAGCGGTGTGGCCCATCCGGCTGCCGATCCGCGCGTAGAGTTCGATTTGCCGGCGTGAATTTTCGCGTAGATCGCTTTCCAGTTCGATGGCTCCCGGCTCGAAGAGCGTGAGGGTGGAGGACCCGCCGAAGGCGAAATAGCCCTTCTCCGCGCCCTTCGCCACGGGCTCGCCGGGCGTGAATGTCTGGCGGATGGTGCCCACGCAGGTCGCGCCGATTTCCAGGCAAAGCACCGTGCCGAAGCGCTCGGTTTTCAACTCGGTGATCGTCCGTTTGTTCGTCCACAAGTAGGCGAGGCGCTGGCGCAGGGCGATGGGCGACACGGAAAACAACGGCCCCTCGATCAAGCGCGTTTCCCCCGGAATGCCCGCCGCGGGGAAATGGAAACGATGGTAATCCACCGGGCAAAGCCGTGAGAGGACCAGCGCGCCGTCCGCGTAGCGCGCCGCGAGCTGGCGATCGCCTAGCAGCGCGGGCAGGTCGAATTTCTGGCCTTTGATGAACACCCCCTCAATGGCCGAGGCCCGCTCGAAACCGAGATGCCGCCCGTCTGCGGGGAACACGACGCTGTCGTCGTCCGGGTCGATCGGCCGCGCCGCGGGTTTGAGTTTCCGGTAGAAAAACTCGTTGAAGCTGCGGTAGGAATCCGCCGCGTCCGCGAAATCCGCCGGATCGAGACCGTATTGCGCGATGAATGGCGCCACTCGCGCCGCGGACTCCGGCGTGCTCATCCGGCGGCCATACCACTTCGAGAAAAACGGACGTTTCACGAACGCGTTGAGCGAGATCGCGCCGAGCGGGTGGCCGTAAGTCCAGCGCAGGAATCCCTCGCCGTAAACTTGTTCGGTTTCGAGGGTCTGCGTGTGACGGTTGAAATAGCGGATCGGTTCCACGGCGGGCTTGTAGCCGCACATTTCCGCGACGGCAAGGACAGCCCGCCCGGATCCCAATCGGATCTTGCCGGGACGCGCTCCAGCCCGTAGCGATATCGCCGAGTTCCGATGAAATCCTTCCGAGCACTTCTCATGACCACCACTTTTCTGACGGGCGCATGCTTCGGCGGGCAGCCCGATCCCTATGATGACGCGATGGCCGGGCACCGGCTGGGTGCGAAAGAAGCCGAAGCGTTGGAAGCGGCCGTGGCCAAGCAGCCCGACGATCTATCCGCCCGCACGAAACTGTTGGGTTACTATTTCGGGACCCGGCCGAGATCGGACGAGGCGAGGCAGAAGCAGCGCGGTCATGTTTTATGGATCATCAAGAACCGTCCGGAAGCCGTCATCCTCGGCCTGCCTTATGCCGGGATCGATGCCATCTTGGATCCCGCGGGCCATCAGGAGGCGAAGAAGCTCTGGCTGGAGCAGATCCACGCTCATCCCCAAAGCGCCACGATGCTCGGCAGCGCGGCGAAATTTGTTGTTTTCTCGGACAAGACCCTTGCGGAGGAACTGTTAAAAAAGGCCGCCAACCTTGAGCCGGGCGATCCGCAATGGCCGGACCAACTCGGGCAGTTATACTCGCTGCAATCCGGAGTGGACTCCGCCGCCAAGGCGCTGGCCGAGTTCGAAAAAGCCCAAGCTGCGGAACACGAGGACATCTTCAAGTTCTACCGGCTGGACAAGCTGGCGAAGGCCGCGCTCAAAGCCGGGGAAGTCGAGAAGGCTGCCGGTTATGCCAATGAATCGTTGAAAGCCGCCGCGCGTTTTCCAAAGGATTGGAACCATGGAAACGCCATCCATCACGGCAACAACGTGCTGGGCCGGATCGCCTTGAAACAAGGAGACCTCAAGCTGGCCGCGGACTATCTGTTGAAAGCCGGCGCGACTCCGGGTTCGCCGCAACTCGGCTCATTCGGCCCCAACATGAGTCTCGCCAAGGAACTGTTGGAAAAAGACCAGCGGGAGCCGGTGCTCCAGTATTTCGAACTCTGCCGGAAGTTTTGGAAAATGGGCGGCGAGCGCCTGGACCAGTGGACGAAGGACGTGAAGGCGGGCCAGGCTCCGGACTTCGGCGGGAATCTGGCTTATTGACCCGGCAATCTAAGCTCCAACCCGGGCGGCGTGGTGAGCCGTCCACGCTGACTCCCGCGTCCGCGAGGACGGCTTGGCTGGTGCTCATTTCACTTCGAAAACGGTCTTGCCGGAAATCTCCCTGTCGAGCCGCCAGCGGGCACCGACTCGATGTGCCGCCACCGGCGCGGTTCCTTGGAACACGCCGCGTGAGCCCGCTTTGGCCGGCAATTCGACTTGCGCGGAAACTCCATCAGGCAGGTTGATGGAGATTTCGAAGGTGGAATTGTTTTTCCAACTCACCCAAAGCGGGCCGCGCGGGGTGGGGATTTTTCCGTCGGCGGATTCCAGCCGGCCCGGGTGGGGACGGATCACGGCGCGCTGCCAGCCCGCGGCGAGGGGTTGTGCTCCCAAGACGTGGCGCGGCAGGATGTTAGCCGGGGCCGCGCCCCAGGCGTGATTCCAATCCTGGTTGGGTTTGAATTTCCGATCCCACGCCTCCCAGGTGATCGTGGTGCCGCTGTCCAGCATGTGCTTCCAACTGCGATTGCCCGGAGCGGTGATGAGGGCCAGCGCCTGGGGGCCCGCTTCATTTTGGAAAAGCCCGTCCAACAGGTATTGCGCGGCATAGACCGAGCAGGCCATGCCGCGTTTGGCGACCCAGTCGGCGACGCCCGCGCGATGGGCGTCGGGGATGAGGCCGAAGGCGAGGGGGAAGAGGCTGGCGTGTTGCGAAGCGTGATCGGTGCCCTCGCCGTCGCGGTAAATTCCTTGTGCGGGGTTGAAAAGTTTTTCCTGGAACGCGGCGCGGGCGGTCGCTTCCCGGGCGGTGAAGTCCGCGCGATCCGCGTCGTTTCCGAGTGCGGCGGCGAGTTCCGCCATGAGCTTGAGCGAGCGGATGTGGAAGGCGTTGACCACGGTGTTGACGGGCGTGAAGACGTAGCCATCGCGTTCCGCTTGCGGCCAATCCACGATGTCATCGCGCTTGATTTGAGATGGGTTGCTGACGAGCAATCCGTCTCCGCGGGCGCGCCCGAGAAGGAGTTTGGATTTCAGCGCCTGGTAACGCGGCGCGAGCCAGGCGGTGTCACCGGTTTGCATCCAGTCGGCATGTGCCATGAAAATCATGTGAAACGCCCATTCCGTCGGCCAAGTCGGCCGTTTCATCAGAAAATCATAGGTGTCGCGCGCCATCTGCACGTCGTTGTCGGTGGCGTAATGGCTGAGTTGATTCAGATAGGCGTCCGCTTCGTAGGGAATGCGCTCGCGGTCGCCGTCCACATAGACGCCGGCGAAGGTGGTGGCCTTGATCGAGTAGCGGCAGAGTTCCCAGATGCGGTTGAGCGTTTCGTCGGACGATCTGAAGGAGGCGGCGTCATCATTCCAAGTGCTGGAAAAAGCCGCCCGCCGGGACACTTGCTGCGGGAGGAGTTCGCCGGGCCAGCCTTCGATTTCCACCCAGCGGAATGGAGTGACGACGCCCCACTCCGGTGGTGTTAGGACGGCGGCGGGTTGCAGGGTGTTGCGCTTGTCGGCGGGCGGGGCGGCGATGAGGGTGCGTGTGCCGGCCAGCTTCAGCTTGGCCGCGGAGTAGCGGACGCTGCCGGGTGGTTTGCGGTCGATGCGGCCGTCGGCGAATGCTTCTCCGAAATGCACGGTGATGTCAGCGGTGGCATCCGCAGGTGGCGTGATGTGGAGATTTCCAAAGGCGACCTTGCCGAAATCTATCAATATGACGCCGCTCGCTGGTTGCGTGATCCGCACGGGAGTTTCCTCGACGAGATGGACTGGCGCGGCGTGGACCGCGCAGAGGGTGAACAGCGCGCTGACCAGGATGGGGCCGCAGGGGATAAATTTCATCATGATTCGGGCGTCAGCTAGGCCGGGAAATTCAGGGAATCGCGCGTCGTTGGGAAGAACAATCCAATCCCCGCGAGCCGGGGGATTTTTGGGTCGTTGAGCCTGCGAGCGTTTTCTCCTTTGCGATCGGGCGATAAATCCGGAGGCTGGCGGTGATGGTTTTTTACGGGATGTTTCTAGCGAGCGGGGTGGCGAATATCTCGCCGTTGTTCGCGTTGTTGACCTTGGTGCTGGCGTTGGCGGTCCTGATTTCCCTGGTGCTGGTGAAGTTCAAACAAAGCCTGCTGGTGGGTTATTTGCTGAGCGGCGTGCTGATCGGGAACTTCGGCCTGCTGTGGGCGACCGGCTTGGACAAGAACGATCCGGTGATCACCAATTTCGCGGAAATCGGGGTGGTGTTGCTGATGTTCACGCTGGGCATCGAGTTCTCGCTCAGCGAGCTCAAGCACTTGTGGCGGACGGCGCTGATCGGCGGCGGCTTGCAGGTGGGCATCACGGCGGGAATCGTCGGCTTGCTGGCGCGGGCGTGGGGATTTCCGGTGGCAGACAGCATCGTGCTGGGGATGGCGGTGGCGCTGAGCTCGACGGCAGTGGCGATGATGTCGTTCCAGGATCTCGGGCAGGCTAACAACCCGGGGGCGCGGGCGAGCTTGGGGATCGCGCTGTTCCAGGACATTCTGGTGATCGTGTTTTTCCTGGTGATGCCGGCGCTCTACGGCAAGGGCGAGGGCTCGGTGACCGGGCAGATCGGCGAGGCGCTGATGAAGGGCGGTTTGTTTCTGGCAGGCGCGTGGCTGCTGGGCCGCTACGGGCTGACGCCGCTGCTCAACGCGGTGGCGCGCACCCGCAGCCGCGAGTTGTTCACGCTCACGGTCATCGGGCTTTGCGCGGGGGTGGCCTTCGCCGGGGGCGCGCTGAACCTGTCGCTCGCGCTCGGGGCCTTCGCGGCGGGCTTGGTGGTGAGCGAGTCGATTTATAGCCACCGGATTCTATCGGACATCCTGCCGTTCAAGGATTTGTTCCTCGCGGTTTTCTTCATTTCGGTGGGCTTGCTCATCGACGTCTCGGTGATCCTGTCGGATTGGCACCGGGTGCTGCTAGGCAGTCTGATCATTTTGGTGCTGAAGGGCGGGATCGTCTTTTCGGTGTTGAAATGGATCAAGCTGCCGGGGCGCGCGTCGCTGCTCGCGGCGGGCAGTCTGGCGAGCACCGGGGAGTTTTCGCTGGTCCTCATCGGCAAGGCCGGCGGCTACCGGCCGCTGGACCCGCTCGTCGAGCAAATGCTGCTCGTCTGCACCGCGGTGACGATGGCGGCGGTCCCGTCGTTGATGCGCGGTTCGCGTCCGCTCGGGAAATGGCTTGAATTGAAGGGCGTTTTCGGTGCACACAAGGCGGCACCCGAGTCGATGACGCCGGCCAAGACCATCAAGGGGATTTCCGACCATGCCATCATCTGCGGCT
This sequence comes from Akkermansia muciniphila, assembly GCA_945873305.1. GTDB lineage: Bacteria > Verrucomicrobiota > Verrucomicrobiia > Verrucomicrobiales > Akkermansiaceae > Luteolibacter > Luteolibacter muciniphilus_D. The sequence goes on from CAMCCX010000008.1 coordinate 41,669, forward strand.
ACGGCCCGGTGGGGAAATCCCTCAACGCCGCGCTGAAACGCTGCGGCGTCAAGACGCTGGTCATGGAGCTGAATTCCGACACCGTCCGCGCTTTGAAAAAGGACGGCCAGCCAGTGCTTTTCGCGGATGCGACCCACGCCGAGGCGCTCGATCTGGCGGGCATCGAGCGGGCGCGTTTGGTGGCCTTTACTTTTCCTTCGGTGAACGCCACCTGCATCGCCGTCCCGCTCGTTCGCGAGAGAAACAGCGGTATCTGCATTTTCGGCCGCGCAAAATACCACGCCGAAGTCACGCGTCTGCGGGAGTTGGGAGTGCAGGTCATCCACGACGAGCACGAGAGCGCCGTGGCGATGGTGCGCGCGGCGATTTCCTCCTACGATCGCGTGGACATCGATCCGGAACAGATCGTCGGCGACACGATGGAGGAGGCGTGACCGGGAAAGTGTCCCGGCTGTCCCAGCCGGGGTCAATAAGGGGAGTGGACATCTTGTCCACTTGCCGATGCACAGAGAAAGTGGCGGCGGGGATCTCATCTCTTTCTCCTCCCATCGTCCGGGCGGACAAGATGTCCGTCCCCCTTATGCCACTGCTCACCGCGGCGAAAACATCGCCCGAGCGCGGTTTTTTCTCGGTAACGGGCGGGGGCTTCGACTAAGAACCCGCGCGTGGCACTGCTCTTGGCGATCGAATCTTCCTGCGATGAAACCGCCGTGGCCATCGTCCGCGGCGAGGCCGGCGAGCGGACGGAAGTGCTCGCTTCGGAAATCAACTCGCAGATCGCGCTTCACCGCGAACACGGCGGCGTGGTGCCCGAACTCGCCTCGCGCAACCACTCGCTGCACCTGCGCGGGTTGGTGGAAATGGCGCTGCGAGACGCCGGCGTGCGGATGGACGAGATCGACGCGTTCGCGGCCACCACGGGGCCGGGGCTGGCGTCGTCGTTGTTGATCGGCAGCACGGCCGCCAAGGGGATGGCGTGCGCGATGAAGCGTCCGTTTCTCGGGATCAACCATCTCGAAGGCCATCTGCTTTCGCCGTTTCTGGCGGAAACTTCGGTCCCGCCGCATGTGGCGTTGATCGTGTCCGGCGGTCACACGCTGCTGCTCGATGTCGAGGGCGCGGGCCGCTACCGCAAACTCGGCGGCACCCGCGACGACGCGGCGGGCGAGGCCTACGACAAGGTGGGTAAAATGTTAGGTTTGCCGTATCCCGGCGGACCCGAGATTGAGAAAATCGCCCGCGGCGGTGATCCGCGGGCCTATGATTTCCCGCGCTCGATGCTCCACGAGCCGCATCTGGATTTCTCGTTCTCCGGCCTGAAAACCGCGGTGCTTTACACGCTCCAGAAGCAAACCGGCGAGCTGCCGGTGGCCGATCTCGCAGCCTCGTTCCAGCAGGCGGTCATCGACATCCTGGTCCGTAAAACCCTGCGCGCCGCGGAGCTCACCGGCCGCCGCCGCATCGCCCTGTCCGGCGGCGTCAGCCTCAACCAAGCCTTGCGCGCGGCTTTCCAGCAGGCTTCCGCCCGCACCGGACTGGAGATTTCCGTGGCCACTCCGGTCCTCTGCACCGACAACGCCGCGATGATCGCCTTCGCCGCCTTGCTGCGCCATCTCGCCGGCGAGAGCTCGCCGCTCGACGGCGACATTCACCCGAATTTGCCGCTGGTCTAAGCCTGCTGCGCGTGATTCTTAAAGTTCACCGATGACCTACAAAACTCTGGTTTTTGACTTCGACGGCACCATCGCCGACACCCTCGGCGAGACGCGGCGGATCTTCAACCTCATCGCCCCCGAGTATGGCATCCGCGAGGTCGCCGCGCACGAGCTCGACGGGCTGCGCCATCTGTCGCTCAAGGAATTGCTCGATCACCTCGACATCCCGAAGCGCCGGGTGCCCGCCTTGATTTCGCGCGGCACCGGCATGATGCGCGGAAACATCACCCAACTGAAAGTCATCGACGGCATGGAGAAAGTGCTGTTCGAGATGCGCCGTCACGTCCGCAGCTTCGGGATTCTAACGTCCAACACCACCGCCAACGTCGATCTGTTCCTGCGGACCCACGGCCTGCGCGAGCAGTTCGATTTCATTTCCTCCACCTCCAAGCTCACCGGCAAGTCCAAGCACCTCAAAGCCATCTGCAAGACCTTCTCGCTGCGGCCGGGGGAAATGCTCTACATCGGCGACGAGCTGCGCGACGTGAAGGCCTCGCAGAAAGCCGGGGTGCCCGTCGCCGCGGTGACTTGGGGCTTCAATTCCCGCGAATCGCTCGCCGCCTCGCAGCCGGATTACCTTTTCGACCAGCCCGTCGATTTCCTGCGCCTGCTGACGGGGGCCTGACCAAAGCGGCGGGTTGACAGCGGCGCGGCGGGGTGGGCAACCTCCCGCCATGCCGGATGAGCAATCGCCAAACCAAGAGCAGGAACCTGTCGAAACCGAAGCCCGGAATCCCGGCGCAAAGCCCAGCCTGCCGCCCGCGGTCGCGCTGGCGTTCGTGATCATTGCGTTGTTGGGAGTGCTGATCGTGATGGTTCTGAAAAACGGTTCGTGGCGTTCCAATGCCGGCACTGCGGATGTTTCGGCGTTGCAGGCGGAAGCCAACGCGCTCCGCAGCGAATACAATCGCGAGCGCATCGCGATGGGCCTGCGCCCGGTCGAAGGGGATTCCGAGCCGATCGAGGAAGTGGCCGGCCGGGTGAAAAAAGATGCCGACACGCTCGTCGCGCTGGCCACCAGCTATCAGCGGATGCTCGCGGAAAAGGACAGCGAGCTCACCGCGCGCAACGCGGAAATCCTCCGCCTTGAGAGACTCCGCCAGAGCCTGTCGGCGGAAATCACCCGCGTTCAGGGCGAGCTCCAGCGCGCCTTGGTCAACGGTTCGGACATCGATTTGCTCCGCCGCGATCTGGCGGACATGAAAGCCCAGCGCGACGCGCTGGCCACCGAGCTCAACGAAGCGCGGCAGAAGGTTTCCGGGGTTTCCGCGGAAGATTACGCGGACCTCAAGCGCCAGCTCGAGGAATCGCAGCGTGCCAAGGCATTCTTCGAAGCCCGCGTCCAGGAGCTTGAAAGCGACCTTTCGAAAGCCAGGTTGTTCGCGAGTTCCGAAAACGAACTGCTTCCCGCCGCGGTGGAGTTGTTCCGCAACCTCCGCAAATTGGAAAACCAGCCCGACTCGGAAATTTCCTCCGCCTACAGCAGCCTCGCCGTGGCGCTGGGCGCCAATGTGCTCAAAACCCTCAATTTCGCCACCGGCTCCAGCGCGCTGGTCGCCACGGATGACGAGGCGGTCCGCAATCTCGTCGCGGAAATCCCCGATGGCGATCTCCTGCTCGCCATCGGCTACGCCTCGGAAACCGGCAATGTGGACAACAATCGCACGCTTTCATCCGACCGGGCGACGGCGGCGGCGCAGTTGATTTCCTCGGTCAAGCGCCCCGGACAACTCACCCAGGCCGTTTATCTCGGCCAGACCGACCGCTTCAGCAGCCGCGTCCCGGAGCGCAACCAACTCGTCGAAATCTGGCACATCCGGAAGAAATAAGGTTACTTCAGCTGCTCCAGATAGGATTTCCGGAGGGAAATCGACTCGGCGTTGAGACCGTGGACGAGCGGTGCGAGTTGCTCGATGGAGTCGCGCTGGCCGAGCGTTTCGCTCTCGGCTTGCTGGAAGGCTTCCCGCTGGCGGGCGATCTGGATGTCGATCGCGGCCAAGGTCGCTTCGATTTCCGCAGCGATTTCTGGCGCTAAGCCGCTTGTTTCCAGTTGCTTGGCGAGTTGTTCACGCTCGTTGCGCTTTTGGTTTAAAGCGACTGCTTGAAATGTGATTTTGTCCGCGGAGTGGGTGAAGTTGAGCTGGGACGCGTCGAGTGTGACGGCGGATTCGTCGGCTTGATGGCGGGTGGCGATGGCCTTGGTATTGATGGCGGCGGCGGACCAGCGTTTGATGGCGGCCTTGAGCGAGTCGGATTTATCAGGTTCGGCGGATGCTTGTTTGGCAAGATTTTGGAGCCGGATCTCGATGTTTGGCGGGTTCGCCAGGATTTCACCGACGGCTTTCCCGTCGGCGGTTTCGAAAACGCGGATGCAGCCTTGGGCGTCGGCGACGAAGGCGCGGTTGCCCTCGGCATCCAAGGCGACGGCGGTAGGTAGGGCGGGGAGGTTTTTCGCCAGTTCGCGGGCGGCGCTGAAGTCAGGCTTCCAAAGCTTTACGTTCAAATCGCGGCCGCAGGTGACGGATGAGCCGTCGCGGGCGAAGGCGAGGGCGGTGACGCCGCCGGGGTGGGCGTCGTTTTTGCGGACCTCGCTGCCGCCGTTCATTTCCCAATAGCGGACGGTGCCGTCTTCGGAGGCGGTGGCGAGGACGTCCGAGTCGCTGCGGAAAACCGTGGCGGTGATGGCGGCTTGGTGGCCGCGGAGGGTGTGGAATTCGCTCGCGGATTCGCTTTCCCAGACCCAGACGCCGCCATTGCGGTCGCCGCTGGCGAGCAGCACGCCGTCGGCGGAGAGGTCGAGCGCGGTGATCCAGTCGGTGTGTTTTTTGATCGATTTGACGAGCTGGCCGGTTTCCGTGTTCCAGAGTTTGAGCAGCCGCGAAGGCCCGCCGGTGGCGACGATGTCGAAGCCGGGACGGATGTCGGCGGCGAGCACGGTGTCGAATTCCTTGGCGACGCTGAGCAGGCGCGAGCCGGTGACGATGTCGAAAGTGACGGTTACGCCGGACCTGCCGGGCGCGCCGCCGCCGACGATCAGGTAGCGCGCGTCCGGGGTGAATGCCAAGGAAACCGGCTCGCCTTCAGGGAACGGAAGAATTCCCACAAGCTCCAAAGATTCAGTGTGATGGAGGAGAACTTGGTGCTGCCCGGTGACGGCGAGAAGCGGAGCCCACGGCGAGGCGGCAATCGCATGAACGGCGGCGGGCCGGGCGGTGACGACGGGTGGTTCGAGCAAAAGGTGCTCGGGCATCGGCGGCGGGCCGGCGGGTTTCGCCGCGGGGTCGGAGCGGAGGGCGGTTTCGAATTTCGGCTTCGACGGCTTGCGCGCGGCGGAGGATTTGGTTTCAAGCAATCCGCCCTCGATCCAGAGTTTGAGGGTGCGGATCTGGGCGGCGGAGAGTTTGTCGCCTTCGGGCGGCATTTTTTTTTCGGAGGTCTGCTCGACGGCGGAAATGAGAGCCGATGCGGCATCGCCGGGTTCGGCGATTTTTCCACCGGAGCCGCCTTTGAGCGTCGAGGCGAACGACGAAAGATCGAGCCCGCCTTTGGCTTTGTCCGGGTTGTGGCAATTCAGGCAGGCCTGCTGGAAGATCGGAAAAGCGTGGTCGTCGTAGGTGATCTTCTCCTCGGCGTGAGCGAGGGCGGGCAGGGAGAAGAGAATGACGAGGCGGCGCGGCATGCGGGAGTGGAACGAATTCCCGCTACATACGTGTGAGGACTTGCCAGGTCTAGCGACGAAATTGCCGGAAATTTCGCCGCCGTCTGGGTCAATACCGGATCGCAGTCAGCGGGCGTCCGGTGGTCGCCGGGACCGCGAGCGCGACCAAATTGCAAAGCCCGGTGACCGAAAGAATGATCCAGCGGGTGGGGTCTTGGTCCAGAGCTTTGGCGAAGTGGTAGTAAGCGTTCTGCTCTGGCGAATCGAACAAAGCGCCCGGAATCGTCAGCAGCGCGCAGAATAGCAGGGCCGGCACGCAGAGCATGATCATCAGCGAGGCGGTTTTCGCGCTGAGCCGCGAGGTCAAAAGAAGCCAAGGGCCGCTGATGAAGGTGATATGCAGAAGGCGCTTGATGCCTTTGGCGGTGAAGAGTCCCACGTTCATAGCGTTACTCAAGCGGCGGGGTGTGGCTGGTTTAAGGGTTAGGGACATGCGTTCTCATTATACGCGATCGCGTAGGGTGACAATAATATTTATCAATCCGTTCAATAAATTTTAAAATAATTTCCGATTCATTGGATTATCAATGGATCCCGGTGCTCTTTTCTCAATAAAATGTGATTTGGTTAACCTTCCTGAAGGGCGCGCGGGGCACTGGTGGGTGGGAAGTGCGTGCTTTTCCGGCTCTTTGAATCGTTCGTTTGACATCGCCGTTTCAGTCGCTTGATTCGGCCCACCTATGCGCGCAGTGACCATCCCTGAAACCGGATCAAAGAGGAAATTATTGGATGCTGCCGAGCAATTGTTCGCCGACAAAGGGTTTGAAGCGGTTTCCGTCAGGGACATCACCCAGCTCGCGAAGACGAACGTGGCGGCCGTCAATTACCACTTCGGCAGCCGGGACAGTTTGCTGTCGTTGGTCATGATGCGCTACATGCTGCCGGTCACCGAGGAGCGGATCGCCCGGCTGGAGGCGATCGAGCGGAAATGGTCGGGTAAGACCGCGCCGCTGGAGGAAATCATCGATGCCTTGGTGCGGCCGCTCGTCGGGCAGGTGAGGAAATCCGAGCTGTCCGAGCGGCTGTTTTACAAGTTGATCGGGCGGATATTCAGTCAACAGGCGGATGGCTTGCCGGCCCCGGTTGAAGAACAACTGCGGCAGGTTCTGGAGCGTTTCATGCGGGCGTTCGGCAAGGCGCTGCCGACCGTGGATTCGGAAGATTTGGCCTGGCGGATGCACTTCATGGTGGGCGGGATGATTCACCTGCTGACCCATCAGGACATGCTCCACCGTGTCACCCGTGGCGCGTCCGGACTTCCGACCATGGAGGCCACCTTGAGCCGCTTCATCCGGTATTCCGCGGTCGGGCTGCGCGAGGGGACGGAAGTGGAGGCCGCGGTGAAAAAGGGCCCGCAGGCGACCTTCGATTTTTGACCATTTCGGAGTTTCCAAATTGCGCGGTCCGCCTAGTTTCCTGCCCCCATGTCCGCCAAGATTCGTTTCACTTCCGCCACCGCCACCGGGCTCGTGCTCGCCAAGGTCGGTCATCCGCAACGGGATGAGCCGCTTCAAACTTCCAAGGAAGTTTTCAAGATCGATGAAAAGGACCAGGAGCCGCTTGCCGCCATCTTTCTCAAGCCGTTCAAAAATCTCACCGCCCACCGCTTCAGCCATCATTCGTCGCTCGACCAGCACGAAATGAACGCCTACGCCGCCGCCATTTTCGCCTCGGACGACGGGCTGTTGGAAAAAGGCTGCGACATCGCCAAGCGCCTCTACGCCAAGTCGAACCACCCGAACATCAAGTCCGGCGACCTTTGTATTTCCCTCGTCAAGGACATCGACATCGACGGCGCGCTCACCCAGGGCCTCTGCATCCTCAAGTCCGAGAGCGTGGTGCCCTTCCTCAGCATTTCCACCCGCGACGGCGACCTAGAACTCCACACCGAGCAGGGGATCAACCCGGAGAAAATCGACAAGGGCTGCCTGATTCTCAACCACCTCGCCAACAAGGGCTACTACGTCCTGACCTTCGACCGCACCGGTTCGGACTCGCGCTTCTGGGTCCGTGACTTCCTCGGCGTGGTGCCCATCACCGACAGCCCGTTCCTGACTAACAAATACGCGGGAATGGCCGTGGCCTTCATCGAGAAGGAGAAAAAGGAGAAGCCCGCCGCCGCCGACGACGACACGCCGCCGTGGGACAACTCGAACGCCGCGATCACCTACTTTGAGGAGAAGGAGAATTTCAGTCTCCAGGAATTCGAGGAGGAAGTGCTCAAGACGCCGGACGCCAAGGCCAGGTTCGCCGAGCACCGCTCGAAAATCGAGGAGGAGCAGGGGCACAAGTTAGACGACTCGTTCGAGATTTCCAAGAAGGACGTCAGCAAGGCGAAGAGGAAGATCCGCACCTCGATGAAGCTCGATACCGGGGTGGAAATCCGCCTCAAGCCCGCCGTCGCCGCCAAGCCGGACGCCGTCCTCGAGCACGGCTTCGACGAGGAACGGAAAATGAAGTTCATCAAGATCTACTTCAACGAGGACCTCGCGGATTGAGCGGGTATGGGAAAGTGTCCCGACTGTCTCAGTCGGGAGCGCTGCCCCGGGTATCCGACTGAGACAGTCGGAACACATTCCTCCGGTCCGCGGTCACTCTCCCGGTTCACTAATTTTGAAACTCATGAAAACACTCCGTTGGTTCGGTTACGCGTTGCTGGTTCTGGTCATCCTCATCGGGTTCGCCTGGGCCTTCGGCGCGTTGTATTACGACGGGCCGTCCCCGTTGTTCGCGGCGGCGCAGGCGTTGGGGATGCTGGCGGTGTTCGGGTTCGTGCGGCCGTGCCGGCGCAAGCTCGCGGTCTTCGGGATCTGGTTCGCCGCCGTGCTCGGCTGGTGGCTCACGCTCAAGCCGGCAGCCGACGGCAAGTGGCAATCCGACGTGGCGCAAATCCCGTGGGCGGAAATAAAGGGCGACGAAGTCACCATTCACAACGTCCGGAACTTTGACTACCGGACAGAAACAGATTTCACCCCGCGCTGGGAGACCCGCACGATGCGACTCTCGCAGCTCACCGGCATCGACATGTTCGTCAATTATTGGGGCTCGCCGTGGATGGCGCACCCGATTGTCAGCTTCCGGTTCGCCGACTCGGCACCGCTTTGTTTCTCGATCGAAACCCGGAAAAAGGAGGGGCAAAGCTATTCCGCGATCGGCGGACTCTATCGCCAATACAGGGGAAATTTTTCTTTCCGTTAAATTGTTAAAATCTCAGCAGGCTGGCTGATGGACATTCGATAGGAGAATCCGATCTCACCTGCAAGCTCCGAATGCACTCCCGCGCTGGGAAGGGCCGGAGGAGCCGACGAGGAGCGGAGCG
>CAMCCX010000009.1 GCA_945873305.1 Akkermansia muciniphila
CAGCTTGCGCCGGTGCCTGTGTCCCTGTCTGTTCGTTCATGGTGTTGGTTGGTTTGAATTCAATTCCAAACAGGCGATGTCGGAACATCGCCCGATCAACCAGCACCAATCCATTTTAACGTTTTAACGGAAAAAAATCCGCTTCCAAAGCCTTGTCGCTCCTGGGACTTGCTGCAAGAATTTCCACCGAATCCCATCAGGAGGCTTCTTCGTTTTGCTTTCATTTTGTGTGGTTTAGTTTGGGTTCAAGACCCGCACCCGACCACCACAATCAAAGCTTAACCCCTGGCCCGAGTTTCGGGGTCCGCCTCAGAACACGGAGGCGGCGATACCGACTCCGATCAAACAAAATTAGCGATTGCGGCGGCGGAGTAGGACCAACAAGCCGAGCCCGCCAAGCAATGCAGCAGCGGGCTCCGGCACCACGGTGACAATCCCCGTGCCCGAGTCAAAAGTGGCCGAACTGTCGCCGCTCAAACCGTTGATGTTGACTGCCGAGAAGTTGCCCGCGTAATGCCCAAAGTCGAAGATTTTCACAGTCGTCTCGTGGATGAAGGTTTCGTCGGGCTTAAAGAACAGGTTGAGAACTCCGCCAAAGCATACTGTCTGGGCCAATCCGCCCTGTGCGAGATCGAAACTTCCAGCACCAAAAGATCCCGAGGTAAACTCGAAGTTCGATTCCGAGCCGAGTCCCAGAGTGAGGTTGTTGTTGAAGCTGATGGTTCCCGGTGAAGCGCCGATTGCGAGTGTGCCATTGACTACTAGATTGCCAGTCACCGAGCCGCTTCCCGTCAGGAATTGAGTATTGCCCAGAGCGTAACTCGTCACTGCCGAGACGTTGAAATTGCCACCCGCGAGTGAGATTTCAGAGGTATTGGCAATGGAGCCCGTGGAGCCAATGGCCAAGGTGCCACCGCTGACCGTCGTTTTGCCGGTGTAGGTGCTGATACCATTGATCGTCAGAGTTCCAGATCCGCTCTTATTCAGCGTTGCGCCTGAGCTGATGAGGCCCGAGGCCATGGTGACATTGCGACCATTGGTGTCGATTTTGTAGGTTTGGCCAGCGGTGGTTGCAAAGCGACCCGAGTAGTCGGTGGCGTTACTGCTGGAATATTGCAGGGTGCCTCCGCCGAAAGCGATGGAGCCCGTTATACCCAGAGCTCCACTGCTGCCTAATGCCAAGATTCCATCGGAGATCGTCGTCAGCCCGGTGTAAGTGTTTGCGGAATTCAAGGTGAGTTTGCCCGCGCCGTCCTTGGTGAGAGTCTGGGCAACCGTGGCCGGCGCAAACGCGTCCGAAAGAACGATGTTGCCCGCGCCGCCCAAGGTGAGACCAAAGTTGCCCGTGATGCTTCCGGAGGAATCGAGGGTGAGGGTGTCTGCATCCGAGTTGATGCGACTGGCACTGCCTAGGGTAATTATCCCGGCGTAGCTGTTGTTGCCCTTGATATTTCGCAAGGAGCCGCCACTTAGAATCCCGGTACCGTTGAGGGTTAAAGCTTCCGCACCGACGGTCAGAGGGCCTGCAGTGCCATCCAGTTCGAGCGTCGCGCCACCAGTGACCGACGATCCCGCAGCAGTGGTTCCAAGCGCCGTGTTGTTCTTTGCCCTGACGATACCCGCGCTGATCGTGGTGGCGGCGTCATAAAGATTGGCGTTCGCCAAAATCAGCGTCCCGTTGCCGGACTTGGTCACACTCGCCGTGCTGGCCCCGGAGGCGTCGTTGATTACACCACTGACCGTCGTGTCACCATTTCCACCGAAGGCGATCACCTTGGCCCCTGCCCCTGCTGGGGTTACACTACCCAAGGTAAGCAGCGATCCTGTATCAGCATTGAAGGTGGTCGTCACCGCTCCACCATTCACCGCGACAGCATCAAAAGTGATGCCTGCCGTGCCACTACCAACGGTTGACCCCGAGCCGATCGTCAGCGTCTGCCCCGTCATGGTGAGAGTGCCCAGCGAATGAGTTACACCAGCCGCGCCAAGGGTCAGCACGTCAGAATTGACGGTCGAATTCGCAGAGAGTGTCGTGTTGCGCGCGAAATCGAGGCCTGTGTCATTGGCCAACTCCAAGATCCCGCCAGCCAGAGTCAGCGAGGCTGCGCCTGCGCCCAAAGCATTATCGCTGGTCGTGGCGCGCAGTGTGCCTGCACTTACGGTGGTCACCCCGGTGTAGGTATTGGCGCCGCTCAGTATTGCTGTCCCCGTGGTCGTCTTGTTCAGAGCAACTGCACCGGCCAGAATGGCGCTGATCGAGCCACTTTGAACTGCATAAGACGCCCCAGTAAGAACACCGGTGCTGCCGGTTATGGAACCACTGGCCAGTGTCACGGCACCTACGGTGTCGTTGAAAGTCTTCAGATCCAAGACGCCGCCCGACACCTGAACGGCACCATTGGAGAGTGCGTTGTTCGCGCCATAGGCAAGCGTGCCGGCCTGCACATTGGTGAGGCCCGTATGAAGATTCGCGCCGGTGATAACCAATTGGCCCGCGCCGGCTTTATTCAGGCCACCGGTGGTGTTGGTGCTTGCACCACTTAGGGTCAGGTCGGTTTCGGCGCTGGTGACATAGACGGAACTGGTTGTCCCCGTCGTGAGGGTAAAGTTGCGGTTCATGCTTACCGTACCGCCGGTGTATTGAAGGGTGCCGCCGCCGAGAACCAAATTGGCCGCAGCATTCGTCGATTGACCAAGATTGCTGGTAGAACCGCCGTTGGCCAAAGATGAGACACTCAGCACCCCTGCCGAAATCGTGGTGATTCCCGTGTAGGTATTGGAGTTGGATAACGTGACAGTTCCGGACGTCGTCTTAGTGAGGCCGGCGCTGCCAGCAAGAATCGCGCTGAGCGAACCGTTTTGCATGGCGTAAGAAGTGCCAGTCAGGACACCCGTGGAGCCTGCAATGCTGCCACTGGCCAGCGTCACGGCACCTACGCTATCACTGTAGGTATCAAGATCCAGAATACCTCCGGAAACCTGAACCGCGCCAGTGGCGATCGCGTTGTTCACGCCGTAGGCCAGCGTACCCGCCTGCACGTCGGTCAGGCCGGTATAAGTATTCGCTCCGGAGAGCGTCCAGATGCTGTCGCCACTTTTGTTCAGTGCGGTGGTGTTCGATCCACTGTTATTGATGATTCTCCCGGCAATCTCGCCTGCGCCGGAACCGGTAAGACTGAGCGTCTTAACACCTGCCCCAGTGGCGGTAAAATTGCTGGTGAACTTTAGAAGACCGGAACCGGAGGCATTAAGCGTCGTGACCCCAGTCGTCCCGGACAAATCGATAACACGATTGCTCGTCTCACCCGTTCCGACGTATTTCAAGGTGCCACCGCTAGTGAGCGAACCGATTTTGAGAGTGCTACCCGTACCCAAATTGCTGGTCGTTGATCCGGAGTTGCCCAAGTTGGCAAGCTGCAGCACTCCCGACTTGATGGTCGTATTACCCGTGAACGTATTGACACCGGAAAGGATCAAAAGACCCGAACTGGCTTCAAGACTCAAACTGCTGGCTCCCCCGTTACTGATCACGCCTTCTACCGTGGTAGTACCCAGCCCTGCGATCGCCACGATTTTTGCGCCCGCAGTGCCACCGGTGCCGCCTTGAATCGTCCCGGCAAAGGTCAGTCCCTTTGTGGTGCTGCTATTGGTAAGGGTGTAATTACTGGCCGTGGCCGTGCCAAGAATCAAATTGGCATTGAAGAGCTGATCATTCACCACGACTGAATCTACCGAAACAGCACCTGAATTTCCCAAAGTTAGCGTCTGAGACCCGACAGCCCCCGCACCAATTGTGTAGGCTGCTGAAGTATTCGTGGTAAAATTGATGGCCGCGATTGTCACCCCAGAAACACCGAGATCGATCGTGGTATTGCCGCCGCCTGCCGAGCTGAATACGGCATTATCTGTGGTATTAGGAAGGTTGTTCCAGTTGGAGCTCGTTGCCCAGTTAGCGCTGGACGAACCATCCCAAGTGCGACTGGCGGCGTGGACAGAATAAGAGGAAAGCCCTGCGAACGAGAGCGCGATGGCGGTGAGGTGAAGGCCGTGGAGGGAACGATATTTCGGTTTCATGAGGGGGGATTGGGGGATAAAATCATTCGCTCAATGACATCATTAAATCATCACCAATGGATGGGCCGGTCTCTGGGGGAGATTGGCCTAGCAGATAGTGAGTACATCAGCTGTGAGTCATGGGGGGACTCATCAGCATCGGGGGGATGATTTGAACGAACGGTGGCGTGTTTACCAGCGCATCAAAAATCAGTCAACGTATTTCGATGCCTGATCGAAATAAAGTTCCTGATGGGAGAAAATCGATCAATCCACTTCCGTTCGGAACAGCGTGGCAGGTAGACCTTCCTGATTAAAGGGCACTTCCAAAAATCACCTTTTCGCGGCTTGAAGGCGTGATATTCATTGCGGTTGCTTGATCGGGGAAGGTGGATCGCTGGATTTCAGGCCGGTGTCGCGGTTTTCATGCACTTCGGGGCTGCCATGGCATCCATCTTGATTGTATATCTCTTCCGCCAGATCTGTGGGTGAGACCATGGACTAACCGCCGCGAAGCGGCAGGCCTCTCTTGCAAGTTGTCCACAATAGGCCGATTCGAGAATGGGTCTGAAACTCGTCGGACAAGCGGACTATTGTGGGCAACTTTTTCTTCCTGGCGTTGATGGTCGGCCGACGGCATGAGTGCTTGATGAACCGGCGGCCCATGGCAGATACCGTTGACGACAACAAACCAACCAGGAGGCCGCCGATTCTTCTCAAGACCCTGCTCAACAAAGTCCACCGCATCAAGAGCTTCGTTTAACATTCTGTCAGCTTGAGTGGCACGGGGTATTCGATGGGCGAATCATCGCCAAAGTCATTCCCAGGACCAATAGCAAGCCGCTGTGGAAGTCACCACCCTGCTCATCGTCGGCTAACACGTCACCCAGCAAGCCAACGACAAAGAGCAACTCATCCCCAATCTCGCCGCCCCCAGCCCGGCCATCGGCCAGGAGGGAAAAGCCCTCGTCGACACCGGCTATTACAGCGGGGCGGCCGCCCTAACGGCAGAAGCCGGCGACAACCCGCCCACCATCTACGCCGCCATGGCCCGCCAGCGCCACGGCCGCAGTGTCGCCCAGCTCAAAGCGCGGGCCGACCCGCCCGCACCGCCGGAAAACGGATCCGTCGCCGAGCGCATGACCCACCGTCTGGAAACCGCGGAAGGCAAACAACTCTGCGGCCTGCGCAAGCAAACCGTGGAGCCCGTGTTCGGCATCATCAAGCAAGCCATTGGTTTTCGCCGCTTCCTGCTGCGCGGCACGGAGAAGGCCGGCCTTGAATGGACCCTGATGGCCACCCGTTACAACCTCAAGCGACTCTTCAACCTCGGGATGAACCTGCAAAGAGCCTAAGCGAAGGCCGTTGGGGGCAAAGATTCTGAAAATCCACGGAATTGCCCAAAAGCGTCCCCCATTCCACCATCCACCTCATCGGTCGGCCGAACCTCCAAGACCCCTCTTCTTTGGTTAGCCCGAAACCAAACGTCCGTTTGGATTGTCGCGAGAACCACGGCGGGGTGACTACAACAAATGGTATCCACAAACGACCGTGCGCCGCATGTTGACACGGCCTCCGAAAAAAACTTCAAGTCCGGCAGCCTGCTAGGACAATCATTTTAGGTTGGCAATCTTTTTTTGAGAATCCCAAGAACTTGGGTGCTTGTTTTTTTGAAAATTGGATTTTGTAGCTCGAATCCCCATAAAACAAAGGATTCTTGGGATTGGCGGGACTATAAAAAAACCAAAGATTTTTTCTTCGTGACGGGAAGGGAGTGGCTGGTAAAAGCCCCGCAGCGGAATTATGGCGGGCAAGTTAACATACCAACAGGCAGGAGTGGACACGCGCAAAGCGGCCGCTCTGGTGGGCGACATCGGCACTCACGTGCGCAGAACTCAACAGACACGCAAATTGTGGGGGGCTTTCGGGCTTTTCGCCGCTTGTTACGACCTGAGCAGCTACAAGGAGCCGGTCATGATGACCGGTTGCGACGGCGTCGGGACCAAGCTGGAACTGCTGCTGGAGCACGATCTTCTGGAAACGGCGGGCAAGGATCTCGTCGCGATGAGCGTCAACGACATCCTCACCACCGGCGGCGACGCGCTGCTTTTCCTCGATTACATCGGCATCGCGGCGCTGCATGAGGAGAAAATCACCCGCCTCATTTCCGGCATGGCCGATTATCTTGAAGCCTGCGATTGCATTCTCGCCGGCGGCGAAACCGCCGAAATGCCGGGCATTGTTCCCGTGGACGTGATCGAACTTTCCGGTTTCTGCATCGGCTGCGCGGAAAAACCCGACCTCATCGACCCGACCACCGTCGCCGTCGGCGATGTGCTCATCGGCTACGCTTCCGACAGCATCCACGCCAACGGCTGGTCGCTGGTCCGCCGCGTGCTCAACGAATTTCCCGGCGAGGTCACCGACGAGGAACTCCACGCCTGGCTCAAGCCGACGCGTCTCTATCACGACGTCACCCGCGATTTGAAAAAATCCGGGGTGAAGCCGAAAGCGATGTCGCACATCACCGGCGGCGGCCTTCCGGAAAACCTCGAGCGCCTCTTCCGCGGCATGGGCGCCGACCTGGAAATCCCGAAATGGAATCTCCCCGGCATTGAAAAACTCCTCTCCCACGTCGATGCGGAAGACCGCTTCCACACCTTCAATATGGGCATCGGCTGGGTGGCGATCGTCGCCGAGGCGGACGTCGAAGCCGCGCTCAAGGCCGGCGATGGCGGCACGGTTTTAGGCCGGATGGTGCCAGAAGAAGGTGTCCGCGTTTGCGTAACCGGCGAGTGAAACTAAGATTTCCCCACGAATGAGCGACTTCCTCACCCACGAATGCGGAATCGCCGCAGTGCGACTCCGCAAGCCGCTGGCTTATTATTACGACCGCTATGGCACCTGCCTCTGGGGGCTGAACAAGCTGTTTCTCCTGATGGAAAAGCAGCGCAACCGCGGCCAGGACGGCACCGGGATCGGCTGCGTGAAAATCGACATGCCGATCGGCCAGTCCTACGTGCACCGCCGCCGGGGCGTGGAAAAGGACGCGCTGTCCGAGATTTTCCGCAAGGAAACCAAGGATTTCTATAAAATGTCCCGCAAGGGTTTGATGGACGCCAAGGATCCCGAAAGTGTGAAAAAGCACTTCGACTTCGGCGGTGAAATCCTCATCGGCCATCTTCGCTACGGGACTTCCGGCGAGTTCGACGCCGGCTGCTGCCATCCGTATTTGCGCCGCAGCAACTGGCCGACGCGCACCCTGATGGTGATGGGGAATTTCAACATGACCAACGCCGGCGCGCTCAACGAAGTGCTCATCGACCGCGGTCAGCACCCGGTTTTCGGCACCGACACGCAGACCGTGTTGGAGGAGATCGGCTATCATCTCGACGAGGCGCACACCGACCTTTACCGCCATCTGCGCGACTCCGGAGTGCCCGGCGCGGAAATCCCGGCGATGATTTCCGCCGGACTGGACGTGCCCAAGCTCGTCGCGGAATCCGCCGCCGCGTGGGACGGCGGCTACGCGATTTGCGGCGTGATCGGCAATGGCGACATGTTCGTCATGCGCGACCCGCACGGCATCCGCCCCTGCCACATGTTAGTGACCGACGAGGTCATCGCCTTCTCTTCCGAGCGGGTGCCTTTGATGACCGTGTTCGAAGCGGACGCCAGCGAGGTCAAAGCGGTCGATCCCGGCTCGATGATCACCATCAAGTCGGACGGCTCGATGTCCGACTCGGCCTTCACGCCGCCGCGGCGCTACACGCCGTGCTCGTTTGAGAAGATCTATTTCTCCCGCGGCAACGACCCGCAGATCTACCGCGAGCGGAAGGCCATGGGCGCCGCGCTCGTCTCGCAGGTCGTCAAATCCATCAACGGCGCGTTTGATAAAACCGTCTTTTCCTTCATCCCTAACACGGCGGAAACCGCGTATTACGGCCTGATGGACGGCCTCCGTCTCTTCCGCCGCCAGGAAGTGCGCGCGGAAATTTTGAAGGCTTCCAGCGAAGGAACGCTCACGCCCGAGTTGGTCGATGACCTGATCCTCCGCAACTGGCCGAAGGGCGAGAAAGTCGCGCACAAGGACATCAAGATGCGGACTTTCATCTCGCAGGAAAAAGGCCGCGACCAGATGGTTTCCCACGTTTACGACATCACCTACGGCGTCGTGAAACCGGGGGATTTCCTCGTCGCGCTGGATGACTCGATCGTCCGCGGCACCACGCTCAAGCAGTCGATCCTCAAGATCCTCGCCCGCACCAAGCCGTCGAAGATCGTCGTCTGTTCGACCGCGCCGCAGATCCGTTATCCGGATTGTTACGGCATCGACATGTCGGAGCTCGGCAAGTTCATCGCCTTCGCCGCCGCCGTCGCGTTGCACCGCCGGGCGGGCCGGCAATCGCTGCTCGATCAGATTTATGACGACTGCCAGGCGGAGCTCAAGCGGCCCGCCGGCGAGCGCAAGAACCGCGTCCAGGCGGTTTACAATGCGTTCACCGACGAAGAAGTTTCCGCGGAAATCAGCCGGATGGTCTATCCGGAAGGCATCGAATGGCATGGCGAGGTGCAGGTGATTTTCCAAAGCATCGACAACCTCCACGCCTCGATCAAAGGCGACTGCGGCGACTGGTATTTCACCGGCAACTACCCGACGCCCGGCGGCTACGCGATGGTCAACCAAGCCTACATCCGCTGGTACGAGGGCGTCGGCGGCCGGAGTTACGATCTGCCGCTGTGAACGGTGCCGCGCGAGAAGATCGCGTAAACGGCCGGCACGACGAAGAGCGTGAGCAGTCCCGAGAAGACCAGGCCGCCGACCACGGCGATTCCTAACGACTGGCGCGAGCCGCCGGATGCGCCGAGCGAGAGGGCGATGGGCAGGATCCCGAAAACCGTCGCCAGGCTGGTCATCAGGATCGGCCGGAAGCGCGAGATCGAGGCTTCCAGCACGGCTTCGATTTTCGAGAGTCCGGCTTCCTTCCGCTGGTTGGCGAACTCGACGATGAGGATGCCGTTTTTCGTCACGATGCCGATGAGCATGATGATCCCGATCTGGCTGAAGACGTTGAGCGTCTGGTCCGTGATGTGTAGCGAAAGCAGCGCTCCGGCGACGGAGAGCGGCACGGTCAGGATGATGATGAACGGGTCGCGGAAGCTTTCGAACTGCGCGGCGAGCACCAGATAGATGATCACCAGCGCGAGCAGGAAGGCGAACAGCAGCGAGGACGAGCTCTCGGAGAAATCCCGCGACTGGCCTGCCAGAGACGTGCGGAAATTCTCCGGCAGGACTTTTTCCGCCACGCGGTCGAGCTCCCGGATGCCGTCGCCCAGCGTGAAGCCCGGCGCGGGCGTGCCTTGGATGGTCGCGGAGACGGTGCGGTTGAAACGGAAGATCGCGGCCGGGCTGGCGGACTCGGTGAAGGTCACCAGGTTGTCTAACGAAACCATCGTGCCGCCGGTGGTTTTGACGAAGAGTTTTTTCAAATCGCCCGGATCGTTGCGGTCCTGCCGTTGCATCTGCGCGATGACTTGGTATTGTTTGCCGTTCTTGAGGAAATAGCCGAATCGCCGGCCGGCGTAGGCGAACTCCATGGTCCGGCCGATTTCCTCCACCGAGATTCCGAGCTCCACGGCTTTCTTGCGGTTGATGGAAATGACGCCTTCCGGACGGTTCACCTTCAGGTCGGCGTCGATCTGGCGGAGGACCGGGCTTTTGTTAGCCTCGGCGAGGAATTCCGGCAGCACCTTGACCAGCGACTCGAAATCCGGCGCTTGCAGGACGTAAGACAAGGGCTGCCCGCTGCGGCGGTCGCCGATGGTCGGCGGCTGGGTGGCGAAGGCGCGTACGCCGGTGAAGTCCTGCATGTCCCTGGCGAGTTGCGCGGCGATCTGCGCCTGGCTGCGGTCGCGCTCGGCGGGAGTTTTCAGATAGATGCTCTGGGTTCCGGCGTTGGCTTCCGAGCGCCCGCCGCCGCCGCCGAGGATGCTGAAGGAGCGGAAGGCTTCGGGCACGTTTTCATCGGTGTGAACCGCGATTTTATCCATCCAGCTCTCGGTGTATTCGAAGCTGGAGCCTTCGGGCGCGGTGACGGCGATGCGGATGTTCTCGCGGTCTTCGAGCGGCGCGAGTTCGCGCGGGAGCGTGGTGACGAGCCACGCGATGATGCCGCCGTTGGCCAGCAGGATCGGGATCGCCAGCCAGCGCCAGCGCAGGAAAGGCGCGAGGCCGGCGCGGTAGCCGTTAGTCATGGCCCGGAAAAACGGCTCGGTGGAGCGGTAGAAAAAGTTCGGCGCGTCGCCGTGTTTTTTCAGCAGGAAGCGGCACATCATCGGCGACAAGGTGAGCGCGACGAAGGCGGAAATGAGCACGCAGCCGGCCAGCGTGATGCCGAACTCGCGGAACAACCGGCCCGTGAGTCCGGACAGGAAAATGAGCGGCAGGAACACCGCCGCCAGCGCGAAGGTGGTGGAAATGACGGCGAAGTAGATTTCCCGCGAGCCCTTGAGCGCGGCTTCCAGCGGCGTCATGCCTTCCTCGATTTTCGAGTAGATGTTTTCCAGCACCACGATCGCGTCGTCGCAGACCAGGCCGATGGAAAGCACGATGGCGACGAGCGTGAGCACATTGATCGAGAAGCCGGCAACATACATGATGAAGAAGCCGGAGATGATGCTAACGGGAATCGCGATCACCGGAATGATCGTCGAGCGCCAGTCGCGCAGGAACAGGAAAATGATCAGCGCCACCAGCACGAAGGCGATCACCAGCGTCTCCTCGACCTCGGCGACGGAGCGCCGGACGAAGCGCGTGAAATCATAGCCGATCTCCACGGTGATGTCGGAGGGCACTTCCTTTTTCACTTGCTCGAGGCGTTTGTGGAACTCGTCCGCAATGGCGATGGCATTGGTGTTAGGCTGTGGGATGATGGCCACGCCGATGCGGCGGAGCAGGTTGCTTTTGAGACCGGTGCGGAGGTTTTCCGGTCCCAGCTCGGCGTATCCGACATCGCGGAAAAGGATTTGGCGGCCGTTTTCCTGCTTGATGATGAGGTCGCCGAATTCCTCGGGCGTCGAGAGCCGGCCGAGCGTGCGGAGGGACAACTCGTTGTCAGCGCCTTCCAGGCGGCCGCTGGGGAGATCGACGTTCTGGCGGTCCAGCGCGGTTTGCACGTCCGCCGGAGCGAGGCCGTGGACGGCGAGTTTCACCGGATCCATCCACAGCCGCATGGCGTAGCGCTGCTCGCCGAAAATCCTAACCGATGAGACGCCGGGGATGGTTTCCATCCGCTCGCGCACGACGCGGTCGGCGATGTCACTGACGTCGAGGATGTCGCGTTTGTCGCTTTGCATCGACAGGAAGAGGATGGGTGAGGAATCCGCGTCGGCCTTTTCCACGACGGGCGGATTGGCATCCACCGGCAGGCTGCGGGCGGCGCGGGCCACGCGGTCGCGCACGTCGTTGGCCGCCGCGTCGAGGTCGGAGTCCAGGGTGAACTCCACGCTGATAGAACTCCGTTCCTGGCGCGACTCGGAGGTGAGCGTGCGGATGCCGGCGATGCCGTTGATGACCTGTTCCAGCGGCTCGGTGATCTGCGAGGCGACCACGTCCGGGTTCGCTCCCGGGTAAGTCGTGGAGACCGTGATGACCGGCGGATCGACCGCGGGATACTCGCGCACGCCGAGGAAGCGGAATCCGATCAGGCCGAACAAAACGATGACCAGCGACATCACGATGGCGAGCACCGGGCGGCGGATGCTGGTTTCCGAGAGACTCATGGTGCCGTGGCGGCGGTGACTTCGAGACCGGGTCGGAGGCGTGCCAGACTGGTGGTGGCGACCACGTCGCCCTCGTTGAGGCCGCGCAGGATTTGGACCTGGTCATCGGTGCGGGTGCCGATTTCCACGGGCTGCAATTTCGCCTTGCCGGCTTCGATCAGATAGACGGCCTGGCCGCGGGGCGAGGGGACGATCGCCTGGCTGGGCACCATGAAACCGTGGGTGAGCCCGTCGAGGGTGAGGGTCACTTCGGCGAAGCCGCCGGGCAGCAGTCCTTGCGGCGTGGCGCAGATCCCGCGGACGAGGAGGCTGCGGGTGGCGGCGTCGATGGCGGGCTCGAGCACGGTCACCGCGCCTTCGAAGGTTTGGCCGTTGCCGGCGACGGTGAAGGTGAATTTCTGCCCGGTCTTCACCTCGCCGGCGTAGCGCTCTGGCAGCGGGAAATCCACTTTGATGCGCGAAACGTCCTGCAGCGTGATCAGTGGCGTGGCGGGGGAGACGAAGGCGCCCTCGCTGACCTGCCGCACGCCGACCCGGCCGGCGAAGGGCGCGCGGATCTCGGTCTTGGAAATTTGCACCGCCTGCGTGTTGCGCTGGGCTTCCAGCAGGTTCAGCGCCGAGGTGGAAATGTCGAATTCCTGCTGGCTGATCGCCTTGCGCGGTAACAGATTGTCCACCCGGGTCTTGTTGATGCCGGCGAGTTTCATGCGCGATTCGACTTCGCCGAGTTCGGCGACCAGGTCGCTGTCATCGAGTTTGAAAAGCAGCTCGCCCGCGGCCACTTCCGAGCCTTCCTGCACGTGGATTTTGACCAGCCGCCGCGAGAGTTCCGAGACCAAGGTGACGGATTCGTTCGCGCGCAAGGTGCCGACGGTCGAAAGGGTGCGGGCGAAGGGCGCGCTCTTCACGATGTGGACTTCCGCCTTGAGTGGTCCGCCGCCTTTCGGCCCGCCTTGGCCGAGCGCGCCTGTCACCAGCACGGGCAGGGCGAGGAGGAGAAATTTGGGCGAACTCATGGACACCGGATTACTGAAGCCGTTGCTTCGGCGAGATGGTGAAATAGAGGATCGAGCCGAGTAGCGGGAGGAACAGGATTACGAGCACCCAGACGATCTTGTTGGTGGAGTCCTGGAAGTTGGATTTAAGGCAGCTGATCAATGCGGCGATGGATAGGACCAGCGGCAGCAGGAGGATGACGATCACGACAAGCTCTGGCATGCCGATGGCGAATGATGTGGAGGCGTTCATGGTTTTTCCGGGAAATTTGGATTTGCTCGCGACTCACTCGTCGAGCAACGAGCTGCGCGTGAAGAGCGAGATGACGTGCACGCCGCGGGCTTCGATGGCTTGGCGGCCGCCTTCCTCGCGGTCCACGAGGACGAGGGCGAAGGCGACTTTTCCGCCCTCGCGCTCGATGGCGTCGATGGCCTTGAGGGTGGAGCCGCCGGTGGTGATGACGTCATCGACGACGATGATGTTGTTACCGGATTTGAAATTGCCTTCGATTTGTTTGCCCGCGCCGTGGCCTTTGGGCTCCTTGCGGACGGTGAAGACCTGGAGCGCTTCGGCGGGGTTTTTCATGGCGGAGGCCATGCCGACGGCGAGGGAAATCGGGTCGGCGCCGAGGGTCATGCCGCCGATGGCGTCGATCTGGAGGTGCTCGGAATGGATCTTGGAACGGACGGCGTGCCAGCCGAGGTCGCCGATGAGAAGGGCTCCGAAGGGATCGAGCGCGGTGACGCGGCAGTCGATGTAGAGGTCGCTTTGCGCGCCGGATGCGAGGGTGAAGTTGCCGGTGCGGACGGATTTTTGAAGGAGGAGTTTTTTGAGGGCGGAGGCGGTTTGGAGCATGACGGGATGATGGGAAACAAGAGTCAGGGGGGCAAGCGCGGATCTATCTTTAGGTGCCGGACCGAGAGGTGCTGGAGAGGAAAAGCACCTTGTCAGCGTTCTCTGTCAGGTGCATCATGGGGCCATGAAAGAAATCGTTTTCGAGGTTCTCGAGGATCCGGAAGGAGGATTCACCGCGTCGGCCATCGGCTTGGGAATTCACACGCAGGGAGACGACATTGATGACCTGAAGGCCCAGCTCCGGGACGCGGTGGATTGCTATTTTGACGAATCCGAAGAGCGGCCGTCGGTGGTGAGACTCCAGTTTGTGAGGGAGGAACTCATGGCGGTATGAAGTTACCCGGGGACATCGATGGAGTCCGTCTGGTGAAAGCGCTTCGGGTGTTGGGTTATGAGGTCACACGGCAAAAAGGATCCCACAGCCGCCTGACGACCCGGGTCGGCGGTGAGCATCACGAGGTCATTCCGCTGCATCGCCCTATCAAACCGGGAACGCTCGCCTCGATTTTGAAGAGCGTGGCATCCCATCATCGGGTGACGACCGAGGAATTGATCGGAACGCTGCATCTCCGGTGACTGCGGGCTACTTTTGTTGCTCGCCAGCGAGTCGGAGCCGCGCATAGTTTCGGCCAGATGATATTGGGATTGATGGAACCTTCGGGGTTGATCGAGCAGGGCGGGCCGCTGGTCTGGGTGCTGCTGGGGCTGGCATTCATCGGCGCGGTGTGCGTGGTGGAGCGCTTGTTTTTCTTTCACCGGGCGCGGATCAACGTCGGGGATTTGCTCGTCGGTTTGTCGCATCACATCCGTCGGCGGGCGTTCGCGGAGGCGTTGCACGAGGCGGCGCGGGCTCCGGGACCGGTGGCGCGGGTGGCGCACGCGGCGTTGCTGCGGTATTACTTGCCTCGCGCGGATTTGCGGGACGTGGTGCAGGAAGCGGGTCAGTTGGAGGTGCCGCGGATCGAAAACAACATCCGGGCGATCCTCGGTGTTTCCCTGCTCGCGCCGCTGGTCGGGATGCTCGGAACCTTGGTCGGGATGCTGGAAACCTTTCAAAAAGTCAGCGAGCAAGGCGGCTTCACCGGCCCCGCGGAGCTCTCGGCGGGGGTGTTCACCGCGCTGATCACCTCGGTGATGGGGCTGACGGTGGCGATCCCACTTTACTTGTTTTACCTCTATTTCCTCGGCCGGGCGAAACGGCTGGTGCACCGGATCGAGCGGGCGGGGATTGAAATGGTCAATCTCATCGCGGATGCGCGGGAGGAGGAGGAATTCGCTCCGTTCCGCGGCGAGGTCACGGCCGGGAAAAAACCGCTGAAGGCGAAACGGGAGCCCGCCAAATGAAACTGGAAATGACTCTGCCGGAGCGTCCGGGATTCCTCCACGCGGTGCCGATTCTCAATATTTTCGCGCTGGTGCAGTTGTTTTTCCTGCTCGGGCCGTCGTTGGTTTTGCAATCGGGCGTGGCGGTGGATCTGGCGCCGTCGCGGTTTCAAATGGAGCGCTATCAGGATTCGATCGTGGTCACGCTGGGGCCGGGCGAGCCGGGGCCGCGGATTCATTTCGGGCGCGACGCGGTGACCGTGCAGGAGCTTTCCGACCGCCTCGACAAGCTGCGGGCGGACGGCGCGCCGACGAAGGCGATCGTGCTGCTCCAGACCGACACCGGCACGCCGGTCGGGATCGAGCGCGAGGTCACGGAACTGGTGTTGGACAAGGGATTCCGGCTGGCGCTGGTCGGGAAAAACCCGCCTGCCGGGATGATTCCAAGTTCAAAAAAAGCGGCTGAATGATGGCGGGCGGCAGGGTCAAACCGCGCAAGTTGGCGGGCACTCCGGAGTGGGTGTTTCGCTGGACTGCGGGCAAGAGGCCGCTGCTGCCGAAATTGTTTTCGACGGTGTTGGTGGGTACGGCGTTCGCGTTTTTCATCACATCGGCCCGGATCCGGGTGACGGCATTGGAGAAATCCACGCCGCGGAAGGCGTCGGTGATTTACTTGCGCGAGGATGCGGAAGGCCGGGCGCTGACCTTGCGGGCGCGGGAGGGCGGGCCGTTTCCTTCACGTTTCGAGCCGTCGCAGTGGGAAGGCATGGCCGCCTTGGAAAGCAGCGCGCTGGATGCCGTCCGGTTTCAGCCGCCGCCATACGTGCCCGCGTTGGCGGATTTGCCGGCGGGAAATTTAGTTCAGAACGTGGAGCTGGCGGCCAAGGGGCAGTCGTTTTTCCCGAAGCGCAATCCGCCGTCCGCCCACCCGCAGGCGCTCCCCAAGCTGAAACTCGCGCCCTTGCTTTACCCGCTTTCCGGGATTTCCGCCGCGACGCTGCCGGAAGCGCTCCCGCCATTTGCAGCTTCGGTGGATGGCGCGATGTCCTCGGCGTCCTGGCGATTTCTCGTGCGTTTGAATCCCGATGGCGGCGTGGCGGAGTGCGTTTCGCTCGAAAAAGGCGGCGAGCCGGGGGCTCCGGAGCTGGAGGCCTGGCTGCACCAAATCCCGTTCAAGCCCGAGCTCGCAAAGCCCTTCCGTTGGATCGCCGTGGGCATCGGATTCACCAATCAACCCGTCGCCGATGGACCTGACGCTCGCTGACTTCGTGCTCTTCGTGCTGCTGGGCGTGCTCGTGTTGGTGCCGTTTCTCGCCGCAGTCTCGCGCACCCTGCACTCGCGGGCGGAAAAGCGCTCGCTCGCCAACCGCGTCATTTGCCGGCTCTGCCTGCACGCCTTCGAGGACACCAGCCATGTCAATACGGTCGATTGCCCGATCTGCGGCGCGACCAACGAAAAAGGCCGCAGCCGCCGACTCGGCTGACAGCCTTTATTTTTCGTGCCTTATTGCGGGTTTCCTGCTTTCCCTCGCGCCGTCCCCGCCGACTTTTCTTTGCCCATGTCCACCGAGCTGACCCGAAATTTCTCCATCATCGCCCACATCGACCACGGGAAAACCACGCTTTCCGACCGCCTCATGGAAATGACGAGCACCGTGACGATGCGCGAAAGCAGCGCCCAGCAGCTCGATTCCATGGATCTGGAGCGCGAAAAAGGCATCACCATCAAGTCCCATCCGGTCGCGATGGAATACACGGCCAAGGACGGAAAAACCTACAAACTCAACCTGCTCGATACGCCCGGGCACGTCGATTTCTCCTACGAAGTCTCCCGCGCCCTCGCCGCCTGCGAAGGCGCGATCCTGATGGTGGACGCCGCGCAAGGCGTTGAAGCTCAGACCGTCGCGAACCTCCATCTGGCCACCGAGCAAAACCTGCTCATCATCCCGGTCCTCAACAAGATCGACCTCCCCGCAGCCGACGTGCCGAAGTGCAAGAAGCAGCTTGAGGAAATCCTCTGCATCCCCGCCGAGGATTGCATTCCGTGCTCCGCCAAGGCCGGCATCGGCATCGAGGACATTCTCGAAGCCATCATCGCCCGCGTCCCCGCGCCGGTGGAAAATCCCGACAAGCTGCTGCGTTGCTCGGTTTTCGATTCGCTCTACGACACCTACCGCGGCGTCGTCTCCTACGTCCGCGTTTTTTCCGGCACCGTCCGCAAGGGCCAGCGCGTGAAACTCATGGCCACCGGGAAAACCTATGAGGTCAAGGAAGTCGGCGTTTTCACCCCGAAGATGAGTCCGCGCGAAGTCCTGTCAGCCGGCGACGTCGGCTACGTCATCGCCAACATGAAATCCGCCAGCGAGGTGAAGGTCGGCGACACGATGACCGACAACACCCACCCTTGCCCCGAGGCGCTGCCCGGCTACAAGGAAATCCAGCCGATGGTTTTCTCCGGCATCTATCCGGTCGATTCCTCGGACTACGAGGCGCTCAAGATGGCGATGGGCAAGCTCCAGATCAACGACCCCGCCTTCACCTATTCCTCGGAAAGCTCCACCGCGCTCGGCTTCGGTTTCCGCTGCGGATTCCTCGGCCTGCTCCACATGGAAATCATCCAGGAGCGCCTCCGCCGCGAGTTCGACATGGACGTGATCTCCACCTATCCGTCGGTTATTTATAACGTCACGATGACGGACGGCACCGAGCGCATCATCGATAACCCGACGCTTTTCCCCGACCCGCAAGGCATCCAGGAAA
The DNA here is from genome assembly GCA_945873305.1 of Akkermansia muciniphila. GTDB lineage: Bacteria > Verrucomicrobiota > Verrucomicrobiia > Verrucomicrobiales > Akkermansiaceae > Luteolibacter > Luteolibacter muciniphilus_D. The sequence continues at coordinate 17,770 of CAMCCX010000009.1, forward strand.
TCCGCGAACCCGTCGTGAACGTCTACATCATGGTCCCCGGCGAATACATCGGCGACATGATGCAGCTCGTGCTCGAAAAACGCGGCGATGTCACGAACACCGAAACCATCGACGACACCCGCGTCATGCTTTCCTGCGTCCTGCCGCTTTCGGAAATCCTCGTCGATTTCAACGACAAGCTCAAATCCATGACCCGCGGCTACGGCTCGATGGACTACGAACACGCCGGCTACCGCGCCGCGAAAATGGTCAAAATGGACATGCTCATCGCCGGCGATCCGGTCGAGGCGTTCTCCACCATCGTCCACCGCGACAAGGCGGAATCCTACGGTCGCTTGTTAGCCGGCAAACTCAAGGAAGTCATCCCGTCGCACCTCTTCGTCGTCGCCATTCAGGCGGCCGTCGGTGGCAAGATCGTCGCCCGCGAATCCATCTCCGCGATGCGCAAGAACGTGACCGCCAAGTGCTACGGCGGCGACATCACGCGGAAGCGCAAGCTGTTGGAGAAGCAGAAGGAAGGTAAGAAGAAGATGAAGATGTTCGGCAAGGTGAATATCCCGCAGGACGCATTCATCAAGGTGCTGAAGAGCGGGGATTGACGATGAAGGAGCGTGGGCACCCGGCCCCAAATCGTCGCCTTTTAAAATTCCGACCATGAAGACACTCAAAATTTCGACCATGAAGACACTCCGCCACCTCCCGCTCGCCATCCTGTGCGGCCTATCCGCCCACGCGGCGGATTTCCACGTCTCGCCCGCCGGTAAGGACAGCAATCCTGGCACGCAGGCAGCTCCCTTCAAAAACCTCAGCGCCGCCCGCGATGCCGCCCGCAAATTCGCCGGCAAGGAAGCCGTCACCATCCATGTCGCCGATGGCGTGTATTACCTGCCGGAAACCCTGCTCTTCACTCCGGCGGACTCGGGATCGGAGAAATTTTCCGTCATCTATCAGGCCGTCAACGAAGGCAAATCCGTGCTCAGCGGCGGCTTGAAGCTCGACCTGAAATGGGAGTCCCAGGCCGATGGCATTTTCAAAGCCAGCACCCCGCCGGGCCTCGCCATCGACCAGCTCTTCATCGACGGCGGCCGCCAGCGCATGGCGCGTTATCCGAACTTTGATCCGGCAAAAACCACCGCCGCCTATCAGGGATACTCCGCCGATGCCTTCTCCAACGAGCGCGCCGCGAAATGGGCGGATCCCGCGGGCGGCTACATCCATGCCATGCATTCGCAGCGCTGGGGCGGTTACCACTACCGCATCACCGGTAAGAATCCGGATGGCAGCGTCGCCTACGAAGGCGGCTGGCAAAACAATCGCCAGATGGGCATGCATCCGGAATTCCGCATGGTGGAAAACATCTTTGAGGAACTCGACGTCCCCGGCGAGTGGTTCCACAACGCAAAAACCCACACGCTCTATTTCAAACCCGAGCCCGGAATGGATCTCGCGAAGGCCAACGTCGAAGTCGTCCGCCTCCGCCACCTCGTCGAGTTCACGGGCTCGTCCAAACAAGCGGTGAAGCACATCACGCTCAAAGGTTTCACCTATCGCCACGCCGCCCGCACCTTCATGGATACCAAGGAGCCGCTGCTGCGCTCGGACTGGACGATCTACCGCGGCGGAGCCGTCCTTCTCACCGGAACTGAAAACGTCAGCATCCTCGACAGCGAGTTCGACCAGGTCGGCGGCAACGCGGTTTTCGTCAACAATTACAACCGCCGCGCCCTCGTCAGAGGATGTCACATCCATGATGCCGGCGGCAGCGGCGTCTGTTTCGTCGGCGATCCCGAGGCCGTGCGCGATCCGCTTTTTGAATACGCGCAAACCAACGACCTCACCAAGATCGACCGCACGCCCGGCCCGAAGACCGACAACTATCCCGCCGAGTCCGCCGTCGAGGATTGCCTCATCCACGGCATCGGCCGCGTCGAGCGCCAGCCCGCCGGCGTGCAGATTTCCATGGCTTACAAGATTTCAGTGAGAGACACCTCGATCTACGATTGCGCCCGCTCCGGCATCAACATCAGCGAGGGAACCTGGGGCGGCCACCTCATCGAGCGCTGCGATGTGTTTGACACGGTGCTCGAAACCCACGACCACGGCTCCTTCAACTCCTGGGGCCGCGACCGCTACTGGGTTTCCAACCACCGCGGCGTTTCCGAACCGGAAATCAAAAAGGACTCCAAGCTCCCTTACCTCGATGCCATCAAAACCACCGTCATCCGCGACAGTCGCTGGCGCTGCGACCACGGCTGGGACATCGACCTCGACGACGGTTCTTCCAACTACGAAATCTACAACAACCTCATGCTCGCCGGCGGCCTCAAGTTCCGCGAAGGCTACGGCCGGAAAGCCTATAACAACATCCTGGTGAACAACGGCTTTCACCCGCACGTCTGGTTCGACGACAGCGCCAGCGAGTTCCACCACAACATCACCATGAGGGCCCACGCCGGCATCGGCCAACCGGATGGCTGGGGCAAACTCATCGACCGCAACTTCTTCATGAGCGAAGCAGACCGCGCGAAAAACCTCGGCTCCGGCGGCGACGCTAACTCGATCTCAGGCGACCCGAAATTCCTCGATCCCGCCTCCGGCGATTTCCGCGTGGCGGATGATTCCCCGGCGCTCAAGATCGGCTTCAAGAACTTCCCGATGGACCAATTCGGTGTGAAGAAGCCCTCGCTCAAGGCCATCGCCAAAACCCCGGAGATCCCGGCGGTGCAAATGCCTGGCGGCGATTCGCAGGTGAAAGCCGGGCTGAGCTTGTTCTGGCTGGGAGCGCCGCTGCACGGCATCGTAGGCGAGGAGTTTTCCGCCTTCGGCGTGAGCAAGGACGATGCCGGAGTGCAACTCGTCAAGGTTCCCGCAAGTTCCGCCGCCGCTCAAGCCGGCCTGCTTGACAACGATCTCATCCAAGGCGTGAACGGCCACAAAGTGTCCAACACGAACCACCTCTTCGCCGCCCTCAACACCGCAGGAAGCGCGCCACTCAAGCTCCGCGTGATCCGCAATCAGAAACCCGTGGATCTCACCCTGCCAGCCACCCACTTCATCGGCACCGAGACCGCCAATGATGCGAAAAGTTTCACCAAACTGATCCCGGCCGCGATGAAAGACGTCACCGTCACCGCCAGCCAGAAGGTGGACAACGATCCGCTCGGGGTTCTAACGGACGGTATCCTCAACGCGGGCTACGGCCCGGTTTTCGGCAACGGCATCCACCTGGGAATCTACAAGATGGACCTCGGCACCGCGAAACCCGTCTCCTCCATCAGCTCGTGGTCGTTCAACCAAAACGACAACCGTGGCCGCCAGTTCGTCACCCTCTATGGCAGCAATGCCGAGACCGATCCCGGTTGGAACGTCAAGGATGCGAAGAAGTTCACTCCGCTTGGCAGCATCGACACCGCGTCGCTGCCCGCCGCCAAGTTCACCGCCGCCTCGCTGCGCGCGCCGTCCGGCTCCGCCCTCGGCACCTACCGCTGGATCGCCTGGGAGACTGCACCGGCAAGCGCCGCCGCGGAAAACACCGCCTGGCAGGAATTCTCCGTTGGTGTCGGCAAATAGGGACTGCCTTATTTCGCGAAGCCTTGGGCTTTCAGCCAAAACAGGCAGTCCGCCGCCCAGGGATGCCGCTCGCCGCCGCCGAGTCCCATGCCGTGGCCGCCTTTTTGATAGATGTGCAGGTCGAAGGGCACGCCGTTCTTGCGCAGCGCGGCGGCGAAATCGAGGGAGTTTTCAATTTTCACCGCGTTGTCCTCCCAGGTGTGCCAGATGAAACAGGGTGGCGTTTCCTGGGTGACCTGCTTTTCGTTGGAGAGCAGCTCGAGGAGTTTCGGCGGCGGGTTCTCGCCCAGCAGGTTTTCCCTGGAGCCGCCGTGCGTGTTGGGCCCCATCGAGATGACCGCGTAGCAAAGAATTCCGATGTCGGGGCGCGAGCTGAGCCGCTCGACGGGATCGCTGGCGTCGGCTTTTCCCGCATCGAAGTGGGTGAGCAGGGTGGACGCGAGATGTCCGCCGGCGCTGGAACCCATGATGCCGATGCGTTTCGTGTCGATCTGCCACTCGGCCGCCTTGGCGCGGGTGAGGCGCACGGCGCGGGCCGCGTCGTGGAGCATGGCGGGGTGGCGGTAGCCTTTGGAGCCGAGCCGGTATTTTAACACGATGCCGGCGACGCCATGCTCCGCGAGCCATTCCGCGTAGCCTGCTCCTTCATGCGGTGCGAGCACGCCGTAACCGCCGCCGGGACAGATCACGATGGCTGCGCCGGTCGCTGTTCCGGGAGCGGGAAGAAAGGCGGTTAGGGTGGGTTGGTCGTCATCCTTGTCGCCGAGCGCACCGGGTGCGCCCGCCGGCCAGAGGGGCAGGGGCGCGAGCGGCGCGGCATGGAGGGCGGCGGTGAGGAGGGACGCGAAGATCGGTGTTAGGAGCCGCATGTTGTATATGGTGGATGGGGAAATCATTTGCCGCCGGACATGTGGTCGAGCAGTTTCTGGTTGAACTCGTCGGCCATGTTGTAGCCGAGGCGGCGGAGCTGCTGGTCGAGCGCGGCGATGGTGACCATCCGCGCGGTGTCGCGGCCGGGTCCAATGGGGACTTCGACGTGGACGACGTGCTGGCCGAGGATCTCGTGGGTTTTTTGTTGGAGTCCGACGCGGTCCACCTCGTTGAGGTCGGCCTGCGGCTTGAGCGTGACGACGAGGTCGAGCCGCTTGTCCGGGCGGATCGAGGCGAGGCCGTAGAGGTTGGCCACGTTGATGATGCCGATGCCGCGGATTTCCATGTAGCCGCGGGAGAGGTCGGGCGAGGTGGCCACCAGTTCGCCGCCGACGTATTTGATGCGGACCATGTCGTCGGCGACCAGCGAGGCGCCGCGCTCGAGCAGGCCGATGGCGGTTTCGGATTTCCCCGAGCCGCTCTTGCCGATGATCAGCACGCCGACGCCGCGCATGTCCACCATGCAACCGTGGAGGGTGACGCTGGGGGCGAATTCATGTTCGAGCCGGATGGTGGCGGCGTTGAGGAAATTCATGGTGACCTGGGAGGTGCCGAGGACCGGGATGCCGTGCTCCAACGCCACGGCGGTTAGGTTGGCGTCGAGCTTGGAGCCGCGCGCCACCACGATGCACGGGATGTCGCGGTCGCACATCCTGCGGAAGCGGTCCACGCGCATCGCGTCGGGGAGTTTTTTCAAATACGACAGCTCGGAATTGCCGAGCACCTGCACGCGCTTTTTGGCGAAGTAGGAGAAAAACCCGGCGAGCGCGAGGCCCGGCCGGTTCATCGCCGGCTCGCTGATCAGGCGGTCGAAGCCGACACGCTCGCCGTGCAGGATCAATCCGAGCGACTTGGCGTGGGCTTCGAAAAATTTCTCGACGGAGATCGAGGCGACGGTTTTGACGCGTGGAGGCATGGGGGCGACTCAACCAGATCGGATCGCCCACGGCACGCGAAATCCTCCCGCAATCCACGCCGGGGTTGCGCGGCAGGCGGAACGTGTTACAAGACGCGCCACGGACCATGCCAAACTACGATTACGAATGTGAAAAATGCGCCGAGCGCTTCGAGATCTTTCAAAGCATGAATGACGCGAAACTCACCGATTGCCCGCAGCCCGAGTGCGGCGGCAACGTGAAGCGGCTGCTCGGCACCGGCGGCGGCATCATCTTCAAAGGCGCGGGATTTTACCAAACCGACTACCGTTCCTCTTCCTATCAGGCGGGTGCCAAGGCGGATGGCGCGGCCAGCGCGGCCCCCGCGGCGGCCCCGGCCGCCGCGCCGAAGTCCGCGGAATGACGCTTTCCGAAGGGAGGCTTTGCAAGTCGCCCGGGCCGTGCTAAGCACCCACCGATGGCCGAACCCAAAAAGCCCAAATCCGGCGGCGGATGTCTCTCCAAGCTGCTTTTCCTGATCCTGCTGGTGCCCTGCATCGGCCTCGGCGCGGCGGTGTTCTGCGCCGTCCAGCCACAGGATTTGACCGATCTCGGCGGCTACGGCCCGGCGGCTAACAAGCCCGCGGCGGAGCGGGACATGAAGGTGGTTTTGAAAAACGCCATCGACCGCGGCTATCCGGTCACCCTCTCGGAAACGGAAATCAACCAGTGGCTCGGCCGCACGCTGGTGGCCAGGCAAGGCGGTTTTCTGGCAGGAAAGGTCAACCTCAACCGCGTCTGGGTGCGCCTCGAAGACGGCCGCGCCGAGGTGGTGATGGAGCGCGATTTCCTCGGCAAGCCGTTCACGGTTTCGATGTATCTTCAGGTGGCCCGGATGGAAGGCGCGAAAGGCCCGATCACGGAAATCGAGCGCCACGGCGGGCCCTATCACAAGGATTTCCCCAACCCGCCGCGCGGCGGACGCTTCGGCAAACTGGTGGTGCCGCAGGGCTTCTTGTTGTTAGTCATGCCGGCTTACGAGAAGCTCGCCGCGGCGTTTCCCGGGGAAATCGAACTCGCGTTCCGCGACATGGCGCGCATCACCATCGAGAACGACCGCCTCGTTCTCGACCCCCGCGAGCCGATGGGACAAGAAGGCATGCCGAAGGTTTTCTAATTGGAAATGACCCGCCGCATTCTGTTTCTGGGATTCCTCTTCACCGCGCTCACGCTCGCGGAGGAAATCCCGCGCGCCGTGCAAGTCGTCGAGCCGCCGGAACCGCTCAAGCTCGACGGCATGGACCGCGTGATCAGCCGCACCAAGCAGTTCCGCATCTCCGGCGGCGAACCCCGCGACCGCACCGCCGTCTCCCAGCTCGCCGAGGACGCGAAGGACGAACTGCTGCGCCTCACCGAGGAAAAGGACGCCTGGAAAGTCCCGGTCGCCATCGATCTTCACGGGAAATCCGGCGACCCCATGCCGCAGCGGACCGTGGCGATCCAGATCCTTGTTAGCGATGTCGGCTACGGCCTGCGGCTCGACGTCCACCTCAGCCGCGGCATCGAGCACGAGCGCTTCAAGCACGCCGTCACCTCGGCGCTTATTTACGAGCGCGCGCTGCGCGGACTGCCGGCGAAGGAATCCGACAGCCCGTTTTTCGTGCCGCCCTGGCTGGTGGACGGCCTCCGCGAAGCCACCGCCTGGCGGCTCAACCAGAGCGACCGGCGGCTTTACGAGGCGCTTTTCAAAACCGGCGGCCTGTTCAAAATCGACGAGCTCTTCGCCCTCGACGAGCGCGGCTTCGAGGAAATGGACGCCGCGATGCGGGCCGCCTTTCGGGTCTCCGCCGGCTCGCTGGTCATGGCGCTGCTTCAGCAGCCGCAGGGAAAAGAAGGCTTCCGCGCGTTCCTAACCGACGTCGCCGCCTTCGAAGGGGAGGCGCCCGCGCTGCTCCGCAAGCATTTCCCCGAGCTCAACCTGTCCGAGACCAGCCTCTCGAAATGGTGGGCGCTCCAGCTCGCGAACATCGGCGACCGCAACCTCGCCACCGACATCCTCAGCATCGCCCAGACCGAGACCGCGCTCAACGAGGCGCTGCGGCTCAATTTCCGCACCCCGGAAGGCATCCTCCAACAGAAAGAACTCGGCGCCTGGCCCGAGCTCGCCGCGCTGCCCGAGCCCGCCCGCGCCGGCGCGGTCAGGCTCGCCCAGGACGCGCTCGTCCGCCTCAGCTACCGCTGTTTCCCCTCCTACCGGCCGGTCCTCGCCGAGTATCAGATGGTCCTCAGCGCCATCGCCAAAAACAAAACCGGCGAGGTCGCCAACCAGCTCACCGCCCTCGACGAACGGCGCGCCACCATGAGCGCCAAAGCCAAGCGCGCCCGCGACTATCTGGATTGGTTCGAAATCACCCGCGCCCGCGAGACCAGCGGCGCCTTCGACGACTACATGCGCCTCAAGGACCGCCTCAAGGCCAACCCGCACCGCCGCAGCGACGATCTATCAAAATATCTCGACCGCATGGACGCGATCTTCAGCCGCGGCGCGGAGCCGCCGTGACGCCGCGCCCGCAACTCGCGGTTGCCATTTTCAAATCCGGTGCAAGGGTCGTGCCGATGAAACGAATCAGCCAGATCCTCACCGCCGTTTCCACCAGCCTCTTCGCCACCAACGCGCTCGCCGAGCCCCTCGCCGTCGGCTCGCCGATCCCCGTGGTGGAGCAGAAAAACCAGGACGGCCAAGTGGTGAAACTCGCCGAAGCCGCGGCCACCGGCTTCACCCTCGTCTATTTCTACCCGAAGGCCGACACCCCCGGTTGCACCAAACAGGCGTGCAGCCTCCGCGATTCCTACGCCGCGCTCACGGACAAAGGCGTGAAAATCTTCGGCGTCAGCGCCGACAAGGTGCCCGCGCAGAAAGCCTTCAAGGACAAATACAAGCTCCCCTTCGATCTGCTGGCCGACGCCGACGCCAAAGTCATCGACGCCTTCGGAGTGCCGAAAACCCTCGGTTTCGCCAAGCGCCAGGCCTTCCTCTTCAAGGACGGCAAACTCGTCTGGAGCGACACCAGCGCCTCCACCGAACAGCAGGCCCAGGACGTCTTGAAATTCCTCGCCACACAGTAAGCGAAGGATTGATTCCATCCGCCGCCCGCATAGCCTTCCGATGCCATGAACCCGCCCGATCCCGATCTCGCCGCTGCCGAACTCAAGGCGATGCAGGATTCCATCTACCGGGAAAAAATCCTCCGCGCCCGCCGCCAGACCCCCGAGGAACGTCTGGCGGATGTGTTCGAGCTGACCAATTCCGTGTTCACCCGCATGCACGAGGGCGCGATGTGGCAGGCTGGCATCTCCGACGAGCGGCAAGGCTGGGACATCGTCCGCAAGAGACTCGCCCGGCTCCGCCAGGTTTACGATGCCGGTCGCTTTGTGAACCATCTTCCCGCTGCCCTCCAATGACTATCGAGCAACTTGCCACCGCAGTCCTTGATGCCTGTGAAAAGGAGGGCGTCCATCACATGCTCACGGGTGCCTTTGCGCATGGACTTTACGGCATTCCGCGATCGACCAAGGACGTGGACGTCGTTTTGAGCGTCGCCTCCGGAAACCCTATCGAAAGGGTGGTTCGAAGGCTGGAGGGAGTGGTGCAATTCGAGCAGCAAGTAAAGTTCGACACCCTCACTTGGGGGAAACGTCTCGTTGGCGAATCCACCGGGATGCCTCCGTTCAAGATCGCGCTTTTCGAACTGTTTGACGATCCATTCGTCCAATCCCAATTTCAGCGCAGGCGGCGGATGTTTTCCACCCAGATCCAGCGCGAAACCTGGCTTCCCACGCCGGAAGACGTCGTCGTCCAGAAACTCCGCTGGGGCCGTTCCAAAGACCTCGACGACGCCCGCGACGTGCTCGCTGTCCAAGGCCCCGAAACCCTCGACATGCCCTACATCGAGAAATGGTGCGCCCTCCACGGCACCGTCCCCCGGCTCCTCGAAGCCCTCGCCGGCATCCCGCCGTTGGATTGATGTCCCGGCGGATGACGGGGCATCTGAAAGAATCCCCGCACCCGCGACGTTTTTCCCGCTCTGATGAAAAACCGTTCCCGCTCTCTCGCCGCGCTGGGTCTTCTCGTGACCGGGTTTCTGGCGGCCTGCGACCCCTCCGCCTCCAAAGTTTCGAGCGCGCCGGCCGCCGTGGAAGCCCCCGCGCCGCCGGTGGTCACCGAGCCGGTGAAAATTTCCTTCAACGAGCACGTCCAGCCGATCCTCTCCGAGTATTGCTATCACTGCCACGGCCCGGATTCCGGCACCCGCGAGCCCAAGAAAGCGCCGCTGCGGCTTGACCGGATGGAGGACGCGTTTGTCCCGCGCGAGGATGGCCAGCCGGTGATTCTCAAAGGAAATCCCGCGGAATCCCTGCTCGTGAAGCGCCTCCACGAAACCGATCCCGACGCGGTCATGCCGCCGCCGAAAAGTCACAAGACAATGAAGCCGCAGGAAATCGCCGTGCTCGAGCGCTGGATCGAACAAGGCGCGGAATACGAACCGCACTGGTCGTTCGCCCAAGTGAAAAAGCCGGAAATTCCCGCCGCGGGCGAGGGCTGGGCCGCCAATCCCATCGACCGCTTCATCGCCGAAAAACTCGATTCATCCGCCCTCAAACCCAATCCGCCGGAAGATTCCGCACGGTTTTACCGCCGCCTGCACCTCGACCTCACCGGCTTGCCGCCCGCGCCCGAAGCCATCGAGGCGTTCAAGAAATCTGCCGCCACCGATCCTCAAGCCGCCGTCGAATCCGCCGCCGACGCGTTGCTCGCCACCACCGCCAGCGCCGAGCACTTCGGTCGTCATTGGCTGGACGCGGCCCGCTACGCCGACACCCACGGCATCCACATCGACAACTACCGCGCCATCTGGCCCTACCGCGACTGGGTGATCCGCGCGTTCCAGGCGAACATGCCTTGGGATCAATTCACCACCGAGCAAATCGCCGGCGACCTGCTGCCTGACCGGTCGCTCGACCAGCTCGTCGCCACCGGATTTTCCCGCTGCCTCGCCACCACCGGCGAGGGCGGCGCGATCGCCGATGAATACGACGCGATCTACGCCAAGGACCGCGTCGAAACGGTCTCCGCCGTCTGGCTCGGCCTCACCACCGGCTGCGCGGCCTGCCACGACCACAAGTTCGACCCGGTCTCCACCAAGGAATTCTATTCCCTCACCGCCTTCTTCCGGAACACCCCGATGTCCGCGCTCGACGGCAACAACGCGGAGCACCCGCCGAATGTTTTCGTGCCTCTGTTGGATGACCGCAAGCGCTGGGAAGCCCTCGCCGGCGAGATTTCCGGCGTCGAAAAACAACTCGCCGCGCGTGCCGCAGAGGCGCGTCCGGAGTTCGACCGCTGGCTCACGAGCGCCCGCATCGAATCGTCCCGCGAGATCGATTCCACCCTGTCGATCCACCTGCCGCTCACCGAGTCGGACGGCCCGCTGCGCGGCTTCGTCGATGGCCAACCGCGCGAATGGCCGGCCGCGCTTTCGCGGATCGAGGCCCCGCTCGGCCAGGCCCCGGTCATCAGCGACGCCCCCGTCGATCTCGGCGACATCGGCGGATTTTCACGGGGAGACCAGGTCACCTTCGGCGGCTTCATCCGCGTCGAGGGACAGCCCACCGGTGCCGTCATCGCCCGCATGAATCCCGCGGAGTCGTTCCGCGGCTGGGACCTCTATCTGGAAGACGGCAGGCCGATCTCGCACGTCATCGATTCCTGGGACAAGGCGGCGAACAAACACGTCGCGGACGCGCCGCTCAAGCCCGGCGAGTGGCACCACGTGATGGTCACTTTCAACGGCACCATCTCCGGCCATCAGGCGTCCGCCATTTACGTGGATGGGAAAAACGCGGGCGGCAAGACCTATCCGAACACCGTGGGCGGCAACATCGAGACCGCCGTGCCGCTGCGCCTGGGCTCGCGTCACAACAACGAAGCGAAACTCACCGGCAAGGTGGCTCTTCAGGATTTCCGCTTCTACCGCCGTCTGCTCGCCCCGGATGAAATCGAAAAACTGGCGAAGAACAGCGAGCTCCAGCACATCGTTTCCCTCGCCCCGGACCAGCGCTCGAAGGAGCAGGTCGAGTCGGTTTTCAAATACTTCCTCGCCAATATCGACGGCCCGTCGCGGGAGTTGAAGACCGCGCTGGACGGCAAGAAATCCGAGCAAGCCACCCTCCGCTCGCGTGGGTCGGTCTCGCTGGTGATGGAGGAAAACAAGACCGAGCCCTTCGCCCACGTCCTCATTCGCGGCGGCTATGCCGACAAGGGTGAAAAAGTTAGCGCCGCCACGCCCGCCGTGCTCCCGCCGATGGCGGCCGACGCGCCGAAGAACCGCCTCGGCCTCGCCCGCTGGCTCAATGACCCGGCCAATCCGCTGCCCGCCCGCGTGACGATGAACCGCACCTGGTCGTACATTTTCGGAAACGGCATCGTCGAGACCAACTCCGACTTCGGCATCATGGGAGCCCGGCCGAGCCACCCGAAACTGCTCGACTGGCTCGCCGCCGAGTTCGTGGATTCCAAGTGGAACTACCGCCACATGCTCAAGCTGATGGTCACCTCCGCCACCTACCGCCAGTCCGGCGTGGTCACCTCCGAGAAGCTGGAGAAAGACCCTTCTAACCGTCTCCTCGCCCGCGGCCCGCGCCATCGCCTCGACGCCGAGCAGATCCGCGATCTCGCGCTTTCCTCGGCCGGCTTGCTCTCGACGAAAACCGGCGGCCCCTCGGTGAAGCCCTATCAGCCGGAAGGCATCTGGGAGGCGGTCGCCATGCCGCAGTCGAACACGCGGACCTACCGCGAGGACAAGGGAGAGGGGCTCTATCGGCGCTCGCTCTACACGATGTGGAAGCGCACCGCCGCGCCGCCGTCGATGGAGATCTTCAACGCGCCGACCCGCGAAACCTTCTGCGTGAAGCGGGATCTAACCAACACTCCGTTGCAGGCGCTCGTGCTTTTGAACGACCCGCAATTCGTCGAAGCCTCCCGCGAGCTGGCCTCCAATGCGCTCAAGACCGGCGCCGATTTCGACGCCCGTCTGGATTTCATCACCGCGCGTCTCGACGGACGGAGCTTCGATCCAGGCGAGCGGCAGATCGCCCGCAAATCGCTGGATTCCGCCCTCACGACCTTCCGCAAGCAGCCGGATGACGCGATGAAACTCGTCACCACCGGAGCCACGCCGCCGCGCAAGGATGCCGATGTCCCGGAGCTCGCCGCCTGGACGCTGCTCGCCAGCCAGATCCTCAATCTCGATGAAACCATCACCCGCTGAACCGCGATGACACCCTTGGAATCCCACAACGCCGCCTACAGCCGCCGTCAGTTTTTCCGCAAGTCCGGCACCGGTCTCGGCATGGCCGCGCTCGCTTCCTTGCTCGGCCAGCGCGGAATCTCCGCCGCGGAGAGTCTCGCCGGCATCAACGGCATGCTGCCGCAAATCGCCCCCAAGGCAAAGCGGGTGATTTACATTTCACTCATCGGCGCGCCGTCGCAGCTGGATCTGTTCGACTACAAGCCGGACTTGAAAAAGCGCTTCAAGGAAGACCTCAACGGCTGGCTGAAGGAGCAAGGCCAGCGTCTCACCGGGATGACCTCAGGCCAGGCTAACTTCCCGTTAGCCCCGTCGATCTTCAATTTCCAACAGCACGGCCAGTCCGGCGCGTGGGTCAGCGAGCTGCTGCCATGGACCGCCAAAATGGTGGACGACCTCTGCATCATCAAGTCGATGCACACCGACGCGATCAACCACGAGCCCGCGAACCAGTTGGTTTACACCGGCTCGATGCAGTCGGGCAAGGCCTCGCTCGGCTCGTGGCTGTCCTACGGCCTCGGCTCGATGAACGAGGAGCTGCCGTCCTTCGTCGTGCTGCACGCCACCCACACCTCGCCGTTCGCGAACGTGCAGGCGATTTCCTCGCGGCTCTGGGGCTCGGGCTATCTGGCAGGCAAGCATTCCGGCGTCGCGCTCCGCTCGCTCGGCGATCCCGTGCTTTTCCTCAAGGACACCGCCGGAATCTCGCGGGAAACCCGCCGGACCATGCTCGACGGGCTGAATGAACTGAACCGCCGTTCGTTCTCGGCGATCCGCGATCCGGAGATCGAGAACCGGATCCAGCAGTATGAAATGGCGTTCCGGATGCAGGCCTCCGTGCCGGAACTCACCGATCTATCCGGCGAGCCCGAGAGCACCTATCAACTCTACGGCGAGGACAGCAAGAAGCGCGGCACCTTCGCCAACTCCGCGATCATGGCCCGCCGCCTGGCCGAGCGCGGCGTGCGCTTCGTGCAGATTTTCCACCGCGGCTGGGACCAGCACGGCGACCTGCCGCGCGACCTCGCCTCGCAGTGCAAGGACGTGGATCAAGGTTGCTACGGCCTGATCCAGGATCTCAAACAACGCGGCATGCTCGAAGACACGCTCGTCGTCTGGGGCGGCGAATTCGGGCGGACGATTTACTCGCAGGGCAAGCTCACCGAGACCGACTACGGCCGTGATCACCACCCGCGCTGCTTCACCATCTGGATGGCCGGCGGCGGCATCAAGGGCGGCCAAGTTTACGGCGAAACCGACGAGATGTCCTACAACATCGTCAAGGATCCCGTCCACATCCGCGACCTTCACGCCACCATGCTCCACGCCCTCGGCCTTGAACACGAGCGACTTAGTTTCAAATTCCAAGGCCTCGACCAGCGCCTCACCGGCGTGGATCCCGCGAAGGTTTTGAAGGAGCTCTTCGTTTGATTGTCCCATCATCATATCTGGATATGAAGATTTGTTTCTTGAAGTCGGCGGGGTTGTGACTAGGTTTCGGCCATGCCGCAGCCCGACTTTACTGATGAAATCCAGCGCGCCCTCACCGAGCGAATCTTCGTTCTCGACGGGGCGATGGGCACCACGATCCGGACTTACGGGCTCAATGAGTCCGACGCCCGTGGCGAGCGCTTCGCGGACAACGAAAAGGACCTGCTCAACAACGGCGACATCCTCTCGATCACCCGCCCGGAAATCATCGGCGACATCCACAAGCGTTTCTACGAAGCCGGTTCGGATATCTGCGAAACGAACACGTTCTCCGCGACCGGCATCGCCCAGAGCGAGTTCTTCGTCGAGGACCCGCGCGAAAAGGGCGGGCGCAAGGATCCCGAGTTTTTCCAGAAGATCCTCGAAAACCCGTTTCTGAACGACCTCGCCTGGGAAATGAACGTCGAGTCATCCCGCCTCTGCCGCAAGTGGGCGGACGACATCGGCACCGACACCGGCCGCAAGCGCTACGTCGCCGGGGCCATCGGGCCGCTGACCGTTTCACTCACCAATTCACCCGACGCCAACGACTCGGGCTTCCGCGTGGTGACATTCGACCAAGTGCTCGCCGCTTATAAACATCAGGTCCGTGGCCTCATCGAAGGCGGTTGTGACATCCTCATGATCGAGACGATTTTCGATTCGCTCAACGCCAAGGCCGCCGCCGTGGCGGTGCAGGAAGTCTACGATGAGGACCGTGTGCATCTTCCGGTGATCATTTCCGCCGCTGTCGGCCTGGGTGGAGAAACGATGATTTCCGCGCAAAAAGTCGAGGCGCTCTGGAATGCCTTCGCCCACACCAAACCACTCGCCATCGGGCTGAACTGCTCGCTCGGGCCCGACCTGATGCGGCCTCACCTCGAAGAGCTCTCCGAGTGCGCGGCCACCTGCATTTCCTGCTATCCGAACGCCGGCCTGCCCAACCCGCTCGCGCCGACCGGCTTCGATCTCGATCCGGAGCACATGCACGACTACATGGCGGAGTTCGCCAAAGCGGGCCTCTTGAATCTAGCGGGTGGGTGCTGCGGAAACACCCCGGAGCACGTCGCCGCGATTGCCAGGGCCGTGGCGAAATACGCGCCGCGGGAGGTGCCGGTCATTCGATGAGATTGAACCGCAGAGACGCAAAGGTCGCAGAGGAACGCAAAGGAAGATTATGAAGGAATACTTGAACAAGCTTTCGGGTGAGGTGATCGGTGCAGCCATTGAGGTGCACAATGACCTGGGGCCGGGGCTTCTGGAGTCGAGCTACGAAGCCAGTCTTCAGCATGAACTGAAACTTCGAGGATATGAATCGGTGAGGCAATTGGGCTTGCCTATCAAATACAAGAATTTGGTCGTTCCCGAAGCCTATCGAATAGATCTATTGGTGGAGAATTGTCTAGTGATCGAACTCAAAACCGTTGAATCGCTGCTCCCGATCCACTCGGCACAGCTTCTCACCTATCTCAGGATGTCCGACAATCATCTGGGACTCCTCATCAACTTTCACACCGTCCGCCTCACCGACGGCATCAAACGCCTCGTCCACAACTTCCCGTCTTAACTCCGCGTCCCTTTGCGACCTCTGCGTCTCTGCGGTAAACTCTTCTCCTAAATGAAAACCATTCCCCACGCCCTCCGTCTATCCGGCACCGAGGCCTACAACCACACCGCCGACAAGCGCTTTCTCATGATTGGCGAGCGCGCGAATGTCGCGGGTTCCCCGCAGTTTGCGAAGCTCGTCCGCGCCGGTGATCTGGAAGCCGCTGTTGAAGTCGCCCGCCAGCAAGTGGCTAACGGTGCGAACGTCATCGACATCTGCTTCGACGACGGACTCATCGACGGCAAGGCGATGATGAGCCGCTTCCTGCAACTGCTCCAGGGCGAGCCGGACGTGGCGAAGGTGCCGATCATGGTCGATTCCTCGAAGTGGGAGATCCTCGAGGAAGGCCTGAAATACCTGCAAGGGAAGGGGATCGTGAACTCGATCTCGCTGAAGGAGGGCGAGGAAAATTTCAAGAAACAGGCCCGCCACATCATGCGCTACGGCGCGGCGGTGGTCGTCATGGCCTTCGACGAGAACGGCCAGGCGGCCACTTATGAGGAGAAGATTCGCATTTGCGAGCGGGCCTATCGGATCCTCGTCGATGAGGTCGGCTTCAATCAGGACGACGTCATTTTCGACCCCAACATCCTGACGGTCGCCACCGGCATCGAGGAGCATAACAACTACGCGCTCGACTTCATCAACGCGACCCGCTGGATCAAGGAGAACCTCCCCGGCGCGAAGGTGTCCGGCGGTGTGTCCAATATTTCCTTCTCGTTCCGTGGAAACAACAAGGTCCGCGAGGCGATGCATTCCGCGTTCCTCTATCACGCCGGACTGGCCGGGATGGACATGGGAATCGTCAACGCCGGCATGCTCGAGGTTTATGACGAGATTCCGAAGGATCTGTTGGAATGCGTCGAGGACGTGCTTTTGAACCGCCGGCCGGATTCGACCGAGCGGCTTCTCGAACTTGCGGAGAGTTATAAAAACGTCGGCGGCAAGAAGATCGAGGAAGACCTGTCATGGCGCGACGAGCCGGTGGAAAAACGCCTCGAACACGCGCTGCTCCGCGGCATCGACAAATACATCGACGAGGACACCGAAGAGGCGCGTTTGAAATACGGGCGTCCGCTCAAAGTCATCGAAGGCCCGCTGATGGATGGCATGGGCGTGGTCGGCGACTTGTTCGGCGCCGGGAAAATGTTCCTGCCGCAGGTGGTGAAATCCGCGCGGGTGATGAAGAAGGCGGTCGCGTGGTTGTTCCCGTTCATGGAAGCCGACAAGGCGGAATATCTCGCGGGCGACATCGCCGCGATCAAGCTGGAGAATCCGGCGCTCACCGACGAAGAGGCGCTCAAACTCGCCGAACGCGGCCGCTCTGCGGGCCGTTTCCTCATCGCCACGGTGAAGGGCGACGTGCACGACATCGGCAAGAACATCGTGGGCGTGGTGCTGTCCTGCAACGGCTTCGAAGTCACCGACATGGGTGTGATGGTTTCGTGCGACAAGATTCTGGCCAAAGCCAAGGAGCTCGAGGCGGATGTCATCGGTCTATCCGGTCTGATCACGCCGTCGCTCGATGAAATGGTCCATGTCGCCAAGGAGATGGAGCGGCTCGGTTTCAAGGTGCCGTTGCTGATCGGCGGTGCGACGACTTCCGCCGCGCACACCGCGATCAAGATCGCGCAGCATTATTCCGGGCCGGTGGTGCATGTACTCGACGCCTCGCGCTCCGTGCCGGTCACCACCTCGCTGCTCTCGAAAGACCAGCGGGACGCCTTCGCCCAAGAGAACCGCGAGAAGCAACAGAAACTCCGCGACAACTTCCTCGGCGGACCGAAAAAGGAAACCCTCACTCTCGCCGAAGCGCGTGCCGCAGGGCCGAAATTCGACTGGTCTAACTACACGCCGCCGGTGCCGTCCTTCACCGGCACGCGCACGATTAAAAGCCCGTCGCTGCGCGAGCTCGCGAAGTTCATCGACTGGACGCCGTTCTTCCACGCCTGGGAACTCCGCGGCGTGTGGGATCGGGAAAACAAGGTTCTCAAAACCAAGAACGCGGAAGGCGCGGCGGAAGCCGGCAAGCTCTATCAGGATGCTGTGGCTTGGGTGGACCGCATCATCGGCGAAGACCGTTTCCGGGCGGAAGGCATCTACGGATTTTTCCCCGCGAATGCCCAGGGCGATGACATCATCGTCTGGAGTGACGAAACTCGGACGACCGAGCGCATGCGTTTCCACAGCCTCCGCCAGCAACTCAAGAAGGACTCCGGAAAGCCGAACGCCGCGCTGGCTGATTGGGTCGCGCCGAATTCCACCGACTACGTAGGTGGTTTCGTGGTGGGCATCCACGGCGCGCACGAATTCGCGGACGAGTTGGACAAGCAGATCGATCCGTACGGCGCGATCATGGTCAAGGCGATCGCCGACCGGTTCGCCGAAGCGTTCGCGGAATTTCTCCATCACCAGGCGCGCGTCGAGTGGGGATATGAAACCGAGGACGAACTCACGCACGACCAGCTGATCCATGAAAACTATCAGGGCATCCGTCCGGCACCGGGATATCCCGCGCAGCCGGACCACACCGAGAAGCCGCCGCTGTTCGAATTGCTAGGCGCTTCGGCGGAGACCGGAGTCACTCTGACAGAAAGCTGCGCGATGCATCCTGGCGCGGCGGTTTGCGGACTCTATTTCTCGCATCCAGACAGCCATTACTTCGCGATTTCCGAGCTGCAGAAGGACCAGGTCGAAGACTACGCCCGGCGCAAGAAGATCAGCTTGCAGGAGGCCGAGAAATGGCTGGGGCCGTGGCTGGGATACGTCTGAGCGAACTGACCATGAGGCTGGCACTGTGGTTTCTGGGACTCGCGATTCTCGTTCTCGGGACATGGGCGATCTGGGGCGCGGGCTGGGACGAGCGTTTCACTCTCGCAGGGAGCGTGGCGTGGCTGGAAAGCGCCGGGCCGTGGGCCTGGGCGGCGGGGATTGCTTTGTTAGTGGGGGACTTGGCGTTGCCAGTTCCCGGCACGGTGGTGATTTCGGCGCTGGGCTACATTTACGGAACTTTCGTCGGCGGCTTGTTGGCTGCGACGGGGTTGATGTTAGCCGGGATGGCGGGATACTGCGTGGGCTGGTGTTGCGGGGAGCGGTTCGCACGGCGCTGGCTGGGTGAGCGGGATTATGAGAAGGGCCGCCGGCTTTTCGCGAACGGCGGCGGCTGGGTGGTGGCCTTGTCGCGGGCGCTGCCGATTCTACCGGAAGTCATTTCCTGCACGGCCGGGCTGGTGCGGATGCCGTTCAGACGATTTTCGGTGGCACTGGCCTGCGGCAGTGTGCCGATGGGATTTCTTTTTGCCGCGATCGGCCGGGCGGGGCATGAGGCGCCGGGTTGGGCGTTTGGGTTGAGCTTGCTGGTGCCGGGGTTGCTTTGGCTGGTGGCTGGCAGAATCACGCGTTGAGATATCGGGCCTTGAGTCGCCGCCGGGATGTCGCAGATTCGCGCCGTGAAACTTGAAGTCATCAATACCGGAACAGAACTCCTGCTGGGAAACACTCTCAACACCCACGGCGCGTGGTTCGGTCGCGAGTTGTTCAAGCTCGGCCTGCGGATTTCCCGCCAGACGACGGTGCCGGATGGCGATGCGATCCGCGACTCGCTGCAGGAAGCGCTCGGCCGCGCGGACGCGGTGATCGTGACGGGCGGGCTGGGGCCGACGAGCGATGACCTCACCCGCGAAATCACGGCGGAGGTTCTGGGCTTGGAATTGATCACGGACGAGGCGGCGTTGCGCTCGCTAGAGGGCTTTTTCGCCCTGCGCGGCAGGCCGATGGTGGATGCGAATCTCAAGCAGGCGCTGTGTCCGGTGGGTGCTGATATTCTGCCGAATGCGAATGGGACGGCACCGGGAATCTACGTGCCGCCGCGGCTTAACGGGCGGTCGAATTGCGCGGTGTTTCTGTTACCCGGACCACCCCGCGAACTCTATCCGATGTATCACGCCGAGGTCGTGCCCCGGTTGCGCGCACTGGCGGGGGTGGAGAAGCTCCATCAGGCGCTGGTTTTGAAATTCACGGGCATCGGCGAGAGCGATTTCCACCAGGGCATCGACGCGCGGTTGGCGGAGGTTCCCGGTTTGGAATACGGCTACTGCGCGCACATCGGCGAGGTGGACTTGCGCCTGATCGGTGATGAGGAGGCTTTGGAAAAGGGGCGGAAGATCACTCTCGAACGATTCGGTTCCTATCTGATCAGTGATGATGAAAGTTCATTGGAGGCAACCGTCGTCCGCTTGCTCAAGGAGCGAGGGATGAGCTTCGCCACGGCCGAGAGTTGCACGGGCGGGCTTGTTGCTAACCGGATCACCAACGTCCCGGGCGCGAGCGAGGTTTTCACCCACGGTTTCGTGACTTACGCGAACGCGGCGAAGACCGGGATGCTCGGAGTTTCCGCGCAGGACATCGAAACGCATGGTGCCGTTAGCGAGGTCGTCGCCCGTGCGATGGCGGACGGGGCGCTTGAGAAGAGCGGCGCGGACATCGCGGTTTCTGTCACCGGCATCGCCGGTCCGGGCGGTGGTTCGGAGGAGAAACCGGTGGGCACGGGGTGGATCGCGGTGGCCGTGCGGGGCGGTCAGACGGAGGCTTTCAGCGTGTTTCATCCGCGCAATCGCAAGGATTTCAAGCTGGCGGTTAGTCAGGCGGCGCTGGAGGCCGTGAGGCGGCGGTTGAAGGCGCGGCTCAGTTGAAAGACCGATCTGCCAGAGTCTCCCGGCACCAGGCGAGGGCCATGAGCGAGTAGCCGGTGCCGTAGGCCTGGTGGTAGTCGTAGAGCGGATAGTCCCACCACGAGCCGTCCTTTTCCTGTCGCTCCAACAGAATTGCGGCGAGGCGCTTGGCGTAGGCGGCGTGGGTTTCCTTGGGCAGGAGCTTCACGGACTCGGTGAAATAATAGATGCCGTAGTAGTAGAAATAACCGGCGATCCGGAACGCGCCCTCATGCGGGACCGGGCGTTTGCGGACGTTGCTGAGGAAGCCTTCGCGGGCGAGGAAGCGGTCGGCCCAAGTGGTGAGGATTTCGTCGGTGACGGATTTTTCTCCAAAGACGCGGAGGGCGGCGTTGCACGCTTGGGAGCGGGCGAGCGAACCGGCGGGGCGGTTGATGTCTGCCCGCGGACGCATCCGGTGGTCGAACGAATAAGTGTAGGAGAAGTCGGGCGTGCGCTGATAGTTGATGCCGGCGATGGCTTTGCGGACGAGGTCCTCATCGAGTTTCACCCCCATGCCGGAGCGGGCCTGATCCATGGCCAGCAGCACGCTGGCGGTGGTGAAGGAGGTGGGGATGCCGGAAGGTTTCTGGGTGGTGAGGTTGTCGAAAATGTCGAGGTAGCCCCAGCCGCCGTTGATGTCGGCGTAGCGGTTGGCGAGATCCACCTGGCCTTGGGCGAGGGCGGCCCATCCGGCTTTTTTCGCGGAGTCTTGCTCGCGGGAATGGAGGCGCGAAATGGCGCGCAGGGCGTAGGCGTGGCCCCAAATATTGTAGGTGGTCGTTTGGTCCGCGCGGCGGAGTTTCGGCAGCTCGGCGGCGGTCCAGGCGGCGGCTTTGGCGATGGCGGCCTCGACCTCGGGTCGCGGGTCGGCGGCGTCGATGATGCCGGACAAGGCGAGGCCGGAGGCACCGGCCCGGTAGGCGTGGTGGGCACCGGGGAGGGGCGCGTAAATGTTGAGGCCTTTGGTGCGGGTGGCGCCGCCCCAGGAGCCGTTAGGATTCTGATGGGTGATGAGGAAATCGACTCCGCGGCGGATCGCAGCGTCGAGCGACGCGCGGGTGATTTCCGGAAGCTCCCCGGGCTTTTCCTGGGCAACCGCGAAGGTGGAAAAACCGAGCAACAGGACGATGAGCGGACGTGATCTCACGGCACCACGACGACTTGTCCGGCTTCGAGGCCGGACAGGATTTCGGTGTCGTCCTTGGATATCCGGCCGCGCTTGACGGGACGGCGTTCGGTCTTGCCGTTGGCGAGCTTGACCTCGACGGTCCAACCGTCGGCGGTGAAATTGAGGGCCTTGGTGGGAACGACGATGGCGGTGGCTTGCTGATAGGCAATCAGGCGGACTTGGGCGGTCGCGCCGGCGGCGGGAACGGGCTCCGTGGGCCAGGCGGCGGAGAAATCCGCGCGGTAGGTGCCGTCGGGGCCGGGGGTGGCGGCGAGCTTGAGGAGCTTGACGGGGATTTCCACATCCTCGCGGCCGGGGAGTGTGGCAGCACCGGTTAGTTCGGGCTTGAGCGAGCGCGCGGTCGTTTCGTCGAGGAATGAAACAAGGGCTAATTTGGCACTTCCGGGAATGAAGGTGGCGAACGCGGCGTGGGCTGGCGGACGGCCGTCGGGGAGGAGGGTGTCGGTGATTTTGCCCGCGGTCCAGCGGCCGTTGTCGATAGAGCCGTGATAGAACCAGCCGTCGGCGGGGGCTTTGAATTCGAAGCGGGCGCGGTCGGCGTCGAGCTCGGCGAGGTCTTGTTCGGCGCGCTGGTGGGCGGTTTTCAGGGATTGGAGCTCGAGTTTTTTCAGCTCGATGGAGCGCGGGATGTCGGCCTCGGCCTTTTTGAGGGCGATTGCGGCGTCGCGCTCGTTGTCGGCGAGGGTTTTGGCCTCGCGGGGAAGGGTGACTTCGAGGGTGCGCTTGTGGTCGAGTCCCTCCATGCGCTGGGCGAACTCGGCGGCGGCGACGGCGTCTTGCTGACGGACGAGGATGATTTCCTCGGTGTTTTCCGTGATGTCGTCCGCCTCGTACATTTTGGCGAGTTGCTTGAGCTCTTCGCGTTGGTTAGAGAGGATCTGGTCGCTGCGTTTGAGGGCTTGTGCTGCGTTGTCCTCGCTGGCCTTGCGGCGGACTTGGGTGAAGTAGCTGTTTTCCTCCTTGGCGATTCCGGCGGCGCGGCGGAGGGCTTCGAGTTTGTCAGGAGCGGTTTCCTGAAGAATCCTGAAGTCCTGCTCGGCCTGTGCGAGGGAGAGTGAGCCGGCTTCGAGGCCGCGGCGGGAGTCTTCGAGTTTCTTGTCGATCGCCTCGGAATCGAAGCGCACGAGCACGTCGCCCTTCGCCACCTTGGAGCCGTGGCTGGTGATTTGGGCGATTGCGAAATCCGTCCAGACTTTGGGATCGAGTTTCAAAAGCACGCATTCGCCAGCTGGCAGGGCGGTGGTGGTGAATGATTTTTCGACGGAAAATGGCCGCGGTTCGATGGTGATTTCACCGGCGTGGGAAGCAGCTGCTATCAATGCGGGAAGGATGTGGAAAGGAGTGAGACGGGCCATGGGTTCGGCGCAATCAAGCAGCCCGCCGGAGAAAGATCAATCCGCGGCTTTGCCTTTGCGGGCGAGCCAGATGGGGAGGAAGCGGGGGCGCTTGGCATTGGGCGAGGAGGGCACGGTGAATTCCGCCACCTCAAAGCCCGAGCCTTGGAGGCGGCGGGTCAGGTTGGCGACGTGGCGCGAGCCTGCGATAGCGAGCAGGCCGCCTTGTTGGAGCGCTTCGTAGGCGGCGGAAACCCAGCGGCGCTCGTCCACCCAGCTGCGGTTGCGCGGGCCGGTGGGGGAGGCGTCGAGATGGACGAGGATCGCGTGGAGCAGTCCGGCGTGGCGCATGAGCGCCTGCGGGCCGCAATCGTTTTCTAACGTGACGCGGCTGTCAGACAGTAACGGGCTGTCGGGGATGTGGGCGCGGTGCCAGTCGGGAATGGCGGCAAGCGGCTCGGCGACGAAAAAGCTGGCGCGTTTCTGCGGGAGTTCCTTGGCCACGGCGGCGATGGTGTGGCCGAGGCCGAGGCCGGCAAACCAGATTTGCGGCTGGCGGGCGGGCCGGAACGGCGCGCAGGCGAGGCGGGCGAGTTCCTCCTCGGCCGCGCGGGTGGCGGGTCCACAGATTTGCTGGCCGTGAACGAGGAGGGACTTGCGTCCGTCGTGCTCCTGGAGCGAGAGGATGTTTCCATCAGGGAGTTGGGTTTCTGCGAGAGTGATTCTTGGTTTCATGGCTCTTGAGGCTTGCTTCGTCGGGCAGGGCTTAGTAGATCAAAAGCACTATGTCCACAGAACCTGCAACACCCGCGCCTGCTGGCGCCGAAAAAAAATTGCTCGCTGGCTTGCTCGGAATCCTTCTCGGATGGACCGGAGCCCATAAATTCGTCCTGGGATACACCAAGGAGGGGGTGATCCAGCTCGTCATCAGCTTGGTGACCTGCGGCCTGTTCGGCATCGTCGGGTTGATCGAGGGGATTATTTATCTGACCAAGAGCGACGCGGAGTTCGTGGCGACCTATGTCACGAACAAGAAGGGTTGGTTCTGATAAATTAGCCGACGGATTCGTTTCAAAAAAAAAACCCCGGCCAGATGGCCGGGGTTTTTTGGTTTTTCAGGGACGGGTTAGAGAGGCTTTCGCCTCCCCGCAAATCACAGGCTGCCCTTGAGGACGGACGAAGGCTTGAAGCCGACCGACTTGGATGCGGCGATCTTCATGGCTTCACCGGTTTTCGGGTTGCGACCTTGGCGTGCGGCGCGCTTTTTCACTTCGAACGTTCCAAATCCGATAATTTGGACTTTCTGGTCCTTCTTCACGCCTTTGGCGATAGAGGAGAGGACTGCTTCGAGGGCTTCGTCGGCAGCACGCTTGGTAGCGTCTTTCCCGAGGGCGATTTGGATAGCATCAATCAGTTCAGATTTGTTCATGGCAGCGACGTTTGTGCGAATGGCACCGGGGATTGGCAAGAGAAAATCCATTGAAAATAAAGGGGATCTTCCGCAGTGGCTGCTTGACTTACAGGGGTTTTCTGGCTTGTGCCGCTGGGGGCTCAACGATTGGACGACGCGCCTTGTTCCATGTTAAGTTCGGTTAGCCGGGCGTTCCCCGCGGCGATTTCCGAACCGGCCGGGTGGCCCCACTGGCGGTCGATTATCAATTGATATTATGGGGGATCGGTCGGTCCGGATTCCATCTCATCCTTGTTAAATAGCGGAATCTCCCGAGCTTGTGAAATTTTTCACAAATTGAACTTGCGGAGGTTGGCGGCGATTCATTAAAGACCGCTCGCCCGCCGTCAGCAGGCTCTTTGCATGCGTTTTTTCCTCTCCACCTCGATCATTTGGCTCTTCGGATTGATTTCTGCTTTCGCGGGATCGGAATCGCACGACCATCTCCCGGCCAATGCAGAGGAAGTCCTGCGCCTCGGTGATTTTGTGGTGACCAACTCGATGGTGATGGTCTGGATCGTGGCCGCTTTCATCATCATCGTCGCCCAACTGGCGACGCGCAAGATGACATCCGTGCCGAGTGGCTTGCAGAACTTCGTCGAGTGGTTGGTCGAAAGTTTGTATAATTTCCTCGAGGGTATCCTCGGAAAGCACCTCGTGAAACGGACGTTTTGGTTCTTCGGGACGATTTTCATTCTGATTCTTTTCACCAACTGGTTCGGGCTGATTCCTGGTGTGGGCACTTTCGGCTGGCAGTTGAGCGGGCCGGGGGTGGATCCGCACGACACGTTCCGCCCCTTCCTTCGCGGGGGTAACGCGGATTTGAACATGACCGCCGCCATGGCCTTCACTTTCGCACTGCTGTGGTTTTACTGGGCGATCACGGAAAACGGCTTGAAGGGCTTCTTCTCCCATATCTTCGCGCCCAAGGGCAAGTTCTCCGGAATCATGAGCCTGATGATGCTCGTCGTGTTCGGGTTCGTCGGCGTTCTTGAAGTGATCTCGATCCTCTTCCGTCCGGTGGCGTTGTCCTTCCGTCTTTATGGAAACATCTTCGCGGGTGAAAACATCCTGGAAAACATGATGTTGATGGGCGGCAAATACCTCGCCTGGCTGCCTCCGCTGCCATTCTATTTCCTCGAGCTGCTGGTCGGCTTGATTCAAGCCCTGGTCTTCATGCTGCTCACCGCAGTCTTCCTGAAGTTGATCTGTGATCATGGCGATCACGACGACGAGAGCGAGCATTCCCACTAAAACAATTTCCCGTATTCGACCATGGAATCAACCGTGGGAATCGGAAAAACAAACAACCAAACACACTATATCATGTTGACTCCAATCCTTGCCGAACTTTCCGGTAACATGCACGTCGCCTTCGCCGCCATCGGTGCAGCGCTCGGCATCGGCCTTCTCGGCTCCAAGGCTGCTGAAGCCACCGGCCGCAACCCAGGTGCTGCCGGCAGCATCCTCACGCTGTCGATCATTCTCGCGGCGCTTATCGAAGGCATCGTGTTCTTCGCGATCTTCCTTGCCAAGTAAGTTTGATCCCAGCCGGGCCAGGGGAACCTGGTCCGGCCTTTCCTTCCCGACCTTCTGTTTTCACTCGATTCTCCTAACGAATTTTTCCCGATGATGTTCGATCTCCTTGCCAGTGTCCCCGCCGCCGAATCCGAAGGCGTGGTGGGTGAAATCATGAAAACGTTCAACGTCACCTGGTCGCTTTTCATCTCTCAGTGTGTCAGCTTCCTGATTGTCGCGCTCCTGCTGAAGAAATTCGCGTTCGGCCCGATCCAGGCGATGCTCGAACAACGCCGCTCGAAAATCGCCGAGGGCGAGGAGAAGCTCAAGCGCATCGAGCGCCAACTCGCCGAGTCCGAAGCAACCACCGCCGCCGCCATCGCCAAGGCCAACGACGAAGCCGTCCGCCTGGTCAACGAAGCCAAGCAAGGTGCCGCCGCTTTCACCGAGCAGAAGGCCCAGGAGGCGATCGCCAGCGCCCAACAGATTCTGGCCAAGGCCGAGGCCGCCGCCAAGGCCGACCGCGACCGCCTCAGCACCGAGCTGAAGCGCGAATTCGGCCGCCTCGTGGCGCAGACCACTTCGCAAGTCACCGGCAAGATCCTCAACGCCGACGACCAGAAGCGCATCAACGAAGACGCGCTCGCCAAGGTCGAAGCCTGATCTTCCAATTTCATCTCTCTCACCTCGCCATGAAGATTTCCAAGACCGCCGCCGCTGCCGCTCGCCGCCTGTTTGGCCTCTGCCAGACCAACGGCCGGTTCGACGAGTCGAAACTGCGCACGGTCATTTCCCGTCTGGCAGAGTCCAAGCCGCGTGACTACCGCGCGATCCTCGTGGCCATCCAGCGCCTGACCCGCCTCGAGCTCGAGCGCCGCGAGGTGACCGTCGAGAGCGCCGTGGAAATCGACGACTCGACCCGCCAGCGCGTGGTCGCCGGCCTCGCCAACCAATACGGCCCCGACCTCGTGGTCCAATACCAAGTCACTCCCGCCCTTCTGGGAGGCCTCCGCATCCGCGTGGGCAACGACGTTTTCGACGGCTCCGTCCAGGGCCGCCTCGAACGCCTCGCAAACGCGTTTTAACTTTTTCAAACATCCTCACTTTCTAATAGATACCTTGTCATGAGCAGCATCCTCCAAGAACTCGAACAACAGATCGCCGGCATCACCTCGTCCGTCGCAAAAACCAACGTCGGAACCGTTCGTCAGGTCGGTGACGGTGTCGCCAAGGTCGAAGGACTTTCCGACGTCATGCTCAACGAGATGATCGAGTTCGGTGGCGGCGTCACCGGCATGGCGCTCAACTTGGAAGAAAGCGAAGTCGGCGTCGTGCTCCTCGGTGATTATGCCGCCGTCAAGGAAGGTGCCGAATGCCGCACCACCGGCAAGTTGCTCTCCGTTCCCGTCGGCGAAGCCGTTCTCGGCCGCGTCGTCAACGCGCTCGGCGCTCCCATCGACGGCAAGGGCGACATCGCCGCCGCCGCTTACTATCCGATGGAGAAGATCGCTCCCGGCATCATCAAGCGCAAATCCGTTTCCGTCCCCGTCCAGACCGGCATCATGTCCATCGACGCGATGATCCCCGTCGGCCGCGGCCAGCGCGAGCTCATCATCGGCGACCGCTCCACCGGCAAGACCACCATCGCCGTGGACACCATCATTTCCCAAGCCCAGCAAAACAAGGCGGCGGAAAACGGCAAGCTTCAGAACCACAAGCCGATGTATTGCATCTACGTCGCCATCGGCCAGAAGCTCTCCAACGTCGCCCGGATCCAGAAAATCCTCGAAGACGCCGGCGCGATGGAATACACCACCATCGTTTCCGCCTCCGCCTCGGACGCGGCCGCCATGCAGTATCTCGCTCCATACGCAGGCTGCTCCATCGCCGAGTATTTCATGGACCAAGGCAAGGACTGCTTGATCGTGTTCGACGACCTTTCCAAGCACGCCGTCGCCTATCGCCAGGTGTCGCTGATTCTCCGCCGTCCGTCCGGCCGCGAAGCTTATCCAGGTGACGTTTTCTACCTCCACAGCCGGTTGCTCGAGCGTTCCGCCCGCCTTTCCGAAGCTGCGGGTGGTGGTTCGCTCACCGCGCTGCCGATCATCGAGACGCAGGCCGGCGACGTTTCCGCCTACATCCCGACCAACGTGATTTCCATCACCGACGGCCAGATCTATCTGGAAACCGATCTTTTCTATCAAGGCATCCGCCCCGCGATTTCCGTCGGTCTCTCGGTGTCCCGCGTGGGTTCCGCCTGCCAGACCAAGACGATCAAGTCCGTCGCCGGAACGACCAAGCTCGACCTCGCGCAGTATCGCGAGCTCCAGGCCTTCGCCCAGTTCGGCTCCGACCTCGACGCGTCCACCAAGAAGAAACTCGACCGCGGCGCCCGCATCGTAGAGCTCTTCAAACAGAACCAATACAGCCCGCTCGCCATGGAGATGGAGTCCATCTATCTCTTCGCGATGCAGAACGGTTACTTCGACGACGTCTCCGTGGCCGATGTGAAGCGCTTCCAAGCCGCGCTCGGTGATTTCTTCAACACCCGCAAGGGCGACCTCCTCGACAAGATCCGCAACGAAAAGCCGGATCTCAAAAAGGACAAGGCGATGGTCGAGGCTGTCAGCCAAGGCATCGAGGACTTCAAGAAGTCCTGGAAATAAGCTCTTTCCTCTTCCTTGATTCTGGATTCCTGACTCTACCCTCTCGATAACATGGCAAACCTCCGCGACATCCGCCGGCGCATCAAGTCGGTCAAAAACACCGCGCAGATCACTCGCGCGATGCAGCTTGTCGCTGCCGCCAAGATGAAGAAGGCGCAGGACCAAGCGCTCGGCGGGCGTGAGTATGCGAAGCAGCTCACCCAGATGCTGTTCAACATGCGCAAGAACTTCGGCGAGGAATCCCACCCGCTGCTAGAGCACCGCCAGGGCTCCCGGGAGCTGGTGCTGGTGATCTCCACCGACAAGGGCCTCTGCGGTCCTATCAACACCAACCTCGCCCGCAAGCTCAAGCTGCAGACTTCGCCAGACGCGCACTTCGTGACCGTCGGCCGCAAGCTCCGCACGATGGCTGAAAAGCTCGGCATCAAGGTCATCGCCGATTTCACCGTCAAGGATCCGGTGCCGTTCTCACAAGCGCGTCCGATCGCCAAGTTCATCACCCAACAGTTCCTCGTCGGCAACTACGACAAGGTTTCCATCGCTTTCACCAGCTTTGTGAACACCCTGCGCCAGGAGTCCGAAGTGGTGACGCTTCTTCCGATCCAAGGCCACCGCCAGGGCGAGGAGCAGGCGTTCGAGGAGATCGGCGCGGGATTCAAGGTTGAGGAACACGAGAACGATCCGACCAGCGACTACATCTTCGAGCCAAGTCCGGCCGGTGTGCTCGGCGCGATTCTTCCGCTCTACGTCAATTACGAGGTCTTCCAAGCCCTCATGGAGGCCCGCGCTTCCGAGCACTCCGCACGGATGGTCGCCATGAAGTCCGCTACCGACAACGCGAAGAAATTCATCAAGGAGCTCACGCTCGAATACAACAAGCTCCGCCAGGGAGCCATCACCTCCGAGCTTCTCGAAATCACCACGGCCATGAAGGCCATGGAGTGACCTATCACTTTTAACACTGAACTTTTAACTCTTTTTCCCATGAGCAACCAAGGAACCATCGTCCAGATCATCGGCGCCGTCATCGACGCTGACTTCTCCAAGGCAACCAAGCTGCCTGAAATTTACAACGCGTTGGAGATCCAATACGTCCTCAACGGCGTGGACACCAAGCTCGTGCTCGAAGTCCAGCAGCACCTTGGTGACGGCTGGGTGCGCGCGGTCGCCATGTCCACCACGGACGGCCTCAAGCGCGGCATGGCTCTCGCCGACCTCGGCAAGCCGATCTCCGTTCCTGTTGGAAAGCAAGTGCTCGGCCGGATCTTCAACGTCACCGGCGACCTCGTGGACGAAAACGTGCCGATCGCCGACGCGAATTTCCGCTCGCCGATCCACCGCCCCGCCCCGGCGCTGACGGAGCAATCCGCTAACACCGAAGTCCTCGCGACGGGTATCAAAGTCATCGACCTCATCTGCCCGCTGCTCAAGGGTGGTAAGGGCGGCATGTTCGGTGGTGCCGGCGTCGGCAAGACCGTCGTCATCATGGAGCTCATCAACAACATCGCGAAAGCGCACGGTGGTTTCTCCGTCTTCGCCGGTGTCGGTGAGCGGACCCGTGAAGGAAACGACCTCTACTGGGAAATGATCGAGTCCGGCGTTATCGCCACCGAGAAGGACGAAAAAGGCCATCCGAAACTCGATGACAAGGGCAATCCTGTTCTCACAGAAGGCTCCAAAGTCGCGCTCTGCTACGGTCAGATGAACGAGCCTCCGGGTGCCCGTCTTCGCGTCGCGCTCTCCGCCCTCACCATGGCCGAGCATTTCCGCGACGAGGACAACCAGGACGTGTTGCTCTTCGTGGACAACATCTTCCGTTTCTCCCAAGCCGGTTCCGAAGTGTCCGCGCTGCTCGGCCGGACGCCGTCCGCCGTGGGTTACCAGCCGACCCTCTCCGAGGAAATGGCCGGTCTCCAGGAGCGGATCACTTCCACTAACAAAGGCTCCATCACTTCCATCCAGGCCGTTTACGTGCCTGCGGACGACTTGACCGACCCGGCTCCCGCCAACACCTTCGCCCACCTTGACGCCACCGTCGTTCTCGAGCGTTCGCTCGCTGAGCAAGCGCTCTTCCCGGCCGTCGATCCGCTCGCCTCCACCTCGAAGGCGCTCGCTCCCGACATCATCGGCGAGGAACACTATCGCGTCGCCCGCGGCGTCCAACAGGTGCTTCAGCGTTACAAGGACCTTCAGGACATCATCGCCATTCTCGGCATGGACGAGCTTTCCGACGAGGACAAGATGAGCGTCTTCCGCGCCCGGAAAATCCAGCGTTTCCTCACCCAGCCGTTCCACGTTGCGGAGGTTTTCACCAACGTTCCCGGCGTCCTCGTTTCCATCGAAGACACCGTCAAGGGCTTCGCGCAGATCCTCGACGGCAAGCTCGACGACGTGCCGGAAGGAAACTTCTACATGAAGGGCGGAATCGAATCCGTGCCGCGTGACTGAAAATTTCAGCTTTTCAGCATTTTAGCTTTTCAGCATTTACCACCGCCATGGCTCTCCAACTTGATATCGTCACGCCCGAGAAAAAGATTTTCTCGGACACCGTGGACAACGTCTATCTCCCTGGAGCGGA
>CAMCCX010000010.1 GCA_945873305.1 Akkermansia muciniphila
GTGTCCCTGTCTGTTCGTTCATGGTGTTGGTTGGTTTGAATTCAATTCCAAACAGGCGATGTCGGAACATCGCCCGATCAACCAGCACCAATCCATTTTAACGTTTTAACGGAAAAAAATCCGCTTCCTTGTCTCCGTCGCCGAAGCCATAAAGATTCGCATAGCTGCGGACGCCTTTCTGGACGGATTGGATGTGAATGATGCAAATCGCCCGGTCCGAACCGCGCTTCCATGCCCGCGCTCCAATGAATAGGACGCCGATCAACGACAGGAGGACGAGGATGACAACTGTTATCTCTAGCAAAGTTATGCCAGGCATGCCGTTCAACCCGGGGGGACGGGAGGAAACGGATCGATTCGGGAATTTCCCCTTGGGAGAGTACATGATCAAGTGGAGTGAGGTATTCAATAAATATGTGATTTTTGATGAAAACAACTATTTTTTCAAAAAAATGATCTCAAAACCGACGGGGTAGGCCGGAAATCGCGCGAATTTTTAAATTCAGATCATTCCATCAACGATCCGTGTTGCCGCCCAGGCTTTCAATTTTGGCCTGATATTGCGAATAAAGCGTCTGTAGTTCGCCGGCTGCGGAGTTGGATTTTGCGAGACGTTGCAAAGCAGTCTTGTTGAGAAATTCCCGGCCGCGGTTGTCCGAGGCGAACAAGTCGATTTCCACGATGATCCGCGGCCCGATCTCGGTTAGGACAACCGGGTAGAGAGGATAAATCGCTTTGCCATCCTGAGCGGATTTCACGCCCACCGCCGTCCATGTCTTGCCCTGATAGCTTTCAATGATGGCGGGCTTTTTCTTGCCGCGACGAGAGCCAATGATTTCGTAACCCAGATTCTGAAGGACGGTCGAACCGCTCAGCGGGTCACTCAATCGGGCGACGAGACGAAGCGCGGCCTCGACATCTCCGCGGCGGGTGGCGTCGAGCCACGCTTCCACGGTCTGTTGCGCCTCGTCCCTGGTCGGAGCCGGAATGGCGTGGATTTCCTCCAAAACCGGACAGCGGCCCCACAGTGACCGCTGCCATTGATCCGGCCAACGTGCGCACTCCGAGTCCACCCAGTCTTGAAATTTCGTTTGAGTGGCGCTGGCAGGCACCGGGTTCCAAAGCCAGCCAGTCGGGGATTTTTCGAAATAGAGCGCTCGCGCATCCAAGCGGTCGGGCTCGCGGGCCGAGAACCATTGGAAAATCGCCACCGCCGTCGATCCGTCCGCGTGGAATGAGAGCGGCATGGCGTGATGGACGGCCGCGGGATCGTGGAGGGTCCACCAAGTTTGAGCGGCCTGAATGCATGCTTTCCGAGCGGTTTCGGGGCTTTGATCGAGTTTGGAACTCGCGAGCAGAGCAGGGAAATTTCCGTTCCGCAGCACGTCGAGCAACTTTTCCCGGGCGAGTTCCGCCGTGGCTTGGGGTTCCGCGGGATGACTGGCAGTCCACTTCTTGGGAAACGCGTCGCGGAGATCCGAATCGAGACCGTCATCCGCTTCCTCGTCCGAATTTCCCTTTGCCTGCAAAAAACTGGCCGGCGGATCGATCTGCCAGAGGGAGCCGGGGTCTTTGGTGAGCTCGAAATGAATGATTTCAATCCGGGGCGCGGCGGCCGCAGGATCGAGACAGGCGATGGAAATGAGGGCCTGACCGTCCTCCTCTTCGTGGTGGACAAGCACTCGCGCGACCTCCGGAGCGACGAGCAAACGCCAAGGTCGCGGCGCTTGCGAACCGGCGGTTAGGGCGAAATCCGCGGCTTTCAGGCGGGCCGGCCAGTCGTCGGGCAATTTCGCGGCCAAGCCCCCTAAAAACCCGAGCACTGACAGCAAATCCCCGCGCTCACAGGCTCCCATAAACCGCTCGCCGACCTCCTTTGAATTGAGGTTCCGCAATTCCTCGGCAGGCAAATTCGCCTCGATTTTCCGACGGATGCCGCTGATCGATTGCTCGCGGAGCCTTTCCAAATCGACTACCTGTTCGCGGAGCATCCAGTTTTCGAGCACTTCGAGACGGCTGCGGAGGGCGGCCGCGTAGCCGGCACCGGCGTTTTCAAACGAAGCGGGCAGGGGAGCCGCCGACCATTCCGCGCCGCGCTTCACCAGCGCCACGGGAAACACCTGCAACCGACTCGGATCGAGACCGCCGACTTTCCGCACCAGCACGGCCGCGAAATTCTCATCCAACTTCACCGCGCCGACTTCCAGCGGGTCGCAGCCCAAATCCCGCGCCATGCGGTCGAGGCGGCGGGCGATCTGGCGTTTTTTCTCATCGGCGGTTTGCGGCGAGAGCGCGGTGTCGCCGCCGGGGGTGAGATCGAGTTTCCGCTGCCGCACTTTTTCGAGGAAATCAATGGCGGTCTGGCCCGGATCGCTCGATGCGGCGTGCGCGGTCATGGCGACGGCGAGCAAGACGAGGAGAAATTTCACTGCGGGAGTTTTACTCCATCCGCAGGCTGACGGAAACGAAGAATTCATTCTACCGGCGGCTATTCGTCCACTCCCAGGAATTCCGGCAAGCTGCCTGTCACTCCCGCCAGACGAGGATTCGCCTCCCAAGACCCCCGATTTCCAAAAATCCTCGCGCCCATCCGCGGCAAGTAATCGCCGCCGTAGCCGCCTTCCTGCGAGATTTGCCGCAAGGGATCGCCTTTCTCCGTCTTCCGGATGACCCAGGAAAACGCGAGCCGGCTGTCCACCATGTCCTTCTTGCTGCCCCAGATCCGGCTCTCCGGGAACCGCAAATCGCCGAGCCACGCGCCTTGCGCATTCGGCCGGGCGAGCCACCAACCGTCGGTCCATTTCGCGAGCGACTGGGTGGCGGGAATTTCCGCCACGGCGGCGAGCGCGTCCTTGCCTTTGGGGTAAATCGTCCAGCGCACCGGCGTTTCCGGCAGTTCGAAAATCGTCCGATATCCCACCCGGAACTCATCACCGGAATCCACCACCGCGCGCCAGAGGAGGATATCATACGGCGTGGGCGACTCCATCCGGCGCTCGTATTTCACCCCGCGCCGCGCCAGATCCGCCTCGAATCCGGCCGACGCCACGAATTTCATTCCGATGGCAATTAGCGCGTATCCCGCGCTCAGTCCGAGTCCCCGCAAACACAATTTCCTCCGCTTCGAAGTCGCCACCACCTTCTTTCCGCGCGGCTTTTTTTGCGGTTCTTCCGGCAGAAACGCCATCCACAGCGCCGCCGCCACCAGCGGTCCGGCCAACAGCAAATCGCCGGGCGGCAGGCTTTCAAACGCCACCCGCTTTCCAACCAACGGCCACAACACCGCCGCGCCGGCCACCGTGAGGCATTCCGCCAGCACATGCGCCCCCCACACCGCAGCCACCAATCCGCCCGCTTGCGGCTTCGTGATTTTTTCCTTCCTCCAAATTTTCGCCAAACCGTGAGCCAGCCCATAAGCCGCGGCTCCCATCACCACCAACGAATGGCTCGCCCCTTGGTGCCACACCAACTTCCCCGCCGTGTCCAGAAACGGGAAAACCACCACATCCAACTCCGGCAAAATCCCAAGCAGCGCCCCCCAAGCCAGCGCCCGCTTTCCCAGCCGCTTGCCCATTATCAGCTCTCCGATCAATGCGCCCAGCGCTGCCTGCGTGATCCAATTCACCTCGCGACGATGCCCGGAAATCCCGGTTCGGAAATCCCAAATCTCGATTTCTTCTCCCGAAACCCGCGCCACACCCGACGGCGACGTTTCATTTCCGAAATAATTGCAAAAACACCGGGGCCTGCTTCGCTCCCCCCGTCTCCACGGGCATTCCCGGACCTCCCACATTATGAAAATCAAACACATCCTCGCGGCCGCCTGCGCCGCCTCCCTCGGCTTCACTTCCGCCCTCGCCGGCGGCGAAGGGTGGTCTCATGATTTCGCAGCCGCCAAAAAACAGGCAGCCGACGAGAAAAAAGACCTGCTCATCGACTTCACCGGCTCCGACTGGTGCAGCTGGTGCATCGAGCTCAATAAGGAGGTTTTCAGCCAAGACGCCTTCAAAACCGGCGTCAAAGACAAGTTCGTTCTGGTGGAACTCGATTACCCGCGGAAACCCGAAAACGTCGCCAAGCTTTCAGACGAAACCAAGGCGCAGAACCAAGAACTCCAGGAAAAATATGCCATCGAAGGCTTCCCCACGATTCTGCTCTGCGACGCCGACGGCAAGCCTTTCGCCAAGACCTGCTACAAGCCCGGCGGTCCTGAAAAATACGTCGCCCACCTCGACGAGCTCCGCGCCAGGAAGGATGTCCGTGACAAATCCTTCGCCGAAGCCGCCAAGTCCGAGGGACCGGCCAAAGCCAAAGCCCTGATCGCCGCTCTCGAAGCCATGGAACTCGAAGACGCCGCCGTCGCGAGTTTCTATCCGGACGTGACCGATCAGATCAAGGCCGCCGACCCGAAGGACGAGACCGGCTACGGCAAGAAGCTCGCCGAGAAGGCCAAATTCGCAAAATTCGAGACCGAGCTCAATGGCTTTGCCGCCAAGCAGGACATGGAGGGCGCGCTCGCCTTCGTCGAAAAGTCGGTTGCCTCCGGTGAATTTGAAGCCGAGAGCAAGCAGCAGATGATCGCCACCAAAGCGATGATCCTCGCTCGCATGGAGAAATTCGACGAAGCCATGAAAGCGGTCGATGAAGCCAAAGCCGCCGCGCCGGAAAGCGAGATCGCAGGCCAGATGGACGGCTTCAAGGCCCAGCTTGAGAAAGCCAAAGCCCAAGCGGGCGCGAAGGTTGAGGAAAAGCCTGCGGAAGAGCCCAAAAAATAAATTTCCCCGCCGTTTTTGTTTCAAACGCCGTCCGGTCATGCCGGACGGCGTTTTTGATTTCAATCATTCGCCATGTCTTGACGCGGCCCCATCATTGGCAAGATGCTCCGCCCGCGATGAACGACACTACCCGTCCCTTTTCCAGTCCACTTGTTGATGGTCCCGACCGCGCGCCCAGCCGCGCGATGCTCTACGCCGTCGGTTTCAAAAAAGAAGATTTCTCCAAGCCGCAGATCGGCATCGCCTCCACCTGGAGCCAGGTCACGCCGTGCAATGTCCACATCGACAAGCTCGCCATCGAGTCCGCCAAGGGCGTGGATGCCGCGGGCGGCAAGGGCATCATTTTCAACACCATCACCATTTCCGACGGGATTTCCATGGGCACCGAGGGGATGAAATACTCGCTCGTTTCCCGCGAGGTCATCGCCGACTCCATCGAGACCGTCGTCGGCTGCGAGGGCATGGACGGCTATGTCGCGATCGGCGGCTGTGACAAGAACATGCCCGGCTGCCTCATGGCGATGGCCCGCATGAACCGCGCGTCCGTCTTCGTTTACGGCGGCACCATCCTTCCCGGTTGCGCCGTCGTCAAAGGCGAGAAAAAGGACCTCGATATCGTGTCCGTGTTCGAAGCCGTCGGCAAACACGCCAACGGTGAATTCACCGACGCCGAGCTCGAAACCGTCGAGGCCAACGCCATCCCCGGCGCCGGTTCCTGCGGCGGCATGTACACCGCGAACACCATGGCCAGCGCCATCGAAGCGCTCGGCATGTCGCTGCCCAACAGCTCTGCCCAGAACGCCATTTCCGATGACAAGATGCGCGATTGCTTCGACGCCGGAGCCGCTGTGCTCAACCTGCTCAAGCTCGGCATCAAGCCGCGCGACATCCTCACCAAGAAGGCCTTCGAGAACGCCATCACCGTGCTCATCGCGCTCGGCGGCTCGACCAACGCCGCGCTGCACATCCCCGCCATCGCCCACTCGGCGGGCGTGGACATCACCATCGACGACTTCGAGCGGATCGGCAAAAACGTCCCCGTGCTTGCCGATCTCAAGCCGTCCGGCAAGTTCTCCATGTCCGACCTCGTCGCCATCGGCGGCACCGTGCCGCTCATGAAAATCCTGCTCGATGGCGGGCTGCTCCACGGCGATTGCATGACCGTCACCGGTCGCACGATGGCCGAGAACATCGAGAAATTCTGCACGCCGTATCCCGCCGGTCAGGAAATCATCCGCCCTCTATCCAATCCGATCAAGAAGGACAGCCACCTGCGCGTGCTCTACGGAAACCTCGCGGAAGGCGGGGCGGTGGCCAAGATTTCCGGCAAGGAAGGCGAACTCTTCACCGGCCGCGCCCGCGTTTTCAACTCCGAGGATTGCGCCATGAAGGCCATTCTCGGCAAGGAAATCGTCAAGGGCGACGTGATCGTCATCCGCCTGGAAGGCCCGAAAGGCGGCCCCGGCATGCGCGAAATGCTCGGACCGACCAGCGCCGTCATGGGCATGGGCCTCGGCAAGGAGGTCGCGCTCATCACCGACGGCCGCTTCTCCGGCGGCAGTCACGGATTCGTCGTCGGCCACATCACTCCGGAAGCTTTCCTCGGCGGCACCATCGGGATTCTTGAAGAGGGCGATTCAATCACCATCGACGCCGTCACCAACCGCATCGACGTGAACATCTCCGATGAGGAAATCGCCAAACGCAAAGCCGCCTGGACCCAGCCCGCGCCGCGCTATACCCACGGCGTGCTCGCGAAATACGCCAAGCTCGTCTCCACCGCCAGCGAAGGCGCCGTGACGGACAAGTATTTATGAGCAGCCCCTATCAATGTCAGTCCTGCGGAGCCGCGATCGCCCTCGCGGACGTGAACGTCGCCAATGATATCGCGCTCTGCCGGGCCTGTGGGAAAACGATGCCGTTCTCCGAAATCGCGCCGATCCCCGGCTCGGAAAACGTCGATCTGGCACACCCTCCCAAGGGCGTGCGCATCGAGGAAAGCCCGATCCATGGGAGGTCCATCACCTATCGTAAAATCCCGCTGGTGGTGCTGTTCCTCATTCCGTTCACCGCGGCCTGGTCGGGATTTTCGATGTATGGCATCTACGGATCACAGCTCAAGAAAGGCGAATTTGATCTGGCCTCAAGCCTCTTCGGCCTGCCGTTTCTCATCGGCACGGTGTTCCTCGTTTCCTTCATCCTCTTCTGCCTTTTCGGCCGTTGGCGGATCGGTTACTCGGGTGGAGTTCTCGCCGCTTCCATGCAGGTCGGCCCCATCGGATGGACGCGGCGGCTGGTCTGCGACAAAAGCGCGAGGGTCAGCATCCGCCCCGCCAAATGGCAGAAAAACAACGTGCCCCAAAACCTCATCCAGGTGGAATGCCAGGGCAACACCCTGAAATTCGGCTCGCCCATTCCGGACGAGGCGAAAGCCTTCATCGCCGAAGCCATCCGCCGCACGATAGGCAACAGTTGAAATGCCAGCCTGCCATCTCAAACCGGACGATAAGAAAGCCTTCATCGGCAAGGTCGGAAGCGACCTCGTGCGGACGCACGGCAAGCAGCACTACTACAAGCCTAACGACATCCGCCGCTCCGCGGACCGCTGCGGCTATCCGGTGGACATCCATTGCTGGGCCTACTGCATTTTCTCATCGCCGGAGGATTTCAAGGCCCTCCACGATGCCGCCGGGGAAATTTGCGATTACGCCGCCATGAAGGCGGAGGTTCTGGCAGATCTCGCCGCTGGCGCGTCGTTTTCCGTCTTCGATTTGGACCTGTCGTGGCTGGAGTGGCCGGACATCGACCTGTCCTCGATCTTCGATGGGTTTGATCTCTTCTGATGACCATGTCGCAACCTTCTTCCCATCCTAACGATCCCCTGCACGGCGTCACCTTGGAAACAGTGCTGCGGGCGGTGGTGGACCGCCACGGCTGGGAACGGATGGCGGATCAAATCCCGATCCGTTGCTTCATGTTCGACCCGACGATCAAATCCAGCCTGACGTTTCTGCGGAAAAATCCGTGGGCGCGCAAAAAGCTGGAGGATTGGTATGTCTATGACGCCCTCCGGGACCGTTCGACGTCCTGAAGAAGCGCTCAAGCCTCGACCTCGGCGACGATGCGCGGGAAGACGGGGCTTGGTTTTTCGATGACGTGGCCGTCCGGTAGCAGACCCCAGTGGAGGTCCGTTAGCTTGAATGCAGTGAGCGCGGGCAGATTGAGTTGGCCGGCGAGTTTCGCGGCGGCGTCCGGCAGGATGGGGGAGAGCAGCACGGTGGCGTGGGCGACGCTTTCGGCCAGATGATAGAGGACGGTGGCGAGGCGCTCCTTGTTTTCCGGGTTCTTGTTGAGCTCCCACGGCTTCATCCGCTCGGCATATTGGTTGCAGTGGACAATGTGGCGGCTGAGCGCTTCGAGGCCCTTTGAAACGTCGAACTCATCCATCGCGGTTTGATAGGCGGCGATGGATTCCGTCAGTGAGCTTTGCAGCGCGGTATCGTCCTCGGTGAGCGGGCCGCCGAGCTGGAGCACGCCGCCGGTGAAACGCTGGCTCATGTTGAGCGCGCGGTTGCAGAGGTTGCCGAGTTCGTTGGCGAGCTCGGTGTTGAAGAGCATGATCAGCCGGTTCATGTCGAAGTCCGAATCCTTGCCGGTGACGATGTCGCGGACGAGATAGTAGCGGACGGCCTCGACGCCGAACTTGTCGGCAAGCTCGTTAGGATCGACGACGTTGCCGGTGGACTTGGCCATTTTTTCGCCGCGGATGTTCCACCAGCCGTGGACGAGGAGGCGCGGCATCTGCGCGTCCGTGAATCCCATGGCGTGGAGCATGCAGAGCCAGTAAATGCCGTGGGCGGGGATCAGGATGTCCTTGCCGATGATGTGGACCGGGCGGCTGTCCGCGGGCCAGAGCTTGGCGAAATCCGGCAGACCCGCGTCCGGCGCGGCCTGATAGCCGGCGAACGAGATGTAGTTGATGAGCGCGTCGAACCAGACGTAAGTGACGAAATTCTCGTCGAAGGGAAACTCGATGCCCCATTGCAGGCGTTCCTTCGGGCGGGAGATGCACAGGTCGATGCCGGAGTTTTTCTCCAGCGCGTTGAGCAGCTCGGCCTTGCGGAAGGCGGGGATGATGACCTCCGGGTTGCTCTCGATGAAATCCTTGAGCCAGTCGGTGTGGTCGCTGAGTTTGAAATACCAGTTCTCCTCCTCGATCTCGACGACCTCGCCCCACTCGGGACCGAAGTTTCCGGCCTCGTCGCGGTCGCGCTCCTGGAGGAACTGCTCCTGGCGGACCGAGTAAAATCCGGCGTGGGCTTTCTTGTAGAGTTGGCCCTGTTCCTTGAGTTCGCTGAGAATGGCGCGGACGCAGGCCTTGTGGCGCTCGTCGATGGTCTCGGCCCAGCCGTCGTATTTCACGTCGAGTTTTTCCCAGAGCGAGGAGAATTTGCGGGTCGTGCGCTTGACGAACTCCTCGGGGGAAATCCCTTCTTTTTCCGCTGTCTGTTGGACTTTCTGTCCGTGCTGGTCCACTCCGGTCAGGAAAAACACCTCGTCGCCACGGAGCCGACGGTAGCGGGCGATCACGTCGGCGAGGACCTTTTCATAGGCGTGGCCGATGTGCGGTGATCCGTTGGTGTAGTCGATGGCGGTGGTGAGGTAGAACATGGAGTGAGTGATGAGAGATAGCTCGCGAGGGCAGGGAAACATGAACCTTGGCGCTGATGCAAGAGTTGGAAAAACAATAGGGGGAGCGGACGTCTCGTCCACTTGACCGATGGGAAGGTGATGGGGAAGAGCTTCGCGCCGCGCTTTCAAGTCGCATCGGCTTCGCGGACGAGACGTCCGCACTCTTTATTTCACGACCTTTCCGCCGAGCGAGAGGATGCGGGCGTTGCCTTTGGCGGCTTCGGCCTCGGGGATGTTGCCGTCGCGGACATACATCTGGGAGAGGCTGGTCCAAGCGAGCAGGTCGTTGGGCTGGAGGGTGACGGATTGGAGCCCACAACCGATGGCTTCCTTGACGTGGCCGGTTTTCAGAAGGGCCATGCCGAGGGCGTGCCAGCCGTCGAAAAACCCGGGATCGAGCGCGACGCAGTTTCGATAGAGGCCGATGGCTTCGTCGAACTCACCGACGGCGAGGTGGCCGTTAGCCTCGTCGAAGAGGTCCTGGATGTCTTCGGGCATGGAAGATAGGCGCGGCGACCGGTGATCGCCGCCACGGTCACTTTTTGTAGAGCTGCTCGACCTTGGCGGCCTCGGTGCGGGCGGTGATCCAGGAGGTGAAGGCGACGGTCTCGTTTTCGTTAGTCCGGGAGGCGACCTCGCTGTCGATGCGGGCGGCGGCGTTGGGTTCCTTGACGACCTCGCGCTTGGCGACATGGAGGATGAAGGCGCGGTCCGCTTCAGTAATGACTTCGGCGATGGTGCCGGGATCGACGTTGCGGGCGGATTCAAACAGGTTGGCGGGCTCGCTGGCTCCGTCCGGCTTGTAGGTGCTGGTGATGGCGGAAAACGCCTTCGTCTCGGTGATTCCGGCATCCTTGGCGGCATCGGCGAAAGATTTTCCGGCGGCCAGCGAGGTTTGGATCTTGGTGACGGCTTCGTTGGCCGCGGCCTTCATGGCCTCGGCGGCCTTTTCGGAAATGTATTGGGCGCGGGCGTCGGCGCGGGCTTCCTCATAGGTCTTCGGCCGGGATTTCTCCTCGCCGTCGATACGGGCGACGATCCATTGGTTTTCACCGACGGCGATGGCCTCGGAGATTTTAGAGAACGGATCGGAGGTTTCCTTGATGAGGAAAAGTTGATCGACCGCTTTCCCGCCGCGGGAGGAGCGGAGAGTCACATCGAGATCTTTTGGAGACGCGCTGCGGGGGAAGAGTTCGGTGGTTTTGACTTCCCAGCCGTTAGCCTTGGCGAGTTCCTCGAAGCCGGCACCTTTTTGCTCTTCGAGCTTGAAGAGGAAATCATCGACGAGCGCGTCGGTTTCGAGCTGCTTCTTGCGGCGTGCTTCGGCGAGCTCGGCGGCGCGTTTTGCTTTCTCCTCTTCCTTTTTCTTGGCGGCGGCCTTTTTCACTTCGTCACTGGCAGTGGCGTCGGCGATGGATTCGGGGGCTTCGTCGGCCTTGACTTCCTCCGGCAGGGTCGGCGTGGCGACGATGTAGCTGAACTTGCGGCGTGGCTCGGTGGTGAACGAGTCGGAGATGGTCTCCCAGTATTTTTTGATCTCTTCCTCGGTCGGTTGGCTTTTCTCTTCGAACGGAGTGACATCCAGCTTGGCGACGTGGCCGGTGATCTGTTGGTTTTCCAGGGCGAGGTTCTTGGCGAGCGCGTCGCGGTCCGGGCTGAGTCCGGAGCCGATGATGGCGTTGATTTTCTTGGAGGCGAGCACGTCGGAAGCGAGCTCGCGCAGGTCTTTTTCGGTCATGCCGAGGCGGCCCATGCCTTTTTCGATGAAATTCCGGTAAGTCTCCGGATTGAATTTCTGATCAGGTCCGGCGAAGACGCGGAGGGTTTTCAGATAGGCGGAAATTTCCTCTTCGCCTGGATAGACGCCGAATTCTTCCTTCGCCTGGCGGAGAATCATCCGGCCGACGAAGAATTTCTCCGCGGCGTCGTCCTGGCTGGTCGCACCGGTGGAGAGGCCCATGAGGAATTGATAGAGCCCGAAGTCGCCGGAGCGGGCGAGGTTGGAAGTGAGCTCGAATGAGCCGGTGCCGAGGCTGCGGAATTCCTTGTCGTTGTAGGTGCGCCCGGCGATTTTCAGAATCGGTTGGCCTCCGCCCATGTTCCGGACGGAACTCGAATCGAGGAAGAAGAAGCTGATGAACAGGATCACGAAGACCACGATCATCAGGCCGGTGTATTTGCGGATATTCTCAATCATGAAATGGTAGGGCTTGCCGTTGCAGATGGCGCGGGGAGTAAAGAGGGTGATTCCGGCTGCTTCAATGGTAATTCACTGCCGGGGCGGTGAGTCTCTCCATCAAGTCCGCGGTCTCAAGGCGAATTTTCGACTCATTTCAGCAAGGCTCCGGCGAAATCCGCTGAGAATCCGGCTTGCCCGTTCGTGGAAATGAAGGTTCCTTGGCGGACTTTATGAACTTTCGCTGGTTGAACGCGCTGCTTTGGGGGAATTCGGTGGCACTGTCGTGGATGTGGGGGCTGGGGCTCTTTTTCAGCGTGCAGATGACTTTCATGTTCGGATTGCAGGGCTTGCTGATGTTCGCGATCCCCAACGCGCTCGGGCTGATGCTGTTCGGTTTCCTGACGCACCGCGTGGCGGAGAGTCACAGCGGCGGGCAGGAATCGCTGGCGATTTTCTTCGACAAGTTTTCCCGGCCGTTCCGGCTGATCCTCTACATCTATCAAATCGTGGCGCTGACCCTGACGGTTTTCGCGCTGGTGAACTATCTGTTCATTCCGCTCAAGCTGGCGACCGGGCCGCTGCTGGGGATTTATTTGTGCCTGATCGTCTTCGTGATCCTGGCGGCCGGTTGTTTGTTCGGGGAGGAGTTCGGGATTCAGAAAATCAAGCTCAGCCACGCGATGCTCGGCGGCCTGCTGGTGGGCTGCGTGGCGGTGATTCTGATCGGCCTGGACCCGCTGGTGCCGGCGCCGTTCGCGTGGACCTCGCCGTTCCAGGACGAATGGCGCGGGGCGCGGTTCTTCGGCTACGCGATTCCCCTGGTGATCGGGTTGTTAGTCGGGCCGTGGCTCGACCTCCAGCACTGGCAGCGGGCGATCCAGATCCACCGCGAGAAGACCTCGATCCGCGCGAGTTACTTTTTCGGCGGGTCGATCTTTTTCCTGATGCTGCTCTTCCACGGCTGTCTGGCGCTGTGGGTGATGACCGAGCACGGCGGGCAGTTCGCCGTGTCGAAACTGGACGGCTTCAAATACGCCCACGACCTGGTGACCCAGTATTTCCACCAGAATTACAAGACCCTCGGCGGC
The DNA here is from genome assembly GCA_945873305.1 of Akkermansia muciniphila. Lineage (GTDB taxonomy): Bacteria > Verrucomicrobiota > Verrucomicrobiia > Verrucomicrobiales > Akkermansiaceae > Luteolibacter > Luteolibacter muciniphilus_D. The sequence continues at coordinate 12,735 of CAMCCX010000010.1, forward strand.
GTGATGGCGCTGGCGTATTTCTCGTTCCTCGCCATCTGCGCGCTCACCACCTTGGACAGCGGCTACATCGCGCTGAAGTGGTTCCTCGGGAAAAACGTCGAGAAGAGCGAGAACATGCTGATTTCGCTCATCCCCAAGCAAATCCTCGGCTCTCCGATTCCGACGTTCCTGCTAGTCGGGCTGATCACGCTCGGCAGCCTTCTCGCGGGATTGGAACTGGAGTATTTCATGGTGTTCTATGCCTCGTTTTTCGTCGGCTACGCCGCGCTGGCCATCGCCCGCTGCTTCGTGCCGAACTCGCAGCAACCGCTGCCGCAGATCCGGATGTTCTCGATGGCGAGCATGTCGCTGGCGATTTTCGCATTCGGCTATTTGAAGAGCGACACCGCACTGCTGGTGCTCGGCTCGATCCTGCCTCTTGCCTACGTGATGTGGCTGGTTTTCAACGCCGACCTGTTACGCGTCGTGACCGAGCGGGCGGGCGAGGTGATCGAGGCGGCCGCGGAGATTCCCGCGCTCAAGGCCATCGCGAAAACGGTGCACGTGGCGGCCGCGTCCGACGTGGTGGCTCCCCACGACCATCATGCGCTGGGCGGGCATTTCGAGGGGAAATGGTTCGTTTATTCGATGATCGCGACCTATCAGGACACCAATTCCGTCGGCAATGTTTACTTCGGGATGTATGGCTTGTTCGTCGGGAAAACCCGCGAGCTGTTTTTCAATGTGGCGATGCCGGACTTCGATTTGAAGACCACCAAATTCTACATCCTCACGCGTTCCTTCGAGCACAAGTTCGTGCGCGAGGCCCGCGAGTTCGACACCATCACGGTGAAAATCAAGGTGGCGGATTTCAACCGCAAGTTCTGCACGCTGGAGCACCAGATTTTCGGTTCGAACAACGAGTTGCTAGGAAAGGGCAAGCAAAGCCTGCTGTTCGTCGCGTCCAAGGACTACGCGCTGCTGGACATTCCGTCCGAGGTTTACACCGCGTTCATGAAATACACTTGATGGCTCAAGGGTGGTAGAGACCTTTCGCGGCGATCCACTCCGCCACCTTGGGATCCAGCCATGGATGGGTGGTTTCCCCGTTTGAAACCGACTCGCGGATGGCGGTGGCGGAGGCGGGATGGCCGCCGGCGATGACGTGCAACCGGCAACCGGCGCGCGGTTGCGGCGTTTCGCCGCGGGCGAGGACGATGAACTCGACGAGCGCTGCGAGCCGTTCCGGATCTTTCCAACGGGGGAGCGCGCTCCATTGGTCGAAGCCCATGATCCAGAAAAGCCGGGCTTCCGGGAAGCGTCCGGCCATTGCCTCGGCGGTCTGATAGGAATAGGACGGACCCGGCTGATGGAGTTCGAAATCATCGACGACCGCCCACGGAAGACCGGTGGTGGCGAGTCGCAGCATTTCGCAGCGGTCCTCGCCGCTGGCAGGCGTGCTGTCGGTCTTGTGCGGGGACATCCGGCAGGGTAGGAAGCGGACTTCGTCGAGTCTCAGCGCATCCTGCGCCAGCGTCGCCAGCTGGATGTGGCCTAGATGGACGGGATCAAAAGTGCCGCCGAACAGGGCGATTTTTCTCGGCTCGGGCATTGCTGCCTGACGCTAGGAGGAATCGCCGCGCGATTCAAGCGTCGCCGCGCTTTACCGCAGGCGGGAAACATGGGCAGTTTCCCACCCGTGACCGATGCTTTTCAAATCCTGGGAATGGAACCGAAGTTGGTTCTATCCGACGACGCGGTGCGCGAGGCTTTCCGCGAAGCGGGCAAGCGGGCGCATCCGGACGCTGGCGGCGGAGATGGCGAGTTCGCAGCGCTGCGTGAGGCCTTCGCGGTGGTTTCCAGCCCGTCGCGGCGGCTCAGGCATTGGCTGGAGCTACGCGGCACGCCGGGCGAAGTCCGCGGCAGCATCGACAACTCGCTGATGGATTTGTTCTCCGAAGTCGGATCGGTGACACAGCTGGCGGAGTCGGTGATCCGCAAGCGCGACGAAGCGAAGTCCGCGCTGGTCCGTGCGATGTTGGAAGGGGAAACCCAAGTCTGCCGCGAGGCCGTGGAACGCGCGATTTCCCAAGTGGAAACAACGATCAGCCGTGAGTGCGCGATGTTTCCGGAATTGGAAAATTCCGCGGACCTTGAAGTGGAAGCCGCCGCGAAAATCGCCAGAAACCTGGCGTTCCTCGAAAAGTGGCGGGCCGGTCTGCGCGCTTGTTTCGGCCGCCTGGTCTAGCGAAGAGGCTCAAGCAGAACGCCACGAATCTGGCTTGATTTGTTAAGATCTGCGAAATAATTTCCGGGACTTCATTCCGCATTTTGAAAAAGCGCCGTCCCAAGTCCTCTGCCAAGCGTCCGTTGAAAAATCAGCGGCGGACGCGGATGTCCTTTGCGGAAGTCCTCAGCTCAGCGAACCGGCGGGCTCACGAGCAGGCAAACCGCCGCGGCGGAAACCGCGGCAAGAAGTTTGTCTGGGCGGCGGTCGCGGAGGCCGAGTTCGACGACGAGATGGAGTCCTCCGAGTGGCTGAAGCGGCTCATGCGCTGGAGTCTGGCCCTGATGCTTTTGCCGCTTTGCTGGGTGACGAGCTGGACGTTTCTATCGAGATTCTCACAGGCCGCGGTGAATCAGGATTTCTGGAAAACGTCGGAATTCTGGTATTTCGCGACGGGCGCGCTGGTGATGGTCGGCTGGTTTTGGTCGGGCTTGTTGCAGTCGTTTTTCCTGTATCTTTACGTGCTCGGCCACGAGCTGACGCATGCGCTGTTCGTGGTGCTTTATCGCGGGAAAGTGACGGATTTCCACGTCAGCACGAGCGGCGGCTACATCACGACGAACAAGACGAATTTGATCATCGCGCTGTCGCCTTATTTCGTGCCGTTCTGGTCGGTGGTGTGCGCGCTGCTCTACGCGGTGGTGCGGCATTTCGCGGGACTCTCACAGGAATGGGACCGTTTGCTTTACGCGGTGATGGGCATCACTTGGACATTCCACATGGTTTGGACCCTGTGGATGATCCCGCGCGACCAGCCGGATTTGAAGGAAAACGGCACCTTCCTCTCGCTGGTGGTGATCTATCTGGCAAACCTGTTGGTGCTCACGGGGTTGCTTTGCGTGGCCGGGGACTCGCCATGGCAGAGCACCCGGGAATTCGCGATGGAATGGCTGCGTCATGCGGCCACCTGGGGCGACATGTTGCTGCGGCGGACGAATGAGGCGATCGCCGCTTTCCGCGCGGCGGGCCGGTTTTGAGGATGGCGGTTTTCCGGGTTGATATCGGGAAGGCGCGGAAGGATGCTGCGGCCATGATTTACCTCGACGCCAATGCGACCACACCGCTTCCGCCCGAGGTGTTGGAGGCGATGTTGCCGTGGTTGCGGGACGGGTTTGCGAATCCCTCGGGCAGCTATGCCGCGGCCAAGCTGGGGCGGCGGGCGATCGATCAAGCTCGCGCGCAGGTGGCGGAATTGATCGGCGCGGAGCCTGCGGAAATTGTCTTCACCGGCGGTGGCACGGAGAGCGTGAACACCGCGCTTCACTCGCTGGACCGCTTGGCGGGGCAGGGGACGGCGGTGATTTCCGCCATCGAGCACAGCGCGGTGTTGCGCTTCGTGGAAGATCTAACTCGAGATCAGGTTCGGGTGCCTGTGGACTCCGGCGGACGTCTGGAGATGGCGGCGTTCGCGCGTGCTTTGGAGGGTGCCGCGTTTGTCTCGCTGATGGCCGCTAACAACGAAACCGGCGTCATCCAACCGCTGCGCGAAGCCGCAGCGTTGGCCCGCGAGCGGGGAGTGCCGGTGCATTCCGACGCGGTCCAGGCGGCGGGGAAAACCCCGCTGAACGTGCGGGATCTGGGCGTGGATTTACTTTCCATCTCGGCGCATAAATTTCACGGCCCCAAGGGCGTGGGCGCGCTTTATGTGCGCGAGGGCTTGCGCTTCACGCCGCTTCTTCGCGGCGGCGGACAGGAGGCGGGGCGGCGCAGCGGCACCGAGAACACGGCGGGCATCGTGGGCATGGGAGCTGCCGCGGCATGGATGTCGAGGACTTCGAAGAACCCGGTGGATGCGATGCGCGATGCGTTCGAGGCCAAGGTGCTGGCGGAAATCCCCGGGGTCACCGTCAATGGCGACCTCGCCCACCGGCTTCCTAACACCAGCCACCTTTCCTTCGGGCAATGCGATGCGGCGGGCTTGCTGATCCTTCTCGATGAGGCGGGAGTCGCTTGCTCCGCGGGGTCGGCCTGCATGACCGGCAAGCAGCGCCCTTCCCATGTGCAACTCGCGATGGGCATTCCCGAGGCGCTGGCGAAAAGCAGTCTGCGGATCAGTTTCTCCCGGCTTAACACCATGGAGGAAACGGTGGCCGCGGCCGACGTGTTGAGAAAATCCGTGGAAAAACTGCGGCGGGTGCAGGGAGCCGGCGTGGGGCCGGTGGTGGTCTATACACCCCGCTTCAACGCATGTTAGCGCCCGGCGGCTTGCAAGCGGAGCAGCGGCTCGCGAGCTTTTTTGTCGGAGGTGGCCTCCAGCGATTTTGCGACCAGTTTCACCAAGTCGCCGCGCTGGTTGCTTTTCTTGAGGATGGCGGTGGCGGCGTCTTCGGCGGCCGTCCGGAGCTCGGCGTTGGGACTGAACTGGACGACGGTTAGCAAGGACTCGAACTGCGCGTCGCCCGCGGTGGTGCGGATGATTTGCATCGCGGCGACAGCGGAGCGGACGTCCGGCGTGGTGCGCGCGAATTCCAGTAGGCCCGGAGCCATTGAGCTGTTCCCGCGTTTGGCGAGCACTTGGAGAATCATCGTCTCGCGGACTTCGGGGAGGATTTGTGTGGTGGTGGTGATAAAATCGGTTAGGGTCGCGTCGATGTCGCTGCCGTCACTGGCTTTTGCCAGTGCGAGAACCTTGAAGATGTTCTTCTGCTTTTCTTCGGTATCGGCATTGGCAGCCGCATCGAGAAAGTGGTTGAGCTCCGCGCCGCTCATCGGGATTTCGGTGGTCCCGTCCGTTGCCGCTTCGACGAGCATGACCTCGTAGCGTTGGCTGGCCTTGCTCTGTTTGATCCTGTTGGAAAGGATGAAACCGAGAACTGCAATGAAGAGGAGAGAAGCCACCGCAATGGTGATTTTCAGGCCTTTGCCGGAGCTTTTCGGCGTGTGGCTGGGGACGTATGGTCTGGCAGGAAGAGCGTGCTGGGCGGACGTCGGCGTCGGTGGAAGGACGTCGGGAATTTCGTGAGAGGACGTGTAAATGCTCGGTTTGGAGCCCTCCGGCGGCAGCAACGGCTGGGGCGCGGTGATGACCTGAGGCGGCTCGGGGGCCGGCTCGGGCTCGGATTCGGGCTCGGGCTCGACGGGGGCGGGCTCTTGGACGGGCGGGACATAGCCGGGAGGCGCCATCCGCGGATCGGTGACGACTCGTTTGGTGGGAGCGGCCGGCTGGGCTTCGGCGGCGGGAGGCGCCATGCGGGGACGCGGGCCAGCTGGGACCGCGGGCTTGGCGGTCCCAAGGCTCATCGTGGGATGGGGATTCTTGTCGTTTTTTAAAAACACCAGAAGCGCGTCTCTCGCCGATTCGGGGCGGTCTTCGGGCATCCGGTTGATGAGCCACATGATCCAATCACAGGTCCAAAGCGGGATATCCGAGCGTATATCCTGAAGCGGAATGACCCGGTGATGGAGGTGGGCAACCATCACGTCCTGGCCGGTCTCCCCATTGAACGGATACTTGCCGGTTAGCGCCTGATAGTAAACGCAGCCCATCGCGTAAAGGTCCGAGCGGGCATCGAGAGGCACCCGCTCGAACTGCTCGGGTGCCATGAAAAAGATCGAACCGAACACCGCTTCGATTTCCTGCAAGTCCTCCAGCGACTGGGCTTGGGTCAAGGTGGCCAAGCCGAAATCCACGATTTTCATCTGGAATTTCCCCGACGGGAGCCAGGTGAGCATCAAGTTAGATGGCTTGATGTCGCTGTGGATCAGTCCGAGTTCTTGCGCGGCGATGAGGGCTTCCAGCGTCTGGAGGGCGAGCTCGCGGAAGTCGGGCCAGGTGAGCGGGGCTCGTTCGATGAGCTCGTCGAGGGTTTTTCCGCTGATCAATTCCATCACCACGTAAGGACCGTCTTCGTCCGCGCCGACGTCATAAACGGTGACGATGTTAGGGTGCTGGAGCGAGGCGAGCGCGCCGGCCTCCTTGATCAGCTGGCGGGTGGATTCCTCCTGCAGTCCGGTATCTCCGGTGGCCACGGAAATCCGCTTGATCGCCACTTCGCGATTCATCCGGGTGTCGTAACCCCGGTAAACCGCACCCAGTCCTCCCTGGCCGATTTTCCCGCGGATTTCGTAGCGATCTTCCATGATTTCGTCGTGCTTCAAAATGTAGAGTGATGGCCCGCGCCGCAACTACCAAAAACCCTGCGTCACGAAGCGGCGCGCTCGAGGCGTTCCCTCCGATACAAAGTCGGGGAGGTTCCGACGATGCGGACGAAGCTCCGGTTGAATTGTGAAAGCGACTGGTAGCCGACGAGAAACGCGATTTCCGAGATCCGCGCCTCGGGTTTGAGGAGCTCGCGCTTTGCCCAGTCGATCCGGCAGCGGTTGACGTAATCGGTCAGCGTCAGGCCGGCGGAGTCTTTGAAAAGCCGGCAGAAGTGCGATTCGCTGAGCCCCGCCTGACGGGCGACCTGGCCGAGCGGCAAGGGCTGGTCGAGGTTTTCGTGGATGAATTTGCGCGCCTTGGCGATGGCGGCGGGTTCGCTCCCGTCCTCGATGATGGTGAGGGAATCCGCGTGTTCACTGAGTTGTTCGCCGAAGCTTTGAAGCAGAGTGACCATGCTTTGGTAGCGCTGCGGCTCGACGAAGCGAGTGTGCATGTAGGCGGTTTTGAGGCTAGTGCGGGCCTTTTGGTTGAGCGTCTTGCGGCCGATCGCGCCAAGCAGGACGTCGAATTCTTCTACGGTCGGAGTCTGGCTGAAGACTTGGCCGGTTTTCAAAAAGCCGATCACCGAGGCCCCCATTTTTATGGGCACGGCGGTCTCGCAAAGGCCGGCGAAACAATGGCAGGTGGTCGGTCCGTTGACTTCCGCCTCCTCCATCAGGCGGCGGTTGGTTTCCAGGCAGGCTCCGCAGGCGCTGTTGCAAAGATTCAGAGCTTCGCAAAACGGACTCCGGTTGACCGCTTGGTCGTCGAGGCACCATTTTTCCGGATCCGCGGAAACCAGCCGCAACGGGAGTCCCGTCGCCGTTCGGAACGCGTCCTGATAAATCTTGAATCGCTCGGAGCTGGCGATCCTTTGCAGCAAGGTGATTTCGAACTCCTGGTGGGCTGAATTGTTGGCTGGCATGAACTCGTTTAAGGAAATCTAGCCAAGGCTAGGAAGGATTTCCCAAGAGTTCAACCTTTGTTCCTGCGAGAATCCCGGGAAATTGTGGCGATGATCAAGATCGACACGATCGAGCTCATCGGCATCAGCACCGCGGCGAGCAACGGGCTCATTTTCCCGGCGCTGGAAAACGCCACAGTCGTCAGATTGTAAAGGAGCGCGAAACCGAAGGCGGTCCGCACCGCATTCGCCCGCGCGGCGGCGGTGTCCAGCAGGCGGGGGAGGAATTCCAGCCCCGCGCCGAGCGTGTAAAAGTCCGCTTTCGACTCCAGCAAACTCCGGTCCACCACCGGCGTGCCGGTGACGAACGAGGCGTCGAAGGCCAGCGAGTCATTCGCGCCGTCGCCGAGATAAAGCGTGTCCTGGCGGTCCATTTCCTTCACCGCGGCCGCCTTTTCTTCCGGGGAAAGCCCGCCGTGCGCCTGGCTTTCCGGCAGACCGAGTGCCCGCAGCATCGTCGCCACCTTCTGCGGGTGGTCGCCGGAAAGGAGATGCAGCGAGAGCCCGCGCCGCTCCAGTCGCCGCAGCGTGGCGACGGCCCCGGGCCTCAGCGATTCGCGGAAATGAAACGCCGCCACGAGCTCGCCGTTCCGGCGCAATTCGCTCCCCGCCGTCTCGGCCGCTGCCGCCACCGGACCATCGCCCGACCAACCGGCTTTGCCCAGCGACCAACCGCCATTCATGGAAACTCCGAGCCCGGGAAATTCTTGGGTTTCCGGCATTTCTGCCGTCGCCAGCAGCTTTTGGCCGCGCGTGCCCAGCGCTTCGAGCAGCGAACGCGCGATCGGATGAAGCGAGCCGTGCGTCATCCGCGCCAGGGCGAGCGCCGCATTGTCATCCAGCGCCGCGACGGTTTCCGGATTTTCCAAAACCGGCCGCTCCAAGGTCAGCGTCCCGGTTTTATCGAAAATCACCCGCCGCACCCGCCTCAAGCGCGACCACAAAGTCGCCGTTCTGGTGAAAACCCCGAGCCGCTCCATCGCCGCGGCCGCCAGATCGTCTGCCAGCGGGATCGCCACGCCCAGCGCGCACGGGCAGGAGACCACGAACACCGAAATCATCGCCTGCACGCCCGTCAGCCAATCGCCGCGCCGCCCCCAGAAAACCAGCGCCGCCACACCCGCCACCAGCACGATGCTCAGATAGACCCGCAATAATTTATCCAAACCCGGCGTCCCGCGCTCGCCGCCCGCCGGTGCTGTGAGCTTCGCGATCAGCGAGTCCTCCCAGCGCTCGCTCGCCTCCACGGCCGCCGGAGTCCGGCTCAGCAAAATCGCGCCTGCGGGCAATCTCGCCCCCGCCGAATACCTCACCGGGTCCGCCTCGCCGTGAATCCATTCCAGCGAGAAATCCGCCTCGCCCGCCGCCAGCAACCCGCTCACCGGCAGCGCCTGGCCCGGTCCTAGCAGGAATTTCAGCCCCGGGGAGATCTCCGTCCGTCCCACCGGCGCGCCCTCGCCATCTGCCCGCGGCACCGCTTCCGGCACCGGTTGTTGGCGCACCAGTCGCCGCCGGTTCCGCTCCACCGCAGCCGTTTGCAGATACCGCCCGGCCAGCATCAGGAACACGAAGATCGACACGAAATCAAAATACATTAGCCCCTCTTTCTCCAGCGCCCAGCCCGCGATCGATCCCGCATACGCCGCCACCAGGCCCAGCGCGATCGGCAGGTCGATGTGCAGCGAGCCCGCCCGCAGCGCCCGCCACGCCCGGTCCATGAAATACCCGCCGCCGACTAACATCGACAAGGTCGCCGACAGAAACGCGATCAACTTGAACAACTCCGCGAACTCGAAATCCGCCGGCATTCCCAGATAGACCGGTACCGAGAAACCCATCGTGTTGAGCGCGAAAGCCCCGCAAAGCCCCATCCTCGCCGCCAGCCGCCGCCGCTCGTGATCGCCGCTCACCGCGCCCGCCGGAGCCGCCACGTAACCGAACTGACAGAGCTCGCGCAAGAACGGCTCCAGCTCGCATTTGCCCGGCATCCATTCCAGATAGAGCCGCCCGCTCGACGGGCTCGCCGCCGCGCGGATGCTGCCCGCGTGCCGCGCGAAAAGTTTCTCCACCAGCCACACGCAGCCGACGCAGGAAATCCCTTCTAACGCCAGATCCAGCCGCGCGCCGTCGCCCGCCGCCGCCGCCTTTTCCTCCGCCTCCAGCACCTTCGCCGCCAGCCAGGAAAAATCGTGCTCCTCGAACGGCCGGCTCCGCACCGGAGCCACCGCCAGCCCTTGCTTCAAATCGTAAAACTGCTCGAAGCCGTTTTCGGAAATCAAGTCCGCCACAAACTCACAGCCCTTGCAGCAAAAGCGCGTCGCCGCGCTCTTCGCCAGGTATTCCGTTCCACAATGTTCGCAGCTCGCCATCCGCGCGGAGTCTCAGGCCGCCCGCCCGCCGTTGCCAAGCATGACCTCTCACAAACCATGCGGCTTTTCTCAAAGCTTCTTCGCCCGCGACAGCAATTCCTCGGTCGCGTCCACCCGTTCCCACGCGAATTCCGGACGACCGAAGTGCCCGTAACACGCGGTGTTCCGGAACACGGGCTCCCGCAGTTTCAGGTGGTCGATCATCCCTCCCGGCGTGAGCGGGAAGACCTTCCTCACCAACTTTGTTAGCGAGACGTCCGGAAGCTTTCCAGTCCCCGCGGTGCTCACCATCACCGAAACCGGGTCCACCAAGCCGATGCAATAGCCGAGCTGCAACAGGCACTCGTCCGCCAGTCCGGCGGCCACGATGTTCTTCGCGATATATCGGCTCATGTAGCCCGCCGTGCGATCCACCTTCGTGCCGTCCTTGCCGCTGAACGAGCCGCCGCCGTGGGGAGCCCAGCCGCCGTAGGTGTCCGCGACGATCTTGCGCCCGGTTAGGCCGGTGTCGCCCTGTGGTCCGCTGACTTGGAATTTTCCGGCACCGTTGATCGTGATCTTGGTCTTCCCGTCCAGCAGGTGGCCGAGCGCCGGATGGACGACCTTCGAAATAATTTCCTGTTTTGCCTCCTCGCAGGTGAATTTCCCATCGGCCGTGGTCGCGGCGGCGGTGTGCGAGGCGGCGATGACCACTTGGTCCACGCGCACCGCCCGGCCGCCGCGGTATTCCACGGTCACCTGGGTTTTGCCGTCGGGACCGAGATAGGGGAGCAATTTTTGTTTGCGGACTTCCGCGAGTTTACGCGCCAGTCGGTGGGCGAGCTGGATCGGCACGGGCATCAATTCCTCCGTCTGGTTGCACGCGTAGCCGAACATGAGCCCTTGGTCGCCCGCGCCGATTTCCCCGCTCTCACGCACGACCCCGCGACTGATGTCCGGCGACTGGCCGTGAATCGACCGCAAGATCGCCGCGGTGTTCACATCGAAGCCGAATTCCGGCGAGTTGTAGCCAATCCCGTTGCCCACCTCGCGCACCAGTTGACTCACGTCGAAAAGCCCGCTGCCGCTGATCTCGCCGCCGACGATCAACATCCCCATCGTCACGTAGCACTCGCACGCCACGCGCGCCAACGGATCATGACGCAGGCATTCGTCGAGAACTGCGTCCGAGATCTGGTCGCAGAATTTGTCGGGATGCCCTTCCGTCACCGATTCGGAGGTGAAAAACATGTTCTCGGGATACATCGGCATGGTGGTGCAAGATAATCCAATTTTGGGAAATCGCCGGGGTTGTTGACAATCGTTTCACAAGCACGCTGGAAGATTGCCATCCGTGCCGGAGCGTTTCATCGTCCCGCCCGCTCATGGCAGTCGAAACCAAACCCGCACCCTCTTTCCGCAAAACCGCAGAACTCCAACAAGGAGCGACGGCGGTGGAAGACGTCACCCGCGCCCTGCCGCACGCGCTCGGGCCGGAGAAGAGTTTGCTGTCCTCGATGTTGCAGGACCCGCAGGAATACATCGGCGTGGCCATCGAGGAAAAGCTCACGCAGGACCATTTCTATCTGCCGTCGCACTCGACCTTGTTCGGGTTTCTCATCGAGCTGTTCGAGGCGGGAAACGAAGTCGAGCTCGTCTCGCTGGTGCAGCGCCTGTTGGACCGCGGGCTTCTCGACCGCGTCGGCGGGCCGTCCTCGCTGACGGATCTTTACACCTACGCGCCGAGTCCGGGGCATTTCCGCCACCATCTCCAGCACGTGAAGGACAAGTTCGTCCTGCGCTCGATCATCCAGAATTCCAACGAGGCCATCGCCCAGGCTTATGACGCGCCGGACGAGGTCGCCGCGCTGCTAGACTCGGTGGAGGCCAAGGTGCTCGCCATCCGCGAAGGCTCGGAAACGAACAAGGCGCCCACCATCAAGCAGTCGGTCAACGAGGTCATCGAGCAGTTCCAAGCCTTGCTCGCCGGTGAGAAAGGCGCGCAGGGGATTTCCACCGGATTCGAGGAGCTCGACCGGATGTGCAGCGGCCTGAAGCCGGGGGAAATGTTCGTCGTCGCCGCCCGTCCATCGATGGGGAAAACCTCGTTCATGATGAACATGGTCGAGCACATCTGCATGGATCAGCAAAAGTCGTCGATGGTGTTTTCCTGCGAAATGAGCGCCTTCCAGCTGGTGCAGCGCTTGGTTTTCTCGCGCTCGAAATTCGCCATGAGCCAACTTTCCCGCGGCTACACGCCGACCAAGGGCGACCTCCAGCGGATCCAGCGGGCCGCGGTCGAAACGTCCGCGGCCAAGCTTTTCATCGACGACACGCCGGGCATTTCCATCAACGAACTCCGCGCCAAAGCCCGCCGCAAAAAGCGCGACGAGGACATCCAGTTCATCGCCATCGACTATCTCCAGCTGATGAAATCCCGCACCAAGCAGGCGGAAAGCTCGCGCGAGCGGGAAATCGCCGAAATTTCCGCCGGCATCAAGGGCCTCGCCAAAGAGCTCGGCATCCCGATCTGCATCCTCGCCCAGCTCAACCGGGGCCCGGAAAGCCGCGCCGGCAAAAGCCTCGGCGTGCCGCGGATGTCCGACCTCCGGGAATCCGGCTCCATCGAGCAGGACGCCGACATGGTCGGCCTGCTCTATCGGACCGCCTACTACGCGGAAAACGACGAGGAACGCGAAGCGGAAGCGGGCAAGGCCGAGCTGGTGTTAGCCAAAAACCGGAACGGCGAGACCGGCAGCATCCCGCTCACCTTCATCGCCGACCTGATGCGCTTCGAGACCGGCCCGCCGGCGCGGGAAGCGGAGTAACCGCGGTTTTTTCATTCTCTCTCACACCAATCATCTAAAATTCCATCCCCATGCCTCCTCCTCAAAAAGGCTACAAAGTCATCAATCACCGAGACGTCCAATACCGCTGGATCATGCAAAACCGCCGGGGAACAAACGAGTTGGTGATCGAGGCCAGCGCGCCGGTCAACGGCCAGGTTCTGACCGCCGAGCTGCCGAAGGTCGTCAGTTACGAGATGGTCACGGCGGCGATTGATTTCGGCAACGCGAACGGCTGGAAACCGAACGATTCGGGGCCGGTGTTCCGCTGCAAATGGGCGCGCAAGGCGTTCGTCATCGAGGAGGCGGGATGAACGGCCGGCTCGGGATCCGTTTAAGATCTCCGGCTGCGCCATCGTTTTTGCTTTATCCCGGCGGTCCCTTGCCGCCATCATCCTTGGACCTAACCACCAACTGCCACCATGTCACGCCCCGTCACACTCTTCACCGGCCAATGGGCCGACCTTCCGCTCGAAAAACTCGCGCCGCTCGCCTATGAAATGGGCTACGACGGACTGGAACTCGCCTGCTGGGGCGACCACTTCGACGTGGACGCCGCCGCCACTAGCAAAAGCTATGTGAAGGAGCGCTGGGAGCTCCTCGCCGACCACGGCCTGACTTGCTACGCGATTTCCAACCACCTCGTCGGCCAGGCGGTTTGCGACCTCATCGACGAGCGGCACAAGGCGATTCTCGCACCGGATGTCTGGGGCGACGGCGATCCCGAAGGCGTCCGCAAGCGCGCCGCCAAGAAGATGATCACCACCGGCAAGGCCGCCCGCGCGTTTTTCAACGCCAAACCGGACCGCAAGGGCAAGGACGAGTTCCCGGCCGTGGTCAACGGTTTCACCGGCTCCTCGATCTGGCACTCGCTCTACGCATTCCCGCCGACCTCGCAGGCGTATTATGAAAAGGGCTTCAAGGACTTCGCCAAGCGCTGGCTGCCGATCCTCGACGCTTACGACAAGCTCGATGTCAACTTCGCGCTCGAAGTCCATCCGACGGAAATCGCCTTCGACATCGCCTCCGCCCAGCGCGCTCTGGCCGCTGTTGGAAATCACAAGCGCTTCGGATTCAACTACGACCCGTCCCATCTCGGCTATCAGGGCGTGGACTACGTGAAATTCATCCGCGACCTCGGCAGCCGCATCTATCACGTCCACATGAAGGACGCTTGGTGGAACCACGGCGACGGCAGCGTCGGCGTGTTCGGCGGCCATACGGATTTCGGCGACTCGCGCCGTTTCTGGGACTTCCGCTCGCTGGGCCACGGCGACATCGAGTTCGAGGACATCATCGTCGCGCTCAACGACGTCGGCTACAAAGGTCCGCTCTCCGTCGAATGGGAAGACATCCGCATGGACCGCGTCCACGGCGGGGAAGAAGCCGCGGCTTTCGTCCGCAGCGTGGATTTCCCGACCAGTAAAATCGCGTTCGACGCGGCGTTCGACAAGTCCAACCACTGAGATTTCCCGGTCGCCTTCACTTCGCGGCAAGCGGCGTGGAGGCGGCTTCGTGGAGCTCTTCCGCGGCTTCCAGTTCGGCGCGTTCCCTGGCGATGACGCGGACGAGCTTGCGGGCGGCTTCCTCCCAGTTCGCGAGCAGGGCCGCGGCTTGGACGCTGCCGGTGCGGTCGTGGTGGAGCTCGATGAGCGCCTTGACCTCGGCGATGTCTTGAGCGCGTTTGACCGGCAGGGCGACAACCATCTCGGAGTTGACGCGGGAGAAAAACTTGCCGTCCACGTCATAAACGTAGGCGGTGCCGCCGGACATGCCGGCACCGAAGTTTTTGCCGGTTTTCCCAAGAATGACGACGCTGCCGTTGGTCATGTATTCGCAGCCGTGGTCGCCCACGCCTTCGACGACGGCGGTGGCGCCGGAATTTCTCACCGCGAAGCGCTCGCCCGCGCGGCCGGTGGCGAAGAGCTTGCCGCCGGTGGCGCCGTAAAGGCAGGTGTTGCCGCAAATCGTGTTGGTCGCAGCATCGAATTTCGCGTTTGCCGAGACTCGGATGACAATTTCGCCAGCGGCCATTCCCTTACCGACGTAGTCGTTCGCCTCGCCGATGAGTTCGAGCTTCACGCCGGAGACGAGGAAGCAGCCGAACGACTGGCCGGCGCTGCCGCGGCAGGTGATGTGGATCGAATTCGCGGACAGGCCGCGGTCGCCGTGGATTTCCGCGATGCGGCCGGAGAGCCGGGTGCCGATGTTGCGGTCGGTGTTGACGACGTCGTAGCTCAGTGCGACGGGAGGGCGGTCGGGCAAGAGTTTGATCGCGTCGAGGATTTCCGGGGGGACGGATTTTTCGCCGTATTCGGGGGATTCCGGGGCTTGACGGTTGGAAACCGCCGCCATGAGGTCGTTGAGGATTTGAAGATCGAGCGCGGGCTTGGCGAGCCCGTCGTTGCGGTCTTTCGCGCAGATCCGTGAAATGGATTCCACGGGATTTCCCGAGTGGCTCGCGACGGTGGGCACGACGTCTTTGAGGAGGGCGCTGAGATCGAGGGTATTCGCCTTCGGGTGATTTGGAATGTGGCGCTGCTGGAGAAATTCCGGGCGACCGATGACCTCGTCGAGCGAGCGGACACCGATACTGGCCATGTGGCGGCGAGCCTCCTCGGCGACGGCGGTGAAATAATTGATGACCATTTCCGGCGTGCCCTTGAACTTGGCGCGGAATTTCGGATCGGTGGTGGCGATGCCGACCGGGCAGGTATTCAAATGGCACTTGCGGACGTAAACGCAGCCCATGGCGATCATCGCCGTGGTGCCGAAATTGAACTGTTCGGCTCCGAGGATCGCGGCGATCACGACATCGCGGCCGTTGCGGATGCCGCCGTCGGTGCGGAGGACGACGCGGTCGCGCAAGTTGTTGATGAGCAGGGTTTGCTGGGCTTCGGCGAGGCCGAGTTCCCATGGTGAGCCGGCATGTTTGGTGGATGAAAGCGGTGACGCTCCGGTTCCTCCGTCGTGGCCGGAAATAAGAATGTTGTCGGCCGAGGCTTTTGCGCAGCCGGCGGCGACGGTGCCGACGCCGGATTCCGCGACAAGCTTCACCGTGATCCGGGCGCGCGGGTTCACTTCCTTGAGGTCGTGGATGAGCTGGGCCAAGTCCTCGATCGAGTAAATATCGTGGTGGGGCGGGGGAGAAATCAGTTGCACGCCCGGTTGGGTGTTTCTCAAACGAGCGATCAAAGCGTTCACTTTGTGTCCAGGCAGCTGCCCGCCTTCGCCGGGCTTGGCTCCCTGCGCCATCTTGATTTCCAACTCACCGGCATTCACGAGGTAGTGAGCGGAAACGCCGAAACGCCCAGAAGCGACTTGCTTGATGTAAGAGCGCGCGAAATCGCCGTTCGGATACGGTTTGTAGCGCACCGGATCTTCACCTCCCTCGCCGGAATCCGACTTGCCGCCAATGCGGTTCATCGCGATTGCCAGCGTCTCGTGCGCTTCCGGCGAAAGTGCTCCAAGCGACATCGCGGCCGTCGTGAATCGGCGGCGGATCGACTCCATCGGCTCGACTTCTTCCAGCGGGACCGGGCCGGTCAAGGATGGCACAAATGCAATCAAGTCTTTGATCGCTACGGGATTGGATTTCAACGCGACACGCACATATTCCTCGTAATCCTCGGACTTGCCGGATTTGACGTAAGTGTGGAAATTCTTGATCACCTCGGTGGTGTAAACGTGGCGCTCGCCGGCCTTGCGGTAACGGTTGTAACCGGGGTCGCCGAGGTTCAGCGTCTCACCGCTTGGAACAACGGTTTCGAACGCGGCCTTGTGACGAATGATCGACTCCTCGGCAATTTCCATGAAGCCGACGCCGCCGATTTTTGAAGGAACTCCGGTGAAGGCGAAATCGACGACTTCATTGCCGACGCCGATCGCCTCGAAGGTCTGCGCACCTTGGTAGGAATTAAGGACCGAAATGCCCATTTTCGACATGATCTTGAGAATGCCTTTCTCCAGCGCTTTGCGGTAGTTGGTCATCGCTTTCTGAGCGGTGATTTCGCCGAGCTTGCCTTTGCCCGCATCGGCCGCGACGAGTTGGCGGACGGTGGCGTAGCCGAGGTAGGGGCAAATGGCGGTGGCTCCAAATCCAACGCAGCAGGCGATCTGGTGCACGTCCCGGATTTCGCCCGACTCGATGACGAGCGAGGCGCGCATGCGCTTGCGAATCCGGTTCAGGTGATGATGAACCGTGCCGATGGCCAGCAACATGGGGATTGGAACGCGCCCGGATGACGTGGCGCGGTCGGAAAGGATCAGGACATTGCGGTTTTGCTGAACGGCTGATTCCGCTTGGAGACACAGTTCGTCGAGACGGATCTTCATGCCGCCTGCTCCCGAGGAAACCTGCCAAGTGCAGTCGAGCACGAGGGCGGGGAAGCCCTGCTCGTCGAGGTCCTTGATTTTTTCCAACTGGTGTTCGAACAAAATCGCGCTGTCGAGGCTGACGGTGTTGCAATGCTCTGGCGTCTCCTCCAGGAGGTTCCGCTCAGCTCCGAGACTAGCCCCCAGCGACATCACCGCCCATTCGCGGATGGGATCAATGGGAGGATTGGTCACCTGGGCGAACAACTGTTTGAAATAAGTGTAGAGAAGCCGCGGATGCGTGGAAAGCACGGCCAGCGGGATGTCATCACCCATCGAAAAAACCGCTTCCTGAGCACCCTTGATCATTGGCGGGAAAACCATATCAATTTCCTCAAGTGAAATACCATGAGCGACTTGCTGACGCGAAAGATCGAGAGGCGAGAAGTCGATTTCCGGCACGTGAGCGGCGGGGGACACGAACTTGCGGAGTTCCACGCGGTTTTCATCGATCCAGCGGCGGTAAGGCTTTTGCTGGGCAAGCTCCTCCTTGATCTGGCGATCATATTTAAAAACCCCGGTCGCCGTATTGGCGGAAATCATCTGTCCAGGGCCGAGGCGGCCTTTGCGGATGATGGTCGCATCGTCGAAAATCACCGCGCCCGCTTCCGAGCCGATGTAGAGAATCCCGTCGTCGGTGATTTTGTAGCGCGAAGGTCGCAAGCCGTTGCGGTCCAACGAAGCGCAGAGTTTCGTACCATCGGTGAAAACCAACCCAGCCGGACCATCCCACGGCTCGGAGAAGGAGCGGATGTATTGGTAAAAAGCCCGCAGTTCGTCGGAAATGTCCTCGTCATTGCGGTAAGCCGGCGGAACCAGCATGCACATCGCGTGCTCCGGAGAGCGCCCCGAAAGAATGAGCAACTCCAACGCGTGATCCAGTGAGGCCGAGTCGGATTCACCGTGACGGATCAGGTTTTTCACCAGCTCGATGTCGTCGCCCCAGACCGGTGATGCGAAAAACTCTTCGCGCGAGGTCATCCAGTTGCGGTTGCCCTCGACCGTGTTGATCTCGCCGTTGTGGCACATCATCCGGAACGGCTGACCGAGCGGCCAAGCCGGAAAAGTATTGGTGGAGAAGCGCTGGTGATAAAGCGCGATGCCAACTTCGTAGTCCGGATCGCTGAAATCCAGGTAAAACGCCCGCAAGGCGGCCGGCATCGCGAGGGCCTTGTAGGAGATCAAACGACTGGAAAACGAAGGCATATAGAAATCGCGGATTTCCGCGGTCCGATGCTCGATCTCGCGTCGGCAGAGATAAAGTTGGCGCTCGAATGCGTCGGCATCCATCCCGGCGGGACGCTTCATGAGCAAGTGCTCGATCTGCGGTCGACTGGCCAACGCGATCTTCCCGAGAGCGTCCGCGTTCACCGGCACCTCGCGCCAACCGATACGGGAGATACCTCGCTTGTCAGTGACTTCGGCGGCGAGCGCTTTGATCATTTCCGTTGCCGAAGTGTTTCCGGCCGGAAAGAAGAATACCGCCACAGCTAGATCAGCCTCATTTTCAATGATATGACCCAGTTTTTCAGCAGATTTCTTAAAAAGCGGGTAGGGGATTTGAGTGAGCACTCCGGAACCGTCGCCGGTTTTCATGTCGGCATCCACCGCACCACGATGCGTCATGCAACAGACGGAGGTCAGCGCGTGATCCAGAATTTGATGAATGCGTTTGCCGTGCAAATGAGCAATCGCGCCCATGCCGCAATTGTCGTGTTCGTGAGAAAGTCGATGCAGGGAGCCAGGGACCAACGGGGTGCTTGAGTGGTAAAACGAGTTCATCAGAAGTTCAGGAAATCCAGACCCCGCGCTGGATAGCAGAACTTGTGCCTGCGGCGGCCGTCAATTTACGCGTGTTCTTCAGGCGGCAAAAGGCCGCGATCCACCAAGAATCGATCCGCCGCAGCGACCGTCAGCTCGAAGTTCTTGTGGCTGACGTTGAAGTTGAAAAAGCTGTGATCCGCGCGGACGAAGTCCACCAATTCGCACGAATTGCCACGCCACCGCAGCCGGCGCCGGAATTTCTCCACTTCGTCGAACGGCGTGATCCGGTCGGATTTGCCGTGGAAGAAAAGCATCGGCGGAAGTTTCCGGCGGATGAGCTGGGTCGGGCTCAGGCGTTTGGCCGTCTTCGCGTCGGGAAATCGATCGGCAGCGGCCCCTTTGGAAGCCGTGTTGATCAGCGCGCTGAAAAGAATCCGCGCTTGGGGGAAACAAGCGAGACCATCGACCGGAGGCAGGTTTTTCGGCTTGGGCAGAGTTGCAAGCAGCGCCAGATAAGCGCCGCCGCCGGCACCGCCAATGGTGATTTTGTCGGGATCGAGATTGAAAGTATCTGCATTGTGGCGCAACCAGCGGATCAGATCGCGGGCGTCTTCGATGGCTTCCAGCGGGCCGGTACCGTGTTTCGACGAGGTCCGGGTCTCGGCCGCCACCGAGACCGCGCCGCGGCTGGCGAAATGGAGGCAGTGGGGGACAAATTGCGTCGGAGTGGGGGAATCCCAGAAGCCGCCATGGAAGAAAACCACGACAGGACGGGGCTCGGCCTTGGCTTTTTCAGGGAAAAAGAGGTGCGCCAGCACATCCCCTTGGGGCCGCTGCTCATAGATATAAGTCGCCGCATCCTTCAAAATCTCCCGATCGCGCGCCTCGCCAATCGGCGCCACTCTCTGCAAAATACTGCTCATAGCTCAATTCCGGCCGCACTCAATTGATTCGGCATGCGATTTGTTTGTTGTGGGATGGGCTATCTTGTCCAATCGTTTCGCCGATGAATCGATTGATTTTTGCGCTGCTGCTGATTTCCGCCACCCTAGCAGGTGGACAGGAAAACCTGCGTCCGACCCTTGAAACCACTTACAGCGCTTGGCGCGAATCGATGATTCGTCGTGACCCGGCGGCATGGCAACGGGTGACCGCCGAGCACCGGCGGGTGGAGGTCCGCAATCGGATTGTCTCCGAAAAACTGCCGTTTCCAGCCAAGGTTTTCGATCTCCCGGCTCCGCCGCCATCGATCGAAGGTCTCAAATTTCTCGAAGTGAAAAAGAACGGAGCGACGGCAAAGGCGTCCTATTTCGGGAAAATCGACTTCGGCGTGGGCGGCGAGCCGACGGATAACTTGATCGTCCTTTCGTTCGTCCAAGGCAGCGGCGGCTGGCTCTACGACCGGGCGGATTTCGTCAATTTGGCCGCGCTTCCCGCAGTGCGAAAGGAATTGGCGCAGGGAGATCTTAAGTATTTGAAGGAGACGCCGGAGGCTCAGCCCAACGGCCAGGTCCCGCCAACACCGATCGCCGCGCAGCAGGCCAAATACGTGGCCAAGGTTTACGTTTTCAGTCCGGGTCGCGAGGTTCAGGTGCAGATCAACAAAATCAGCCGCCATCGGTTCGCGAACGCCAAGGAAGCCGAAGTCGTCATCGGCGGGGCAGTGGACGGTCCGAACGAGGTGCAATTCAGCGTGAAGAAGCTTGATGGCAGCACCGGCAAAGAGGTTATGACGATCCGCGTGTATCTGATGCCCGAGTTGGCCGGTGCGAAGCCGATCAAAGCCTTCGAATATCAAATCGCCGCCGGAGAAAAGCCGGAATCGGTGGCGACCAAGATGTTCAATGTCGACGCGGCGACCGTCGCAAAACTTGTCGGTGGCTAAATCGTGAATTCGGCGACCGGAAGGCCAGCGCAAGAACTCTTGACGCTGTGCAATGGGACCCCGGGATTTGTCGTGGCGAAGGCCATCCGCAACCGGTCGAACGATCAGCCGCGGGGTGGTCATCGGCTTTATTGAATTCCGCATTACATATATTGTAACAAGTGAAGTTTATTGGAATTGTGATGCTTCAATGCTGGATGAAACCCTTCAAACCGGGTTGGATCGCCGCAGATGAACCAGATTCAAGGCGACATTGCCGAACTGATGGCCGATACGAACGATCGGATCGGTAAAACACGCCGCCCGCTTTTCCGGATTTACGAAATCCATGCGGCGATTCGCAGCGGCACCTATCCAAATTGCAACCAGCTCGCCAAGCAACTCGGCGTCCAGCGCAAAACCATCCAGCGCGATGTCACCTTCATGCGTGACGAACTCAAACTGCCGCTCGTTTATGAAGAAACGCTGCACGGTTATTATTACGACACGGACGTCTCGGATTTCCCGATCTTTCAAACCACCTCTGAGGAGCTCGCCGGCCTGTTTCTGGCCCGCACCGCCTTGGAATCCGTCCGCGGCACCCCCTTGGCTGAAGTCATGCAAAAAGTCTTCGCCAAGCTCACCCGCGGGATGCTGGGGAAAATTCAGTTCGCCTGGAGTGATCTGGACGAGGCCTTTTCCCGCAAGACAATCGAGTCCAGTCCGCGCGATGTGAAACTCTTCGGTCAAATCGCAGATGCAGTTTTAAATCAACTTGTTACAACCTTTTATTATCGAAAACTGGGCGCGGATATATCTGAACTTCGGCGGGTCAATCCGCTGCATCTCGGCGAGGTTGATGGTGGCTGGTATTTGATTGCGCAAGATCTGGAGCGGAACGCCCTGCGCACATTCGCACTACCCAGAATGACTCGTCTCAAGATCACGCAGAAAAGCTTCGAGCGTCCTCAAGGATTCGCTGGAAATGATCACTTGAAACGATCGTTCGGCATCTGGAGTGTCGCAGGCGATTACTCCAGGCAACTGGTCCGAGTCGAGTTGAAGAATTACGCGGCCAGACTGGCTCAGGAACGCCGCTGGCATCCGACTCAGGAAATTTTCCCGCTCAACGCGAAGGCAACTCGAGTGGAAGTCCGGTTCGAAGTCGGGCGCCTCGAAGAGGTTTTGCGCTGGGTTCTGAGCTTTGGCAGCCAAGCTAAAGTCCTCGGTCCTCCGGAGTTGGTCAAAATTGTGCGGGCGGAAATCGAAGCGATGCGTGGCTGAGTTTTCGCTAAATTTTCAGACGATTCAATTTCCCGTTGCCGTTTCACTCACGTGCCTTAAAGCCAAGATCCCCGACAAGAGCCTTACATCCAACGATTTCTACTGATGCGCCGATTCCTCACTCCTGTTTTCCTAAGCCTGCATTTAGTCGCCGCTGGTGCTCAGCCGGCCGAACAAACCGCGCCTCCGGGGGCCGAAGCCGCGAAGGACGCACCAGCGGCCAAAGTGATCGAGCCCGTCGTAAAAGAATCCATCGTTACCATTGACGGTAAAAAGGTTGCATACAAAGTCACGACTGGAAAATTATTCCTCAAAGAGGATGACGGCAAAGCCCGTGCATCGATTTTCCACGTCAGCTATGAGCGCACCGACACCAAGGATGCGTCCACTCGCCCGGTGATGTTCGCTTTCAATGGAGGCCCCGGATCTTCGGCGGTTTGGTTACACATCGGCGTGCTCGGTCCGAAGATCATCAAGCTCCCCGGTGACGGAACGCTCGCCCCGTTTCCTCCAGCCCGGGTGGTGGACAATCCACTGAGCATCCTCGATGTGTGTGATCTGGTGTTCATCGATCCGGTTTCGACGGGATACAGCCGCGCCGAAAAAGACGTGAAACCCGGTGAATTCCACGGACTCGATGAGGACATCTCCTCGGTCGGAGATTTCATCCGCCGCTGGGTCAGCGAGCACGACCGCTGGTCATCGCCGAAATATCTTCTGGGCGAATCCTACGGCGGCATCCGGGCTGCGGGCCTTTCCAGCCATCTCCAATCCCGTTATGGAATGAGCATGAACGGCGTCGTCCTGCTGTCCTCGCTGCTCGACTTTTCCACGCTCCAGCCAGCTCAGGGCAACGACTTGGCGTATCAGGTCTTTTTGCCCTCGCTCACGGGCACGGCACGTTTCCATGGGAAAATCCATGGAGATCGCGATGCGTTGGTCAAGGAAAGCACGGAATTCGCCTTCGGCGATTACGCCACGGCGTTGCTCAAGGGGAATGACCTCGATCAAACAGCCCGGACCGCCGTGGCTGACAAACTGGCCCGGCTGACAGGCATCGATGCCGCCATCTGGCTGGCGAACGATTTGCGACTCGACTCCACCGCGTTCCGCGCGGAACTGCTGCGCAAGGAAGGCAAAGTACTCGGTCGCTTCGATGCCCGCGTCGCGTGGGATGCCACCGACAAGGCCGCCGCACGCCCCGACTACGATCCATCCTATTCCTTGGCCTACGGCGCGTTTTCCTCGGCGTTGCTCGACTACCTGGGGCGCGAACTCGGCTACAAAGAGGATCAGCCCTACGAAATTCTCACCGGAAAGGTCCAGCCATGGCGTTGGAATACCAATAACGAGGTGGTCAATGTCAGTGATCGTCTCGCCACCGCCATGAGGGACAATCCGCATCTCAGAGTGCTCCTGATGGGCGGTTACACCGACCTCGCGACTCCACCGGCAGGAACCGCCCACTCGGTCCGGCACATGCTCAACCTGCCCGTGAATGTCCGGAAAAACATCTCGACGACCCTCTACGACGGCGGCCACATGTTCTATCTGAATCCGCCGGACCTGATCAAATGCCGCGATGACATCGTCAGGTTCATCGAAGCCGGGAAACCCTGATATCGATGCACGCTCACTCGTCCGGCAACTCCCCTGCCCCGCCCCCGATTCCTGCCTATCAGCCGATTTCGGAAGAAGACAAATCCCTCGCCATGCTGTGCCATTTGCTGGGGATTTTCACGGGCTTCATCGGCCCCTTGATCTTGTGGCTGGTGAAAAAAGACAGCAGCGCTTTTGTCGGCCACCACGGTCGCGAGGCGCTTAATTTCCAAATCACCCTGATGTTGGTGATGCTCGGCCTCGGCTCGGTCACCGTCGTGCTGATGTTCGTTGTCGTCGGAATCTTTCTGGTTCCAGTGATGTTCGTCGTGCCGATCCTCGCGCTCGTGGCGGAAATCATCGCCGCCATCGCCACACAAAAGGGCGAATGGCATCGTTATCCATGCTGCATCCGCCTGGTGTGAGTCAGTAAGTCGCGAATTTAGCCGCGGCCACCACCAGCACGGCGGCTAACACGCGCTGGAGCGCGGGAGTTCGCGCGCGCTTGCTGCCCCATGAGGAGCCAAACCAAGCGCCGGCGAGGACCACCGGGAGAAGAAACCACGCAAGCTGCGGAATCGCCCCGCCTTTCGTGACAAAACCAGCGAGACCTGAGAGTGAATTGACGAAAATGAAGGCCGCGGAGATCGCCGCGGCGGGTTTCGCCGGGGTCCAACGAAAGAGGACAAGCAGTGGAGTTAGAAATATCCCGCCGCCAATCCCGATGAGGCCGGACAGAAATCCAATTGCAAGTCCCAGAATCAGGATTGCGGAAAGAGGCGGCTCGCGCAGACCCTGATCTTCCACATTCCTGTTGGATACGAGCCGCCACGCACCGAAGAGGAGAGCTGCGGCGAGAATGAGTTTGAAAACCGGATCCGGAGATTGCAACCACCCACCGATGAACGCCGCGGGCACTGAGGCCGCCGCAAACAGCCAGAATAATCGAACCCGGAAATGACCTGCGCGGGCGAACGCGATGAAAGCCAGCAACGAGACGGCGATGTTTAGCACTAGCGCGATAGGTTTCATTTCCACAGGTGCCATCCCGATGAGACCCATCACGGCGAGATACCCCGACGCACCTCCATGACCGACCGATGCATACAAGGCGGCCGCGAAAAAAAACGCGAGGCCGAGTGCCAACGGTGAAGCGACAATTAGAAGATCAGATGACATGGATCGGCGCGCAAAAAATCATTTCGCTCTGCGCCCCGACACATTGCCTGTGAAAACCGGAATGGCAACCTTCAGAAGCAAAGTATAAACGATCAGCCCCGCGGCCCAGATGCCGGCCATGATTTTCCACTCGGCAGCGCTCGGGATGTATTCGACCCACTCGTGCAAAGTCGATGGCACGAAACCAGGAATGATCAGACCCATCCCTTTTTCAATCCAGATTCCCACGAATGCGAGCACGCAAGCCACGTCGAGAACCTTGAGATGCTCGTGCACCTTGGGACGCATCAACAGCACGGCGGCGGTGACCATAAAGGCCAGCGAGACCCAGGTCCACGGAACCAGCGCGTTCAGATCGCCATGACCGAAGAACAGATACCTTATGGCTGTGGAATGCGCGCCGCCGGTATAGAGAGCGGTGAAAACCTCCGAACCCAACATGAGAAGGTCGATCAGAATGGTGATCCGCATGATCGCGACCAAGGTCTGGATCGAGCCCGGGCCGACCTTCATCTGGGTCATGCGGCGGATCAACTGCAGCACCACGATGATGAACGCAGGTCCGGCGACAAATGCGGAGGTGAGGAAACGCGGCGCCATTAACGCGGTATTCCAGAACGGGCGACCACCGAGCCCGCAGTAGAGGAACGCGGTCACCGTATGGATCGAAATCGCCCAAGCGATGCTCAGGAACACAAATGGCACATACCAGCGCCTGTCCGGAGTCTCCCCGAGGAAGCGTTTGTAGAGCATGTAACCGCAAATGTGAAGATTGAGTAACAGGTAGCCGTTCAGCACGATCACGTCCCAAGTGAGCATCGAGATCGGCCAATTAAATTTCCCGATGAACGGCATCATGTGCCAGAAGCGATCGGGGCGGCCAAGGTCCGCGACGACGAACATCAGACACATCACGATCGAGGCGATGGCAAGCAATTCGCCAATGATGACGGTGTCGTGCATGTCATTGTCGTGATAGATGTATGCGGGAATCACCATCATCACGCCCCCGGCGGCGAGGCCGACAAGAAAGGTGAAGTTCGCGATGTAGAGCCCCCATGATACATGGTCGGTCATCGCGGTGACGACCATTCCTTGCGCGACCTGCGTGGCCCAAGCGTGAGCACCGACGAGAAAAACGCAGCTCAAGACGAACATCCACACGTAAAACGTCCAGGTTCCCTCGGTCGCAAGCCGTAAGGCGAGGCGAAGGAATTTCAAATAACTCGTGGCGTGAAACTTCGCGTTGTGAGGATTTTCAGCTTTGGTAATCGTGGAATTCATGGGCATACGGTGTCACTCGTCAAAGAAGTAGAAGAAGCTAGGGCGGGTTCCCAATTCCTCCTTGAGGACGAAGACGCGCTTGTTATCGATGACCTTGCGGATTTCCGAATCGGGATCTAGCAAGTTGCCGAAAACGCGCGCGCCGGTCGGGCAGGCCTCGAGGCAGGCCGGCATTTTGCCCTCCCGCGTGCGGTGCAGGCAGAAGGTGCATTTCTCCATCACTCCCTGCGGTCGGATGCGATTGCTGAGGTAGGATTGTTTCGGGTTGATTTCCGCCTTGGGAATCACCGGCTTGGTCCAGTTGAAACGGCGGGCGTGGTAGGGACAAGCCGCCTCGCAGTAACGGCAGCCGATGCACCAGTTATAGTCAACGACCACGATGCCGTCGTCCTCTTTCCAGGTAGCTTCCACCGGGCAGACATCGACGCAGGGCGGATTGTCGCACTGCTGGCATTGCACCGGCATGTAGAACTTGTCCGGGTGCGGCACGGGATGGTCGTAATGGGCGTTGCCGTGCTCGATGTCCATCGAGCCCTTCTGCATTTCCAGGACGCGGATATAGCTGTTATTCGTCGCGCGGTCGTGGTTGTTTTCGTGGTGGCAGGCCTCGGCACAGCGTCGGCAGCCGATGCAGACGCTCAGATTGAGCGCGTAGCCGAATTTCACTCCCTTCTGCGGGCGGTGGTCGCTGATGGTGACATCCGCGCCGTAGTTCTTCTTCGCGTCCTGCTCCAGACGTTTCATCACGGCGGCGAGTTGCTCCTTGTCCAGCTCGCGGTAATGCTGCTGGAGGAACTCATCGACCGATAGATTCTCGCGGCTCCAGTTGACGATCGGCGAAATGGCCTTGGCGAAAGCGGCCGCGCCGAGGGTGACGCCCGCGGCTTTGAGCAGGTTGCGCCGGGTGGCATCGGCCTGGCCACCGGGATCCGAATGACATCCGCAACCGCTACCGCAGCCGCCACTTGTTGGTTGGTTTTCCATGGGAATCTGAGTTGAGGATCAGTGGGATTTCTCTCCGTCTGCCGATGGAATCGCCTCGCCGATGACCGGCTTGGGCGGAAACACCGGCATGACAAGTGGATACTTGGGATGGTGTGGATCGTGACAATCCGTGCAATGGTTCCGCTCGCGGGGTCCCTGCTTCAGGTCCCAGTGGCCGGTCATGCCACCGTGGCTGCCATTTTGATAGTCCCGGTATTGGGGGCCGTGGCACTGGGCGCAGAGTTGCATGCTTTCGGAGAAATCCAGCGGCCGCCCGTCGGCGCGTTTCAAGGTGTTATAATCCTCGTGATTGTGGCAGCTCAGGCAGGTTTGACCACCGTGCTGAGTCTTCAATCCCTGATGGAATTCCTTCAACGACTCACCGCTGTTGGCGTTGAAATTCGGGTCGCGGGTATCATGACACGTGGCGCACGCGACCATCACCGCTTGGCCGTGAGAGTCCTTTTTCCCCGT
Source organism: Akkermansia muciniphila (assembly GCA_945873305.1). Classification (GTDB taxonomy): domain Bacteria; phylum Verrucomicrobiota; class Verrucomicrobiia; order Verrucomicrobiales; family Akkermansiaceae; genus Luteolibacter; species Luteolibacter muciniphilus_D. Next base: position 40,106 of record CAMCCX010000010.1, read on the forward strand.
GTCCACCAACGCCACGCCGCCCGGTTTCCGGATCACTACAGGATGAGTGAAATCACCTGGCTTCTTGTCGGAAAATGCGCGTCCCGGCCGGTCGCGGTTCCGCTGCAACCATGGGATCGCCAAGGCTCCCATGAAAAAAACGGCGATTACGGCAATCACTCCGAAAAACATCCATCTTCCAAGTCGGGTTCCTGATGTCATGTTTTTTTTCGTTTTGCGCCCGGACCGGCGCTCTGCCGTTTCCTTGGCCGAGGTTTAAAAACAAGAGCCCGGCTATTCAAGAAAAAACATTCCGTTTTTACTTGAAACCGACATGCGAGTTGGCAGAAAAGACCACGAAAGGAACGCCAACAATGCCTGTGAACGGACTTCTCCTCACTCTATCAAACAACGCCGAGTTGGCGGACACCGCGCGATCCACAATCGCCCGACGCCAGGAGGTTTCGTTAGGCGAAGCGAGCGGACATTGGCAACCCCTCGCCGTCGATACGCCCGACGTGGGGGCATCTCACGATTTCCACGAATGGCTCGAAGCGCTTCCCGGCGTCGAGCAGGTCGATGTGATCTACGTCGGCTTTGACGAACCCTCTCCCATCCCAACCGCGCCATGAATCTCATCGAACGCCGCACCTTCCTCAAAACCTCCGCTCTCGCCGCCGCCAGCGCCGCCGCAGTCGCCCGGGCCCAGTCCCCCGCCTTGCCGACTGCGCCAGCGGATGGCATTAAATGGGACAAAGCCCCGTGCCGGTTTTGCGGCACCGGATGCCACGTCAAGGTCGGCGTGAAAGAAGGAAAAGTCGTCGCCATCGCCGGACATCCCGACGCCGCTGTCAACAAAGGCCTGCTTTGCGTGAAGGGCTATCACGTCGGCGGCATTCTTTACGGCAAGGATCGCCTCACCGACCCGATGCTCCGCCGAAACGGAGTCATGGAGAAAATTTCCTGGGAAGAAGCCATCGATATCGCCGCTCGGCGCATCATGAAGAACCCGCCGGGCTTCGGCTTCTACACCTCCGGCCAATCGACGATCCCGGAAGGTTACGCCGCCACCAAGTTCATGAAGGGCGGCCTCTCCAACAACCACACCGAGCCTAACGCCCGCCTCTGCATGGCTTCCGCCGTCACCGGCTACATCTCGACTTACGGCGTGGACGAGCCCGCCGGTTGTTATGACGATCTCGACGCCTGCAACGTCCTTCTCATGTGGGGCAATAACATGGCGGAAATGCACCCGGTGCTGTTTTCCCGCATCCTCGACCGCCGGGAACGCGGGCAAAAAGTCACTATCATCGACCTAGGCACCCGCCGCACCCGCACTTCGGAGTTTGCCGATCACTACTTCGAATTCCGGCCGCAGACCGACCTCGCCATCGCCAACTGCATCGCCCAGCAGCTTGTCGAGCGCGGCGCATGGGATAAGAAATTCGTGGAAAACCATTGCGCCTTCCGCGCCGACGCTGACATCGCGAAACCCGACCTCATGGGTGTGGCGATTTCCTTCGACGAGTTCAAGAAACGGATCGCCGAATACACGCCGGAATACGTCAGCGGACTTTCCGGCCTGTCGGTGGAGCAACTGAGAATGTTAGGCGGCCTGTTCGCCGATCCGAACATCCGCATCACCTCCACCTGGTGCATGGGCATGAACCAGCACACCCGCGGCACGGCGATCAACCGGCTGGTGCACGGCATCCACCTGCTCAGCGGCCACTTCGGCAAACCCGGCGACGCCCCCACCTCGCTAACAGGCCAGCCCTCCGCCTGCGGCACCGCCCGCGAGGTCGGCACGCTCTGCCACACGCTTCCCGGCGGACGGCTCGTCGCCAATGCAAAGCACCGCGAGCAGTGTGAGAAGTATTGGAACCTTCCCGCCAGCCGGATCAAGGACACCATCGGCTATCACACGGTGTTGTTGTTTGAGAAATTCTGCACGCCCAAGGACAAGGGCGGCGACATCGACACCATCATGGTCCAAGTGACCAACCCCGGCCAAACGCTGCCAAACCTCAAGAAGCTCTACACCACGAAAACCGGACTCGAAGACAAGTTCCTCATTGTTTCCGATGTCTATCCGACCGCTTCCACCGAGATCGCGGACTTGGTTCTACCTGCCGCGATGTGGGTGGAAAAAAACGGTGCTTATGGAAATTCAGAACGCCGCACGCAGCAATGGTTCAAAATGGTCCAGCCGCCCGGCCAGGCGCGCGAGGACGTCTGGATGACCATCGCCATCGCCCGCCGGATGTTCGAACTCGGCCATCCCGGCATGAAGGACAAGGACGGCAAATTCATCTTCAGCTTCAAAGATGGCGCCGGCAATGAAGTGCCCGTCTGGGACTACGCCCATTTCCATGACATCAATGCCGACCGCGTGCTTTACGAGGAATACCGCCCGCTGACCCACATCAAACACAAGCACGTCGCGCCGTATGACGAGCTCGTCAAAGCCACTGGCCTGCGCTGGCCAGTCGTCGAGCAAGCGGACGGCTCCTATAAGGAAACGCGCTACCGCTTCGTCGAAGGCGAGGATCCATTCGTCGAAAAGGGCAAGGGCATCGATTTCTATCACTCCACCACCGAGAACGGCCGCGCCCAAATCTGGTTCTGCCCGTTTGAGCGCCATCCGGAGGAACCCGACACCGAATACCCGTTCTGGCTTTGCACCGGCCGTGTCGTCGAGCACTGGCACAGCGGCACCATGACCATGCGCGTGCCCCAGCTCCGCGGAGCCATGCCCAACGCCTACTGCGAAGTTCACCCGGATGATGCCGCGGCTGCGGGCATCAGCAACGGCAGCGACATCATCGTCTCCACCCGCCGGGGGGAAATCACGCTAACCGCATGGATCAACGGCCGCGGCCGGCCACCGAAGGGATCCTTGTTCGTGCCGTTCTTCGACGAAAAGCGCCTGATCAACAACATCACTTTGGATGCCTACTGCCCGATCTCCAAGGAGCCGGATTACAAAAAGTGTGCCGCCCGGATTCGTAAAGCCTAACTGACAATGGACAGTCACGACATCGAAAGCTACTTCCGCCAGCACCGCAAGACGCTCGCGGTGGTATTCCTGATAGTTTGCATGTTGGCCGTTTCCGGTTTTTTCATGGGCATGCGCCAGACCGAGCGCCAGGTGACGCGCAACCGACTTCCGGCTGCCGGTAAACACGAGGTTTCCTCACAGGAGCAGGAAATCCCATCCGCGCCCAAGTATAAGGAGATCAGCAATGCCGAGTGGCTCGCCAACCGCGACTGGAAATTCACTCTAGCGGACCTGCCGCGTGCGGTGGCCCCGTCAGCCGGCCAAACCGCCGCCACTCCTGCGGAAACCGCGACCGCCATCGAGCGCCGGAAATCACTCCGCGCCTATGACGGAGCGCCGCCCGTGATCCCCCACGCCATCGACACCCTCAAGGCATCCGCCTGTAACTCCTGTCACGGCGAAGACAGCAACCTCGTCATCGGCGGCAAGCGTCCCGCGGAAATCAGCCACCCGTGGATTACCAATTGCACTTCTTGCCACGTCCCTGCAGACGGCCTGCGGCAACTCACCGCCCCGGCGGAAACCAGGTTAGTCGTTGGAAATTCCTTTCTCGGAAAATCATCCGCCGGCCACGGCCCGCGGGCTTATGGCACCGCGCCGCCCACCATGCCGCACGCCGTTTGGATGCGCCAGAACTGCATGGCCTGCCACGGTCCGGGGCGGGAACAAGCCATCCGCACCTCCCACCCGGAGCGCCAGAACTGCCTCCAGTGCCACGCGCCTAACGCATTATTCGACAACCGGGAAACCTACCTCACCAATCCCAAGCCGCCCTTGGGTCCTCCGCTTCTCGAAAAGCAATGAGCTCCATCAGTCGTCGCGATCTTTTCCGTTCCATGTTCGGACGCCGGGGGGCACCGGCACCGGCAGCGCCAGTTGTTCGGGAAGCTCCCGTCATCGAAGAGCCGCCTCCGCTGGCGCTCATTCTCGACCGTTTCTGCCTGGCCTATCAAGGCTCGTTCTGTTCGGTCTGTTCCGAGCGCTGCCCGGCGGGCGGAGCCATCACGGTCGAGCAAGGAAAGCCGCGCGTGAATCCGGATTTCTGCACCGGCTGCAAGATCTGCCACGACGTCTGCCCCGCTCCGAAAAACGCCGTTTTCCTGGTCTCCCGCAAACCCCGCCAAGGCATGGTCGTGCGCCCGACCGACCCCACTCCCACATGAGTCATCCCGCCCCTCTACCCGATCTCCATCAGGCTGAGCTCGACGAAGCCACGATCCGCCAGCTTTTCGATGATGTCCGTGACCACACCGAGCTCATGGAAGTCATCCCGAAGCACGCGGCCTCCGGCTATGTCCCGGAGATCGCCGCCATCACCCTCACGGAAGGACTCGGCCTCTTGTTAGCCGGCGGCGTCCGCGCGCTTCAGCTCCGCTACCGACACGACGGCACGGTCTGGTGGGACACGCTGATGCCCACGCCGCACGGCACCTTCCGGATCGTCCGCATTCAACACGATTTCCCGGAATGACTCGCGCCAATGACCCGCGCTCATCCGCCGCGGAAACAAGCTTCATTCGAAAACTCATCGATTCCGGCATCATGGCCGGAATCGAGCTAAGTCCACACGGACACCAAGTCACCCCAACCAAAATACGATCCATGAAAACAAACGCTGCAATACTCCTGCTGGCATCATCCCCCGTGCTCTGCGCGGGGACTCCCGAAGTGACTCCCGCGCCTGCGCCTGCCGGGCAATGGATCACCCCGACCATCGACATCCGCGCCCGTTATGAGTTCGGTGATACGGATGGCCTTGATCAATCCAACGCTTTCACATTCCGCGAGCGCCTCGGGCTAAAAACTAAGGCTTGGAACGGCTTCAGCGCCTTGGTGGAAGGAGAATTCTCGCAGGCCGCCGTGGATGACTACAATGGCGGTGCTCCCGGAGCGGACCCGTTCGATAAAGCGAACACGGGCATCTTCGATCCCGAGACCAACGAGCTCAATCAGGCGATTCTTCAATACGACGGCTTCGACACCGTCGCCAAAGTTGGCCGCCAACGCATCGTTTACGATAACGCGGCGTTCATCGGCAACGTCGGATGGAGACAAAACGAACAGACCTACGATGCGGTTTCGTTCTCCAACAAGTCCATCGACGGACTGACTTTCAGCTACGCCTATCTGAATCAAGTGAATCGGATCTTCGGCTCCGAAGCGGACGCGCCGCTCTCGTCCCCCACCACCAACGTCGAGGACATCGGAACCAGCAGCCATCTCTTCAACGCGTCATACACTGGCATCGAGGGGATTACGCTCGGCGCTTACGCCTACGTGATGAACTTCGAAGATGTCGGCGCATGGGACAACAACACCTTCGGACTCAGCGCCAAGGGCAAGTTAGGCGGCCTCGCGCTCTATGGAGAACTCGCGTGGCAGGACAAGGCCGGGACGCTTGGCGAGGATGAGGCGCTTTACGCCCATGCCACGGCGACGAAAGCCTTCGGCCCGCAGGCCCTGACTCTCGGTCTCGAGCATCTCGACGCCGGCTTCAAAACCCCGCTCGCGACGGTCCACGCCTTCAACGGCTTCGCTGACGTCACCGACGCCGCCCGGATCTCCGGCGCGCACAACGGTCTCACGAATCTCTACCTCTCGCACACGGTGCCGATCTTCTGCGGCATCAAGTGGGTGAACGTCCTGCACGCTCTCGGAGACAACGGGATTTCGACCGGCTACGGCTGGGAATACGACTCCGTGTTGACCAAGAAGTTCGACGACAACTTCACCGCCATCGCCAAGGTCGCGTTCTTCGAATCCGAGGGGGACGACTACACGGCTAACGGCAAGAACGACAGTCTTCCAACCACCGCACGATTCTCGGTTGAGTTGAATTACACCTTCTGATAGTTGACGACAGGTTGCTGAAAAGATAGGGCGTTTCGGTCAAACGAAACGCCCTTTTCTCATTCTGTGAGAGTGGCAGGCATCGCGGCGAACGCCATTTCACAGAGGCCGATGAACGCCTCTTCGACCAAGCTCGGCTCTCGCTTCGGCGAGTGGAACACGCCCCATTCGCGTTCGATACCGGGCTCGTCGATGTTGACGACTTTCAAACTCCCGTCCGCGATCTCGCGTGCCGCCACCCAGGGTGCCACGATTCCCACACCGATGCCGAGCTTCGCCATTTCCTTGATGGCCTGCATATCTCCCAGCACCAGCGGTTTCCTCCCGCGACCGCCTTTTTGCTCCAGCCACTCCTCGATCAGGCGATGAGTCTCGGTCGCTTTGGCGTAGATGATGAACTGGTGGTCATGAATCGTGGAAATCACCGACGAGCTGTCGAGCGCCCACGGATGAAACGGCGAGACCACCAACGCCAGGCGATCCTTGAACATCGGACGATAGCCATCCTCCCCTTTTCCCCGGGGCTTCAGACCGACTACCAGATCGAGATCCGCGCCGGCCAGTCGATCTAGCAACAGAGTCGTGTCGCCCGCTTCGATGACCGGTTCGCACCTCGGGAAACACTCGCGGAACTCGCGCAGGACTGAAGGAATTAGAAAATGACAAAGGCTGTGGGGCGCGCCGATCCGGATTCGCGTCTGTCCCCAGCGGCGCAGGCCATCCAGATCGCGGCTGGCTTGCTCCAGCTCGAAAATCACCCGTTTGCAGCGACTGAGAAGCAACTCGCCCTCGGCGGTGACCGCCACTCTTTTACCGGTGCGGTCCAGCAAGCGGCAGGATAATTGCTCCTCGAGCGTTCTCAGCGAATGGCTCACGGCCGACTGCGTCACGAAGATCCGACGCGCGGCGAGCGTGAAGCTGCCCTCTTCCACCACCGCCACAAATGCCCTCAGTTGTCTTAAATCCGGAACCCAGTCCATAGATGAATGTCTTTCATTGAAAGTCAGAGGGAAATTAGCAGCGCTTGTGCCAATTTCCCACCTTTGGCATTCCACGCGCTTAGGCAGCAGCGTGAAGCATTATGACCAATCGCAAAAACCGGGTGTCCCACTTCGCTTGGGATTCGTTCCTCTCAGTGACTGCGCCCCGATCGCTGTCGCGATGGAGACGGGGATTTTCGCGCGTTACGGGTTGAACGTGGTGCTATCGCGCGAGCTCGGCTGGACGAGTGTGCGAGATAAGATCTTTTACGGGGACTTGGACGCCGCCCAGTCGATCTCCGGGATCGCCTTCGCTCTCGGCATGGGCTTCAGCGAGCTGCGCTGCGAAGTCGCCGTGCCCTTGATACTCAACCTGCACGGCAATGCCATCACTCTATCAAATGATTTCCTGCCATCTGAAATCGGCAAGGGCGAGGGCCTGCCATCGTTCCTTACCCATCACTGGAAGCGGGACCGGCCTTTTACCCTGGCCGCCACCCATCGCTTTTCATCCCATCACATCCTTCTCCATCAGTGGTTGAAACGTTACGGGCTATCAGCCCCGACTGACGTGGAAATCATCTTCCTGCCGCCCCCGCTCATGCCGCGCCACCTCAAGGCCGGCCACATCGACGGCTACTGCGTCGGCGAGCCGTGGAATTCCGAGTCAGTTCTGGCTGGAACCGGCTGGTGCCCTGTTACTTCCTCGGATCTTTCCCATGGTCACCCCGAGAAAGTGCTGCTGGTTTCCGGGAAACTCCTCCACGAGCGCAAGGACGAGTCGATCGCGTTGGTCGCCGCTCTGTTGGACGCCTGCCGGCTCTGCCAGGATCCAGCTTTCCGCAATGACATGATCTCGATCCTCGCGCTTAAGGATTATACCGGAGCTGCGGAGGATGTGCTGCGGAACAGTCTTGGCAGCCAGTTCAACACCGGAGCCGGCGTCACCAGCGCCTCCGTCTTTCATGTCTTTCACGGGGACTCGGTGAACCGGCCCACGGTGGAAAAGGCCTCATGGGTGCTCGCCGGACTCCGCAACGTCGGCATCCTGCCGGATGTCACTTGCGGGTCGCTGTCCCGCATCTATCGGGAGGATTTGTTTCGCACCGCCACGCAGTGTTCCCAAGGCGCATGAGCAATCCTCATTCCCATGATGAACCCACATACCCGATGCGTTTTTCATAAAATCCGAGTTGGCATTCATGCCGCTATGATGGCGAACGACCCCACTCAAGCCACCATGGAATCCACACCATCACTATCACGACGGAAGTTCATCTCCGTATCCACCAAGACCACTGCGCTCGGACTTCTTGCCTCGGGACTTCCCGCCGGCTGGGTTGGAGCACAGACCGCCAGCGAGTCGCCCGAATCACCGAATGTCAACTTCGGCATCATCGCGCTAACGAACTGTTCGCCCATCGTCATCGCCCATGAAAAGGGGCTTTTCAAGAAATACGGCATCAACTCCACCGTCACCAAAGGCGCGAGCTGGGCCGCCATCCGCGACTCACTGTCCAATGGCGACATCCAGGCCACCCACATGCTCATCGGCATGCCCATCGCATCGACCATGGGCCTCGGCGGCGCACCCAAGAAGCCGATGATCATCCCTTGGTTGCTCAATCGCAACGGCCAGTCGATCAGCCTAACCAACTCACTCAAGGGCAAAGTCGCCGCCGATCCCAAGGCACTCAAGCCGCTGGTGGATGCCGCCAAGGCCGCCGGCGCTCCCATGCCCTTCGCCATGACTGATGTCGATCCGAAAACGCGGACAGTTAGAAGAGAGCTCTTGATTGAGTCTGTTGTTCGAATTCGGCTGGCGAGGGGTAACCTAGCGAACTGTGCCGGCGGCGCGGATTGTAGAAGGTTTCGATGTAGTCGAAAATCATCGAGCGGGCCTGTTGGCGGGTGGCGGGGATTTCGCGG